>JAAWOU010000113.1 GCA_022799755.1 Lachnospiraceae bacterium
TTGTTTGGCTGCTCTCCCGCCACATAGGGCACTGCTTTTCGTACATTTTCTTCCCAGCTCATATTTTTATCCTTTCTTCCATATCCGTTCCGGACTGCTTAGGACGTACCGCTCTTTCCGTCCATGTCGTCCCCGGCAGACGGCGTCCCTGGCAGACGTACCTCCCTTTCCGGCGGTGTCCTCGGCGGCGTACTCTCTTTCCGGACGAGTCATCCCCGGCCGTCCATGTCGTCCCAGGCGGCACTGACCGCCGGCTCTTTCTCGGCGCCGGGCCCGCGCCCGGCAGATTCCCGAAGCGACAGCTCCTCCCGGTAGATGTCCGCCTGCTCAGGGCACTCCAGGGCGTCATAGCAGCGGACCAGCCCCTCCAGGCTCTCCTGGCCCCCGGACCTCAGGGCCAATATGGGCCGGGTCTCGTATACGGCATTATAGTACCATATGGCCGCCTCCTCCCAGTCACAGATCTCCTCGTAAAAATGCCCCATCTCGCAGCAGATCTCCGAACAGGCCTCCTCCGCAATGACCTTGGAAGTATATTTGAAGAAATTCACCGTATCTTTCGCCAGCCTGGCCGCCTTTGCCACCACGCAGCAGGCCTGGGTCATCTCCTCGCCGTCCCTGCCGTTGTCCGCAGCCGCCTCCATAAAGGTCCCCGCCGCCTCCAGGAAGTCCTCCTTGTCCCCGGCCAGCATCAACTCCCTGGCATAAAGCCCCAAAAGCCGTTTCGACAGCCTGTACCCCGCCTCCCAATGCCTGTGGAAATTGGCCAGATCCCGCTTGGCATGGCTGGACTGGGGCAGATGAGTGATGACGATATCACTGTCATACACCACGGGCTCCAGCCGTATTGTCTCATGGATGGGGGCCTCCCAGACGAAATCCCGCTTTCTCTTGAAGAGCTTGGGACGATATTCCTCGTCGTAATTGTACACCGTATTGAACTGGAGCTGATTGGCATACTTCATCTGTACGATCTCAATCTCCGACAGCAATGTCTCTTTCAGGCGCCGGAACCGCTCCCTGTTCTCCGGGGACAGCACCTCATCCGCGTCCGCAGAATATATATATTCCTGGGTGGCTTTGGAAAACACAAAATTCCTGGCCGCGCTGAAATCGTCAATCCAGGGAAAATCATAGACCCGCTCCGTATACCGCCCGGCGATCTCCTTGGTGGCGTCCGTGGAACCGGTGTCCGCTATGACGATCTCATCCACCAGGTCGGCCACGCTGTCTAAGCATCGCTCCAATATCTTCTCTTCATTTTTTACAATCATACACAGGGAAATCGTAATCATCTGATCCCTCCCTAAAACTACCGGCTTCTGCCCAAGTCTCCGGCATCCGCCTGATCTGTCAGTGTCAATACGATCATACCAAAAACGGCGCGGAGGCACAACCACTATTTCCAAAATATAAAAATGAAAACAGTCCGTGAAAAGCAGTTGAGATTTCCCGCCGGATATGGTACAATATTTTCATTCTAGGCACGAAACGGCCCACAGGCCTTAATTTTAAAGAAATCTGACAGGAGGATTTGCATCATGTTCATTGTATTAGGCGGAGGTTTGCTGATCATCATCATTGCGGTTGTCATATCCGTAGTCTCCAGCGTGGTATCCGCGGTGGCGGCGGATGTGGATGACGCGGAGGATTGATTTCGTATCCTTTTCGGTATGATTCGCGGACGGGCATCACGCAAAAACGGCTTGTGACTCCTCTGCGCAAAAGCGCAGGGCCTCACAAGCCTTATTTATTCATACGGCGCAGCCTTAAGCTTTCCGACCTCCCGCACACTTCTCGGTCGCCGCCATCAGAATAATCCCCGTTCCATGGTCGTCGTTTTTCTTCACGGGCAGTTCTTTGTAATACTGGGCATCCTTTGCACAGCCAGAGCCCAGACACACGCCGTACACATCCCCCACAGCGTCCACGGAATGCTGCAGCAGGGCGGTCCAGGCCTTTTCCATACAGGGCTCGAACCTTTCCGCCTCCAGCCATCCTCTGTTCACTCCCCTGGCAATGCTAAGCAGGAACATGGCCGTACAGGACGTCTCCAGATAGGAGTCCGGCCGGTTCAGCACCTGATGCCACATACCGGAAGCGTCCTGGCAGGCCAGAGCTCCCTCCATGAAGCTTTGGTACAGCGCAAGCTCTTCCTCCCAGCAGGGATTCTCCCTGGGAAGAAGCGTCAGAATCTCCGTGAGAGTCACGGCTATCCAGCCGTTTCCCCGGCCCCAAGGAATGCCGCTCATCTGCTCCTCCCCGGGGAAATAGATGTGCGAGAAAATCCGCTCCTCCTGAATCCAAAGACGCTTTTTGAAGCCTGCCACCTGCAGGTGCACCTGTTCCTCATAGGTCCTGTCCCCGGTGAGGCGGTACAGCCTGGCAAGGAAAGGACAGCTCATATACAGATCATCCGCCCACATGGTCTTGACCCGGAAATAGGTCCCGTCCGGAAACCTGGGAATATGGGTCATCACCGCGTCTCCCACGGCACGGATCACCGGGAGCAGCTTCGGGTTCCCGGTCATTTCATAGGCCTCGATCAGCGACACGCCGACAGTGCCGCAGGCGTCCAGATCCGGAAGTCCCCAGGCCCTTGGCGTAAGGGTGGGATCCCCGAACTGCTCTTTGTCCCAGTCCTTGTAGTCAAAATAGTCCGCCATGGTCTGGATGCTGTCCAGATAATAGCGAAGATGCTCTCCGTTTCCCGTGGTCTTCGCGGCGTACATCAGACCGTGCAGCCCCACCTGAACCGCATAGAACCACTGCCCGAAGAAGATACCGTCCCGGTAAGGCCGGATGTAGGCCTCCCTCTGGGGCAGGCGCCAGAACGCATGCCCGTAATTTCCCAGCGGATAGGGGTGTTCAAACTGTATCCCATGCTCCGGCGCAAAGGGAATCCACAGAGGATTTCCCACCTCCGTCACATAGGGTCCGGTGACAATCCACCGGGCAGCCCCCCTGCTGCCCACCTGCACAAAGGGCACGCAGTGTACCTCCTCCCCGCTCTCTGCCAGGACAGCGCCCTCCAGCCACCACTCCGGCCCCGTCCGTGGCAGCTTTACCAGAATCTCCCGCCTCTTACCGTTTCCGGCTATGGAAAATTTATGCTCCCGGCTCTCCAAGACCTCCGTCATTTCTCCGTCTATGAAGACCCTTGCGCCGCCGGAAGCCGAAAGCCGCAGTTCGTACGTCTCCCCCTGCCGGCTCTCCACATAGCTCAGCGCGTACCCGCAGCCCTCGCTGCTGCCGTACACCCTAGCGAAGTCCACCCGGTTCCCCAGATCTTCCTCCCTCCATCTGGGCTCCCACTGTATCTTGTCCCGGGAGGGCAGGCACAGCCGGTCCCCATATCCGATTTCCCCCCGCTCTATGGCCTCCTGGAGGCAGCGCGTATGGGCGTCCCCGGGCAGCGGCCCCAGATGCGCGAATCCCTCCGTCCCCTCCATCTCTTCAAAGGGCAGGGTGGGACGCACTGACAAAAGGTAATCCCTGGTCCAGCGGAAAGGATACCGGGGATAGGCGATATAGAGCAGAAGCCCAAAGCTTGTCTCCCCTTTCTCGCATTTCATCAGCAGATCGTTTTTGCCTTTCCGCAGCCGTACGTTTACAATTTCGTATTCAGATTCCCTGATCTCCCCGCTAAGCGGCTTCCCGAAATCCCGCCTGTGGTATACCTCCTCACCGTTTAGCCAGATCCGGGCATTTCCCGCCACGGTAAGGGCCGCCTCCGAGTCCCGGTCCGCCATGGCCCAGGTCCTGATATAGGCAATGTCCCCCGGCCGGGCCTGGGGATAGGTCCGGTCCAGATAAAGCTTTGCCATCTGGGAGATAGGCGACAGCGCCATATGCTCCTGTTTCAGATAGGGGCGCAAAGTCAGCGCAACCCTTGACCGGTGCACCAGCATTCTCTCGCCGATCAGGCGGATGACCTCCTCGGGCTCCCGAAACCCCTTTTCATAGGCGGAATCCTTCCTCTCAAGAATCTCGTTCATATCGTTGTCTCCCTCCTGCCTCTCTGCCTGTCCGGCCGGGGAATCTCCCCGGCCGGACGCCAATCTTATTCGCTTGCCGGGTACGACCACTGGGTGAGCGTAAATCCCGGGCAGGTATAGTCGAAACGTCCGCTTCCGTAGCGGGAATGCAGATAAGGGCAGGACACCAGATCGTTTTTGATCTCCACGGGCTCCCCATCCGCCAGGAATCCCTCCGTCAGGCCGAACTCCAGCCTGCCGCTGCCAGGAGAGGCGAACGCAAACTGCTCTCCCTCCTGCCTGATCTCTGCCTCCAGCAGCTTCCTGCAGAACCTGTCAAAGCTTCCGTCCTCCCGCTTACTGCCGCACTCTGCCAGCCATACGGTCTCATTGCCGCCGCAGACCAGCTCTCTTCCCGCATAAGCACCTACCTTGCCGAACGAATGCGGGGCGCTGGAATAAATGCCCACATAGCTGTCCCCTTTTTGGCCGAAAGTCCAGCCCGCCTCGGACACCACCCGGTCGAACTTGCGGGCGTTGAAATGGCAGTGGGTCATCCAGATATCCGGATTGTTCACATTGTGCCATATCACCGCCAGGGTCCGGCCGTGCATGAGCACACGGGGCATGAAAGCCTGGCCCGCCCAGTAGTCCGGCCGCAGTCCGCTGCCCTCGGCCACGTTGTTGGGCGAGGAGAAGAACAGGGTGATATCCCCCGGCAGAGCGATCATGGCGGAGATGAAATGCATGTCGCACATTCCCACATTGTGGTCCCGGACGCCGCCGATCATGTACTCCGGCGTGCGGCGGATGGTAAAGTCCGCATTGTGTTTGTCAAAGTGCATGATGCCCTCTTTAAAGGTAAAGGTGGCAGGCGTGAAGTTATCCGCCAGCTCACACAGCGCTTTGGGCGGCACATAGTAGCTAAACGCCATCTCCTGATTGGCAAACTTCACATTTGCAGGCGCGTTTCCGAAGTAAATCCAGAAGATTCCGTTGATGGTGCTGGAGAATCTGGTCCTCAGGGGCATATTGTAGCTGCGCCCCCTGGGGGTTGCCATGACACCGTCGAAATTGCTCACCGCAAAGATAAAAGTCAGGAAGTCCAAAAGCACATTCACCATATTCCGCAGGGGGTATTCCTCCATGGGCAGCACTTCCCGCAGCACCAGCAGCGCCGACAGAGTCACAGGCAGATAAGAGTCCGAATGGGGCTCGTCGAAACCTGCCCGGCAGCGCTGATTCAGCCATTCCACCAGATGCATGCGGCCCTTTAAGGAGTGGTACATGCCGTTCTGGCCGCAGTTGGTAAAGATATCCTCCGGGTACAGAAGCCCTGCCAGATACTCGCAGACATGGAACCCGATGCGGTGGTTTTCCGAGCAGTAGAACATGGAAGAGGTCCCCGGCTCGTCCACCCAGTACCGAAAGCCCAGCGCCGCACGCTTCACCGTCTCCACGATATCCCTGTCCAAAAGGCCGGCCCCTCTGTCCTCCCACATCAGCCAAAGCAGCGGCAGCAGGTCGAAATCGGCGCAGTCCGCCCTGGTCTCGATCTTGCGGCACATGGCCCGGATCATCTCATGGTCTATCTCCCGGGCACGGCCCAGACGGTACAGCCCCAGGGCATTCCCCTGCTGTGCCAGGCGCTCCAGCGTCTGGCGGCGCCTCTCCTCGAAATGCTCCCAGCCGGGATAGGGCGCAAGCACCTCCGCCACGGAGAACTTCAGGGTCTTCTGAGTCAGGAACGTTTTGTCCGGCAGCCGCCAGACCATTTGGACCTGATATTCCCCATGCTCCTTTATCCCCGGTATTGCCACATCTCCATCTTTATAATTCCCCCCATCTTGGGTGTCCTCTTCAGATCTGTGTGCCGGCGCGCTTTCCTCCGCAGCCCCAAGCGCCGTGGAGAACAGCGCCTCTCCCCCTGTCCGGGACACCTGCAGCTCCACCTGACAATGGGATAGCGGAAAGCCGCCCACATGAAGCCTGGGCGTCTCTCCCAAGACATAGCCGTCATCCTCCAGATGGGTCTCCGTCTGGCTGCGGAAGATTTCCGCACGCACATCCTCTGCCATGTTTAAGGGTACGCCGGCCCGCAGAGGCGCCTGGGAGGACACCAGTTCCATGCTGAAGCTGATGCCGGTTCCCCGGTTAATCTGCCCGGTGACGGCGATCAGCGTGTTCCTGCCAGCCCGAAGCTTCAGCGGAATTGTCTCCCGGTTGGGATTTACCACATGCTCAAACACATAGCGTCTGGGACGCTTTCTGGTATGGATGTCCGTGTTGTTGTATACAGTGCAGCCGTTCAGCATGACCAGAAGCCTGCATTCCTGGGTCCGCACCGTGATCTCCTGTTCGCATTCGCTCTCCAGCTCCAGATATATCGGCATCATGGCCAGCTTTTCCATGACGTAATAATGTCCGTCCGCATACCTGGGCGACCAGGCGTCGCATACGGTCCATTTTCCCTCCATGCCGCAGAGGGTGAAATCGTCAAATTCCCGGAACTCTTTTCCGGCAAAATCCGCCTCCGCTCCCGCCAGCATCTCCTCAAAATACTCCCGCATGGCCCGGCCCGTGCGCTCCCCCGGATAGTCTTTCTCCAAAACCCCGGCCACCATAAACGGACGAATGGGTTGACCGGGAACCAGCTCCCGGTTAAAATAAGAATCCTGCATCTGCTGCCTCCTTTCAGGGTAATCGAGCAGTGGAACGCACTTCTCCCCTGCTCGTGCGCCGGGCACTCGTCAGCTCTGCTGACATTTTCCTTTGGGTGCCCGTGTGTATAGAAAACGCAAGCCCGCACCAACCTCACGCAGGCTTGCGTCTGTCCTGCTGCCAAAAATTATTTTGCAGCTTCCAATTCGTTATAAAGCGCGATCTTCTGGTCGAGCACTTCCTGCCCGCCTGCATCCAGCCAGTCCTGCAGCACCTTGTCGTATGCGGCGTCAAATTCCTCCGGACTACAGGTAATCAGGGTGGGCAGCTCGCTTGTCAGTCCGGGCAGCAGACCTGCGTACTTCTCGTCGGCCTCGGTCTTGATCCCCTGGAAATAATAGTCCGCCTGCCCGCCGACCTCCGCGGTTTTGAACGCGTCGTAAGCCAGCTTCTTCATCTTGGCAGTCACTTCGTCCATTCCCTCTGTGGAATCCTTATATCCGTAGGGTTTGCCGTTATAGACAAGCATAAAGTCGCCTACGGTGATGCGCTCAAAGTCATACTCTGAAGCGGCCTTTTCCTCGTCCGTGTACTGAATGGTGGTAACCGTGTCTCCCTCCAGGCTGTAATGCACTCCCTCAAATCCGTAGTGGAACACTTTCGCATTGTCCCAGACAGACATCCAGTCCAGATATTTGATGGCATTTTCGGGATTCTTGCAGGTAGCGGGAACCGCGATATACATGCCGGTAGGCGCATATACCCTGTTAAAGGGTTCTCCGTTTACATTGTCCAGGTAGAACGGAACCACTTCCGCCTCGGAATCCGTCTCGTACAGCGCTTTCACGCCGGTCACCTCCGCCGCGTCATGGCCGAAAGCCAGGATGCGTCCGTTGCTGAGCAGGCCGTTAAAGGATGTGTAGGAAGTATCGGTATCCACCATGAAGTCAGGATCCGCCATCCCCTCATGGTACAGCTGATTTAAGTAGCGCACGCCGTCCTTATACCCGGGCCAGAACATATCGTTGTAGCAGGCATGCATTTCATCCGTCAATTCCGCCGTATTCACATAAGCCTTGATGATGGTGTCCGCCAATCCGGCGTCCCATGCACCGATCAGACCAAGGGGGAACATCTCGCTTCCCTGATTAGAGGGATCCAGATTCTTAAACTGATGCAGCAGATCCGTGAAATCGTCTATACTCATATGGTAAAATCCATCTGCATCCGTCTGCAGCGTATAGCCGGTTTCATCCAGCCAGTCCTTGCGGATATACATGCTGTGCCAGCCCACGTCCACGCGTTTTGCCACAATCGCCCACTGATTTCCCTCGGACTGTCCGTAGGACATTGTCTCCGCCAGATTCTCCGAAAGGTTGGGGCCGTATTCCTGAATCAGACTGCTTAGTTCCACAAGTCCTCCGTCCTTGCCGAACTGCATGATCATATTGCTGTCGTAGCTGAAGATAATGTCAGGGGCTTCGCCTCCTGCCATCAGAGTATTCACCTTCTGCGCGTCCTCAGAACGAGGCACGGGAACATAGGTGATTGTAATGTTGTTGGGATCTCCGAATTCTTTCTGTACCCACCGGGTCCAGTAGTTGTCCGTGGCAGAACCATAGGTCTCCGTGGTATTGCCGCGGTCATACATCATGACGGAAAGCGTTGTGGCTTCTGCGGAAGCATCCTGGCTCTCGCTGCTCTCCTTGCCCTCAGTACCCCCCCGGACTGATTTCCCGCGCCGGAGCTTTCGCCGCTGCCGGACGTCTGGTCCTTGCCTCCGCAGGCTGTGAGACCCAGCACC
Organism: Lachnospiraceae bacterium; assembly: GCA_022799755.1. Classification (GTDB taxonomy): domain Bacteria; phylum Bacillota; class Clostridia; order Lachnospirales; family Lachnospiraceae; genus Acetatifactor. Next base: position 8,443 of record JAAWOU010000113.1, read on the forward strand.
AATGCCGCTGCCAGCGTCAATGATAAAAACTTCCTCATAAAACAGTACCTCCTTTGAATTTTGTTTGTTATGTACTTGCCGATTGCCGGCAGAATAACCTTTAACCCTTAACGGAACCGATCATAACACCCTTGACAAAATATTTCTGGAGCCATGGATAGACAATCATGACCGGAATCATGCTGAACACCAGGCAGGACGCTTTCACCGTCTCCGCAATCAGATCCGATTTCATCTCCGGAATGTCTTCCAGCATAGTGCTCACCTGGCTGGCCTGAATCAACTGGCGCAGACGCACCTGAATGGTGTACAGGCTCTCGTCGTTGATGTACAGGATGGCATCCATAAAGCCGTTCCATCTGCCCACGGCGTAAAACAGGGCAATGGTGGCCAGCATGGCCTTGGAGAGCGGCAGTACGATCCTGATCAGCACCACCAGGTCATTGGCCCCGTCCACATAGGCCGATTCCTCCAGCTCTCTGGGCATGGACTGGAAAAAGCTCTTCATCAGGATCATGTTGTAGGTGGACAACATGCCCGGCAGAATCAACACCCAGAAATTGTTCAAAAGTCCCAGGGACTTGATATTTAAATATCCCGGAATCATGCCGCCGCTGAAATACATGGTAAACAGGATGTAGATCAGCAGAGGGGACTTCAATTTCAGCCCCGGCCGCGACAGGGGATACGCACACAGAATCGTCATTACCAGACAGATTAAAGTGTGCACCAACGTCAGAAACAGGGTGAACCACATGGAGTCCATCAATCCCTTATTGTTAAACACGGCCTTGTAGGCGGATAAATCCCAGCCGCTGGGCCAGAGGAAGACCTCTCCCCGCATTACGGCCGTCTTGTTGGAAAAGGACATGGCAACAATGTGCAGAAACGGAATCAGACAGCACAATCCGATGACAGCCACCACAAACACCGTAAAGCCTTTAAACACTTTATCTTTCATGCCAATCCCTCCTCTACCAGATACCGTTGCCGGACACGCGCTTGCTGATGGCATTGGCGCTAAGTACCAGCACAAAGTTGATCAGAGACTGTGCAAGGCCCACGGCAGTACCGATGCTGAATTTCCCCTGTTCTAAGCCCACCCGGTATACAAAGGTGCTCACCACATCCGCCACCTCCATCACCGTGCTGTTCTGCATGACGAAAGGCTGTTCAAATCCGATGCTTGCCAGACCGCCCACCGCCAGGATCAGCATGATGGCCACGGTATCCTTGATACAGGGAACCGTGATGGCCGTCATCATCCGGAAGCGGGAGCATCCGTCCACCCGGGCCGCCTCGTAGATCTCCTGGTCGATTCCCGTCATGGCCGAGAGATAGATGATCGTGTTCCACCCGATACTCTTCCAGACGCCTACGATAAAATAAGTAAAGATCCACCATCCGTTGTTGGAGAGGAAAGAAATCGGCTGCCCTCCCAATCCCTTAATGATTGTGTTCACCAGTCCGGAGGAAGCGAAGATCTGGTACATCATACCGCCCACCACGGACCAGGAGATGAAATGGGGCAGATAGATGACTGTCTGCACGGTCTTCTTAAACGCGGCATGGACGATCTCATTCAGAAACAGCGCCAGGATGATCGGCAGAGGGAATCCCAGCACCAGCCCCAGTATGTTCAGGGTCATCATGTTGCGCACGGACAGCCAGAAAGTTTTGGACTGTGCCACACGTTCAAAATACTCCAGCCCCACCCAGGGACTGTCCCACATACCCTTGAACATATTAAAGTTCTTAAAGGCAATCACCACCCCGGGCATGGCCCGGTAGCAGAACAGATAGTAGTACAGAATCGGCAGCGCCAGCATCGCATAGAACATCCAATGTCTGCGAAAATAGGACAATGTGCCCTTGCTTGTGCGCATCCCCGGGCTGCTTCTGGCCGGGTTGCCCTTTTGCGGATCTCGTCGTCTTTTCTTCATCCCAATCCTCCGTTCTCTTTTTATAACTTCTCGGAATCTTCAGCCCTTATTTCATGGGGCTTTCAGACCTCTGTCTCAAAAAATCACCCACTTTTTTCTCAAAAACACTTGACAAA
>JAAWOU010000114.1 GCA_022799755.1 Lachnospiraceae bacterium
TGGCGGACAACAGGACAGTGTGTACCATATCCGTCATCCACAATCAGGTGGAGAACCCGGAGGAAGTCATCGCAGTCTTGAGCAGGGAACTGGAGCTTTCCGAGGACTATGTCCGCAAACGGGTGGAGAAGTATTCCTCCATGGAGCGGATCAAGAGCAATGTGGATAAGGAACTGGGAGATAAAATCAGGGAATACGACCTGGCCGGCGTGAAAGTGGACGAAGATTATAAGAGGTACTATCCCTATGACGAGCTGGCCAGCAAGGTGCTGGGATTTACCGGCGGCGACAATCAGGGAATCATAGGCCTGGAGGTGATCTACGACGAATATTTGCAGGGAGAGCCCGGTGAGATTCTGACAGTGACGGATGCCAAGGGGATCGAGGTGGAGGCGGCGGGAGAGCGGCGCATAGAGCCGGTGAGCGGTCTGGATCTGTGTATCAGCCTTGACCGGAATATTCAGGCCTACGCCACCCAGCTTGCCGAACAGGCAATGGCCACCAAGGAGGCGGACAGCGTGTCCATCCTGGTGATGAATCCTCAAAACGGGGAAATCTATGCCTGCGTCAATGTGCCGGAGTTTGATTTGAACAATCCCTTTGAGCTGCCGGAGGGAACGCCTGAGAATATCAGCCAGGAGGAGACCCAGGATCTCCTGAACCGTCTCTGGCGCAACGGCTGCATCAACGATACATACGAACCGGGTTCCACATTCAAGATCATCACGGCGGCGGCAGGCTTGGAGGCCGGCGCGGTAACGCCGGAGAGCAATTTCAATTGCCCGGGCTTTATCATGGTGGATGACAGGAGAATCCACTGCCATAAGAGGACAGGACACGGCAGCCAGGATTTCACCCATACCATGATGAATTCCTGCAATCCGGCTCTGATTACCGTGGGACTGCGTCTGGGAGTGGACGGTTATTACGAGTATTTCGAGAAATTCGGCCTGAAGAAAATGACCGGCGTGGATTTGCCGGGAGAGGCCGGAACAATCATGCATAAGAAAGAGGACATGGGAAATGTAGAGCTTGCAACAGTGGCTTTCGGCCAGTCCTTTCAGATTACGCCCATACAGCTTTTGACTACCGTTTCTTCTATTATAAACGGAGGGAGACGGATTACCCCCCACTTCGGCATCCGGACCATAGATGCCCAGGGGAATGAGGTGGAGTGCTTTACATATCCCGTGTCCTCAGACATTGTGTCGGAGGAGACCAGCGCCACCATGCGGGAAATCCTGGAGATGGTGGTGCAGGAGGGCAGCGGATCCAACGGCCAGGTGGAGGGCTTCCGCATCGGAGGCAAGACAGCCACCAGCCAGACGCTTCCCAGAGGCAGCGGACGCTATATCGCCTCTTTCATCGGATTTGCCCCGGCGCAGAATCCTCAGGTGATCGCCATTGCGATCGTGAACAATCCCCAGGGGGTCTATTACGGCAGTCAGGTAGCTGCACCGATCGTACGACAGCTTTATGAGAATATTCTTCCCTATCTGGGCATAGAGTGAAAGAGAGAATTTCACGGCGGCAGACAGGAGACGGAATCATATTTGTGAGAGGGATAGACGATGGGCAAGATCAGTATTACAGCAGTGATGTTTTCCTTTTTTGTCAGCGCTTTTATGGGACCGGTGCTGATTCCTTTCCTCAGGTGGCTGAAATGCGGCCAGACGGTCAGGGACGACGGACCTGCCGCCCATCTGAAGAAGATGGGCACACCTACCATGGGAGGCATATTAATTCTCTTCAGTGTCACCGCCACCTCCCTGTTGTTCATAAAGGATTATCCGAAGACGGCGCCCGTGCTGCTTTTGACGGTGGGATTTGGGCTGGTAGGGCTGCTGGATGATTACATAAAAATTGTATGCAGGCGTTCCATGGGGCTTTCGCCCTGGCAGAAGCTATCGGGACAGCTCATGGCCACGGGAATCTTTGTCTGGTATCTGACCCGATATACGGATGTAAGCCTTGCCATGAGAGTGCCTTTTGCGCCGGAGCTGTATCTGGACTTCGGCGTCTGGAATGTGCCCATTCTGTTTTTCGTCACACTGGGCACGGCAAACGGGGCCAACTTCACGGACGGGCTGGACGGGCTGGCGGCAAGCGTCACTTTGATGATCGCGGTGTTCTTCTCCGTGGTGGCCATAGGCAGCTCGGCGGGGATTGAACCAGTCACCTGCGCCGTGGCCGGTGCACTGATGGGATTTCTGCTGTTTAACGTACATCCGGCGGCGGTGTTCATGGGAGACACGGGCTCCCTTGCGCTGGGAGGCTTCGTGGCGGCCTGCGGCTATATGCTGCAGATGCCGCTGTACATCGTGATTATCGGTTTGATTTATCTGGCGGAGGTCTGTTCCGTGATTCTGCAGGTGGGTTATTATAAGCTCAGCGGCGGCAAGCGGATCTTTCGGATGGCGCCCCTGCACCATCATTTCGAGCTGGGAGGATGGTCGGAGACGAAGATCACGGCGCTGTTCACTATCATTACGGCTTTGATGTGTCTGGTGGCCCTGCGGGGCATCTGAACCGCAGGAACAGGAGAACATACCTGCAAAAGCGGGACCGGAATAACATCAGGAAAGGAACGGAAATGAAATCAGTAGAGAAACTTGGAGAAACGAAATTCCGAGGAATGAAATTCCGAGGAATGAAATTCCTTGTGGTGGGCTCCGGTATAAGCGGAATCAGCGCCGTGGCCTGTCTGGAATATATGGGGGCGGAGGTTGTGCTCTACGACAGCAGCGAGAAGCTGACCGAAAAGGATTTGAGGGCGTTGCTTCCTGAGGAAAGCAAAGCGGTTTGTGTGGCGGGAGAATGGCCGGAGGACCTTGGGGAGGAGATTCAGGCCGTGGTCCTAAGCCCCGGAGTGCCCACTGACAGCCCCCTTGTAAACCGTCTGCGGGAGAGCGGCGCAGAGATCATAGGGGAGATCGAGCTGGGATTTTTGCAGGAGAGAGGCAGGGTAGCAGCCATCACGGGTACTAACGGCAAGACTACCACCACCACGCTGGTGGGGGAGATCATGAAAGCCCATCTGGGGGAGGAAAAAGTCTTCGTGGTGGGCAATATCGGAAATCCCTATACCTCGGAGGCCCGAAAGACCGCCGCGGATTCCGTGACGGTGGGAGAGATCAGCTCTTTCCAGCTGGAGACTACGAGCAGCTTTCACCCGGCTGTATCGGCAATCCTGAACATTACGCCGGATCATCTCAATCGTCACCACACCATGGAGGCCTACATAGCGGCAAAGGAGAACATTGCCGCAAAACAGACAAAAGACGATATCTGCGTGCTCAATTACGAGAACGAATACACAAGGGGATTCGGCCAGAGGTGCCCTGCCAGGGTGGTGTATTTTTCCTCCAGAAGAGAGCTGGAGGAGGGATACTATCTGAAGGGAGACAGGATCTTTCAGAGTGTTTCCGGACAGGGGAAAGCGCTTTTGGACATCCACAGGGACATGCGGCTGGTGGGCCTGTGCAATGTGGAGAATGTCATGGCAGCCATTGCGGTCGCCCGGGGTATGGGAGTGCCTTTGGATACCATACTCGGCGTCATCAAAGAGTTCCGCGCAGTGGAGCACCGCATTGAATTCGTGGACACGAAAGAGGGCGTGGATTATTACAATGATTCAAAGGGAACCAACCCGGACGCGGCCATTCAGGGCATCCGGGCCATGAGCAAACCGACGATTCTGATCGGCGGAGGGTACGACAAGGGTAGCGTCTACGACGAATGGATTGAAAGCTTTGAGGGCAAAGTGAAATGTCTGGTGCTGATCGGACAGACAAGGGAGAAAATCGCGGAGTGCGCGAGAAGACATGGATTTGACAAAATCCGCTTTGCCGACACCTTTGAGGAATGTCTGAAACTGTGCACGGATCTTGCAAAAAGCGGCGACGCGGTGCTTCTGTCACCGGCCTGTGCCAGCTGGGGAATGTTCCGGGACTACGAGGAGCGGGGGCGTCTCTTCAAGGAATACGTGAATCAGTTATAGAGAGGAGCATGGATGAGGGCACAGGCTAATCTGAAACGGAAGAAAAAAGAACAGTCGGAATACTTTTTTGACTACAGCCTTTTGTTCATCGTGCTGTTCCTGCTGGGCTTTGGTCTGGTGATGATCTACTCGGCCAGTTCCTACGAGGCGTTCCAGAGCTACGAGGACACTACATATTATATGAAGAAACAGCTGATCGCCATTGTCATCGGCATGGTGCTGATGATCATCGTGGCGAATATTCCCTACCATTTCTGGGAGCGCTTCGCTTTGCTGGGATATGTGGTGGCCATGGCGCTGGTGCCTCTGGTGAAGATTCCGGGGCTGGGCGTGGAATCCCACGGAGCCTACAGATGGATCAAGATTCCGGGCATCGGTCTGAACCTGCAGCCCGCTGAGGTGGGAAAGCTGTGCCTGATTCTCTTTCTGGCAGTGATGGTGTGCAAGATGGGGAAGAGCGTGCGTACCATGAAAGGGTTCGCCATCATGATCCTCCTGCCCATGCCCGTGGTGCTGGAGGTCTACCTGATCACCAGGAACTTAAGCTCTGCCATCATCATCATGGGGATCTCCGTGCTGATGGTGTTCGTGGCCAGTCCGGACTATAAGAAATTCGTCATCATGGGCGTGGCAGTGGCGGCCGCGGCAGTGCTGGTGGTATTCCTGGCCGTGTCCTCCACCCAGAACGCGGCGGAGGGGGAGGAGGTGAACTTCCGCTTCGGGAGAATCGCCACCTGGCTGAATCCGGAGAGCGACGCCACGGGCACGGGTTTCCAGACCCTCCAGGGCCTGTACGCCATCGGAAGCGGCGGGGTCTGGGGCAAGGGCCTGGGACAGAGCATGCAGAAGCTGAACTTTCTGCCGGAGGCCCAGAACGACATGATCTTCTCCATCATCTGTGAGGAACTTGGTCTTCTTGGAGCCGTGTCCGTGATCATTATGTTCATTATGCTGCTGTGGCGGATGATGGTGATCGCAAACAACGCGCCGGATCTGTTCGGCGCCATGCTGGTGGTGGGAGTCATGGGGCATATTGCCATACAGGCCATCCTGAATATTGCCGTGGTGACCAACAGTATTCCCAACACGGGGATATCGCTTCCCTTTATCAGCTACGGAGGTTCCTCGGTGATGTTTCTGCTGATAGAGATCGGGCTGGTCTTAAGCGTGGCAAGGCGGATCCAATTGAAAGAACTGTGAGCGGGCCTTTTTGAGGGGGCTCTTTGGCGCTCCGCAGTGGGACAAGGTACGTTTCGGGCATTTTCCTCATAGGATAGAATATGCAATCAATAAAGCCGGATGGTGGATTATGGATTCTATTCGTATTCAGGGCGGCATTGCCCTGCAGGGAAAGGTTCGGATACAAGGTTCTAAAAATGCGTCGCTGCCCATACTGGCGGCCACGCTGTTATGTGAGGAGAGTTCCCTTATCAGGAACTGTCCCAGAATAGCGGATGTGTATTCCATGGTCAGCCTGTTAAAAAGCCTGGGCTGCAGCATACGTTGGCAGGAGACAGGGATTGCCGTGGATTCCTCCCAGGTGCAGAGGGCTGAAATGCCCCGGGATGCGGTGAGAGGGATGCGCTCTTCACTGTGTCTTCTGGGAGCGCTGATCGGGAGATGCAAAGAGGTGGTCATGGAGCATCCCGGGGGATGCGTCATCGGCGAACGCCCCATTGATCTGCATCTGTCCGCGCTTGGGCAGATGGGCGTGGAGTTCGTGGAAGAGAGCGGACGATTGAAAGCATTTTCCCACAGGCTGCACGGAGCCGCCGTCAGCCTGCCTTTCCCCTCCGTGGGAGCCACGGAGAATATTATTCTGGCGGGGGTGACGGCGGACGGAAACACGGTGCTGGAGGGGGCTGCCAGAGAGCCTGAGATTTCGGCCCTGTGTCGCTTCCTGCAGCGGTGCGGCGCATGGATAGAGGGAGTCGGGACAGGGAGACTTGTGATTCACGGCGGCAGGAGGCTGTGCGGGACGGACTTCACGGTGCCTGCAGACAGAATTGTAGCAGGGACTTACCTGTTCGGCTGCATGGGGACAGGAGGCAGCGTGCTTCTGGAGCAGGCTCCGGAGGACGAGATGCAGTCGGTGCTGGCGGTGGCCCTGCAGATGGGGGGACATGTATACAGCTCGGAGGAGGGCATCTATGTACAGGCTCCCGCCAGACCTGCGGCCGTAGAGCTGGTCACGGCGCCTTACCCGGGTTTTCCCACGGATCTCCAGTCTTTGGTGCTGGCGGTGGAGACGAGAGGAACGGGCTGCAGCCGCATCGAGGAGCGGATTTTCGAGAATCGGTTCCGGATTGTGGAGGAGCTGGAAAAGATGGGGGCCTCGGTGGAAACGAGGGAGTCCAAAAGCGTGCTGGTCCACGGCGTGGAGACTCTGCGGGGCGCCTGCGTGGAGGCCAGGGAGCTGCGGGGCGGCGCCGCGTTGGTGGTGGCCGGGCTGATGGCGGAGGGAGAGACCATTGTGGCAGGATGTCCCTATATTTATCGGGGATACGAGAATATAGGCAGGGATTTCAGAGAATTAGGAGCGCGTGTGGCAAGTGTTTAGGAAGAGCAGAGTGGGTATCTGGGCCTTGCTGGCCGTGTTGCTTTTGACAGCGGCAGGGGCAGTGGGCTATCTGAAAAAGACATATACCGTGGAGACGGTTTACGTGGAGGGAAATGTCCATTATACGGAGGAAGAAATCAAGGAGCTGGTCATGAGCGGGCCCTTTGGGGACAATTCCCTCTATCTTTCCTTAAAGTACAAGAATAAGGGGATAGAGGGCATCCCTTTCGTGGATGTGGTGGACGTGGACATTCTCTCTCCGGACACGGTTAAGATCATTGTGTACGAGAAGACCCTCACAGGCTGTGTACGGTATCTGGACACCTATATCTATTTCGACAGGGACGGGTATGTGGTGGAGAGCTCAGGCATCAAGACCTCCGGCGTGCCCCAGATCATGGGGCTGCAGTTTGACCATATGATTACAGGGGAGAAGCTGCCTGTGGGAAACGAGGAGATCTTTGACAGCATTCTGAGCATTACGCAGCTGCTGCAGAAGTATAAGCTGATATCGGACAAGATCTACTTCAACAGATCAGGGGCAGTGACGCTGTATTTTGAACAGGTCAAGGTCTCCCTGGGCAGCGACAGCGCCACTTTGGAGGACAAGCTCATGCTCCTCTCACAGCTTCTGCCCAGCCTGGAGGGAAAGAGGGGGACCTTACAGATGCAGACCTATGACGCAAACAGCGGGAAATATGTTTTTAAGCCGGAGGCGTGACCCGGTTTGGGGAATATTTGGAGTATTTTCATAAAAAATAGTTGATTAATTTGAAAAATGATTATATGATAGTAGAAGCGGTAATGAAGAGATGGGAAAAGGAGGATTTACCTTTGCTTGAGATTAAGACGAACGATGCTGAATCTGCAGCCAAGATTATTGTGGTCGGTGTGGGAGGCGCAGGTAATAATGCTGTAAATAGAATGATTGACGAACGGATAGACGGCGTGGACTTTATCGGGGTGAATACGGACAAGCAGGCCCTGCAGCTGTGCAAGGCTCCGAAGCTCCTACAGATCGGGGAGAAGCTGACCAAGGGACTGGGCGCGGGAGCGAAGCCGGAGATCGGCGAGAAAGCGGCCGAGGAGAGCGCCGAGGAGATCTCCGCCGCGCTGAAAGGGTCGGACATGGTGTTCGTCACCTGCGGCATGGGAGGCGGCACGGGAACCGGTGCGGCCCCTGTGGTGGCCAAGCTGGCCAAGGACATGGGGATACTGACTGTGGGCGTGGTGACCAAGCCCTTTCGGTTCGAGGCCAGGGCCCGGATGGTGAACGCCGTAAACGGCATCGAGCGCATCAAAGAGAATGTAGACACCTTGATCGTCATTCCCAATGACAAGCTTCTGCAGATCGTGGACAGGCGCACTACCATGCCGGAGGCCCTGAAGAAAGCGGACGAGGTGCTGCAGCAGGCCGTGCAGGGCATCACGGATCTGATCAATCTGCCCGCCATCATCAATCTGGACTTTGCGGACATCCAGACGGTTATGAAAGACAAGGGCATCGCCCACATCGGCATCGGCGAGGGCAAGGGCGACGACAAGGCCCTCTCGGCCGTGAAGATGGCCGTGGAGAGTCCTCTGCTGGAGACCACCATCAGTGGGGCCACGGATGTGATCCTGAATGTGTCAGGAGATATTTCGCTGCCGGATGCCAGTGACGCGGCGGACTTTGTCCAGAGCCTCACGGGAGAGGATGTCAATATCATCTTTGGCGCTATGTACGACGAGTCCAAGTCGGACAGCTGTACCGTCACCGTGATCGCAACCGGATTGGAGGAGAACAGCGGGTCTTCGGCTCAGTCCAGATTCGGGACAGGCAGCATGTACAGGCAGCAGAACAGCCATCTGGGATCAGGCGGACTCAAAGGTCTGAACACACAGCCCGTCTCCGGGCAGCCCGCTCCTGCCCAGGGCATTCAGACGCCGGTGGACATCCGCAGCTCCCTGGAGGAGAAGACATTGAAGATTCCGGATTTTCTCCAGCGCAAATAATAGATCACAGCAGTTCTCTCAGAGAGCCGGCGCGGATGCCCGGCTCTTTTTGTCGAAAAATTCTCGGGATTTCTCCCTGTGTTTGACAAATTCTTGCGTCCAATCCCTTTATAATAATTGTGAAAAGGATGATGCAGATGCACTATGAGCTATATATTGACAGCGTGTTCTTTCTCAACTTCATGATGAACCTGTACCTCCTGCTATTGGTGGACAGGAGTACCCTGCGCATTGCGACGGCCGGCCGGCTGATCATGGGAGCGGCTACGGGGGCTCTCTGCGCATTGCTTCCGTTTCTGACGGGCGGTCCGGGTATCCCCAAGCTTGTTGCGGGGGCAGCCGCGGCTGCGGCGGGAATGCTCTATATCACTTTTTCCGTGAGGGGTTTGAGAATGTTTCTGAAGCTCCTGGAACGGCTGGTGATCTATTCTTTCGGGATGGGCGGAGCGATGCTGTTCCTGATCCGGCTTATTCCGGGGGTTCGGGGACTGATGTGCAGCGTTCCCGGCATTGCGGGTATGGGAGGCCTCTTTTTCCTGCTGCTTAAACGGTTTCAAAAGGAGCTCTATGACGGGGACAGCCTGTGCAGAGCCATACTGTATCGACCGGGGAAGAAAGTCAGGGCAGAGGCTCTGATAGACTCCGGCAACAGCCTGTTTGAACCCATCAGCGGCAAGCCGGTCTGTGTGGTAGCCAGGGAGGTATTTGATGAATTGTGGGAGAGCGGACAGGAGGGGTTTCGTGTGATTCCCTATCACAGCATCGGAAAGAGCCACGGCATTTTGCGCGGATACCTGCTCCCCGGGCTTATCCTGGAGGCGGGAGGCATGGAATACCGTTTTACCGATGTGTATGTGGCTGTCAGCGAGGAAAAGATTTCGGCTTCAGACAGTGCGGACGCAGGGTCCGTGAATATGATAATCAATCCCAGACTCTTTGCAGAGGACAAAAAAGGGAGCCGCCGGAGGCGGCAGAATGAGAGGCGTTATGATACTGAAGGTTATGATACCGGGAAAGATGCAGTTCAAGATGATTCACAGGGATAAACTGTTCCTGCGCAAGGAGGGCGATATCCATTACATAGGCGGAGCCGAGGTGCTGCCGCCGCCTTTGGAACTGGAAAAGGAGAGCCAGGTGATAAACGACCTTGGCACGGAATATGACGATGAGGCCAAGGCCATCCTTATCGAGCACAATTTACGTCTGGTGGTGTACATAGCCAAGAAATTCGACAATACCGGCGTAGGGGTGGAGGATCTGATATCCATCGGAACCATCGGGCTGATCAAGTCCATCAATACTTTTAAGCCGGACAAGAATATCAAGCTGGCCACCTATGCGTCCAGATGCATTGAGAACGAGATATTGATGTATCTGCGCAGGAACAACAAGACCAGGATGGAGGTCTCCATCGACGAACCCCTGAATGTGGACTGGGACGGAAACGAACTCCTGTTGTCTGATATTCTGGGGACGGACGAAGATGTGATCTACCGGGATATCGAGAATGAGGCGGAGCGAAAAATTCTCATGGGAGCTATCAGCAAGCTCTCCGAGCGGGAGAAACGGATCATCAAACTTCGGTTCGGCCTGGGAGCCAGGGACGGGCAGGAGATGACCCAGAAAGAGGTGGCTTCTCTTCTTGGCATCTCCCAATCCTACATATCAAGGCTGGAAAAGAAAATCATGCGCCAGCTGAAAAAAGAGATGAGCAATCATATTTAGGCTATGCAAAAAGGGAAAAATAGGGTAGAATAAATACAGAATGGTCGGGAGACCGGCACGGACAAAAGAACGAAGAGATCAGGTATAAAAACGTTGATACAACGAGATGATATATTATCGATGGAATATTTGAAGAAGACGGAGTTTACGGGCTGCCACCAGGGCATGCGCTACCGTC
>JAAWOU010000015.1 GCA_022799755.1 Lachnospiraceae bacterium
TCCCGCTGTGCGGTTCCATGCGGACAGCCATTCCGCCTGGGAGAGCAGCAGTTCCATGCGGCGGTTCATTTTCTTATTGTAGCCCTGTGTGGTATAGGTTCCCCTGTGAAATTCCAGATACAGTTCCCCGTCCCAGACCGGGATTTTACTGTGGGCTTTTTCCGCATTTTCATGAATCTTTGCAAAAAAGCGGCCGGCCGTGTCTGTCTGCACATTGGGAAGCCCGGGCATGCGGTGAATCATCTTCCGCATTTCCAGCATTTCTCTGTTGACGCCTCCGCCGCCGTCTCCGTATCCGAAAGAGATCAGGACGTCCTTTGACAAGTCTTTGTTCTTAAATTTGTTCCAGCTTCCCAGAACGGTTTTCGGCGTCAGCAGTCCGTTGTAGGTGGAAAACCAGTCGTCCGGAGACCTTTGCTCTTCCGGCGTCTCGATAAAATAGGTCAAAATCTCGCTTCCATCGATTCCGCGCCAGATAAACAGATCCTCCGGAATCTGGTTGCTCTCATTCCAGCTGATCTTTGTGGTCATAAAGGTTTTTATGCCGCATAAGTTTAGAATCTGCGGAAGCGCCCAGCTATAGCCGAATACATCCGGCAGCCATAAGTACTCGCATGTTTTCCCGAATTCTTTCCTGAAAAAAGAGGTTCCGTGTAGAAAATGACGCACAAGGGATTCCCCTGACGGAATATTGCAGTCGGCCTCCACCCACATGCCGCCCTCCGTTTCCCATTTCCCCTCCGCGGCTTTCTCTTTTATCTTCGCATATAATTCCGGGCAGTCCTCTTTCACATACTGGTATAACTGGGGCTGGGACTGTAAAAAGAGATATTCCGGGTATCGCTCCATCAGGCGCAGAACCGTGCTGAAAGACCGCTGTGCTTTTTCGCGGGTATTTTTCAGCCGCCACAGCCAGGCCACGTCAATATGGGTATGGCCCACGGCATGTACGGTAACGGCATGTTCCTTTTCCAGCTGTCCCAGTCTCTTATCCATCAGGGCCGCGGCTCTTCCCGCACTTTCGTAGAGCGCGTCCTGGTCCCAGTCAATGACGCTCAAAATCTCTTCCGTCAGCTCCGTAAGGACCTGTCTGTCACAGTCCCCGGGGGCTAGCAGGTCCGTTGCCTGAGCCGCCGATTTCATATAGTAATACAGAGCGTCCGTATTCCGCTCCAGAAATGCCAGATCCGCCTGCTGCAGGCAGAGGGTAAAATCATCTTCTCCGTCTCCCTCCATGCCCGTCCAGGCAAGAAAGGTCAGCCGCACCGTCTTTCCCTCATATTCCCCCAGCAGAATCTCCGTGTGGTTCTCGTCCACACCCTGGCATGGTTTTCCGTCCACATAGAGCATGGCCTCGAAACGGCCCCGAAGACGGCCGGCTTTTTTGCCGAAGCAAAACAGCGCCACCGTCTCGCAGTTTTCGGGCGCTTTGGGGATCTCCACGCATCTTTCCAGCCACAGATAATTGTTGCGCCCTCTCAGACAATCGCCGATCCCAAAGGACATCCTGTCCTCCATCTTTTCCGCACAGGCCCGGTAGACCTCGTCCGGCCCGTTTTCCCCTTTTGCCGCCAGAAAAGGAGCCATGGACTGCTGTCCGAAATATCTTCTGCTTTTCAGCTCCTGTGCCCGTCTCTCATATTTCCTGCTTATTCTGTCCATCTTTACACCCCTGTATCTGCCAGGCCCTCAGAGAGCCCGGCACACGCTGATATACGTAGACCTAAAGGTCCGTCTGTTTTTCTCTGTCCGGCTTTTTCACAGGCCGCCTGCCCCTGCCGTGGACAGGCACAGTACGAGGGCCTCCCCGCTGTTTAGGGTGATGCTTTCCGCCGGTCTTATGCTGTTTTCTTCCCGCTCAAATGCCGTCTCCACTCCGCCCGCAGTCAGTCTTTCGGGTCTGCAGCTCTGCCATACCTGCAGCTTCTTCACTTCTATATTTCCGTCCAGAACGCTTAATTCCACCCTGTCTTTCGTCACTTTCAAGACGCCGTAGCCATAAGGCGTAAACCAGGGAGCAGTCAATGTCTCCTGCTTTGGAGCGATGGTCACCGCGGCCTTTTCTCTCTCATATCGGAATCCGCTCAGAGAAAGCATCAGGGTCCACGCAGCCAGCGGACGGTAATAATGTCCCCCGCATTCCTCGTGGTTGAAAATCCTGCCTGCCTGCACATAGCGGCGGTCCACATTTGCCGCAATTGCCCTTGCCCGCTCGAACTCCCCCATCTCCAGATACATGCCGGAAAGCGCCAGTTCAATTCCGGACCAGTTGGATTCTACCTGAACATTCCCGTATGTATATAAGGTCGGCTTCTTTCCCTCCGGATAAGAGGCATTGATCAGACCGCTTTCTTCCGTGTAGTTGTGTTTCCACACCTGATTCAGCACTTTACTGATATATTCATCCTCCACATAGCCCGGAATCCCCATGACTTTGCAGTACCACGCGGCGTCCAGCTGTCCGCTCATCAGACATTCGTCCCGCTCCTCCCCGTCCACCCACAGGCTGAAATATTCGCCGTTCCACAGCTTCTTAAAGCTCTCCTTTCCTTTCGCAAGGATTTCCCGCCAGTGGTCTGCCAGCTTCTCCTCCCGCATCTCTTCCGCCAGATTCACGGCGGCCGTCAGGGCTGCCAGCCACAGGCCCGCAATGTAGGAGGGAATCCCCCGAAATCTCCATGCGTCATAGGTATTTGCCCGGGTGTCATGATCGGGAAGTCCGTCTCCGTCCCCGTCCAGCTTTTCCGTGCTTGCCATGGCTTTTACCACCGGCTCCCACATGCGCTTCAGATACTCCCTGTCCCCTGTCCACATATAGTCCCTGCACACCATCAGCACAAACTGCGGGTTCATATCCACACGATCGTACCCCTGATCCACATGCTCAAAATCCGGGCGGAAGAAGTGATGGACTCTCCCGTCCTCCCGCTGGAATCTTATCCCCATTTCCATCTGCCGCAGCTGCAGCTCGGGAAACAGCGCCAGAATCATATAGGAGCCATAGTAGGAAATGTCCATGGTATGGAACCCACAGCTTCCCAGCCCCTCCCAGATCCCGAAGTCACCGTTTTCTGCCCACCAGGAGCATTTCACAAGGGTGCTGAGCTGAATCACCCAGTTTCTCGTAAATTCCGCCGGGGCCGAGCAGTTCTGAAGCGCCTCGGAGAACATCCTCACCCTGCGCCGGATCTCCTCCCCGTTGTCCGCCAGGTATGCGGCAGCGTCCTCCGCGTTCTGACACCAGCAAGTATATCTGTGACCCACATAACAGTTTTCCGGGCTGACATGATGGGGAAAATGCCAGTTTACCAAAAACGTAACCTCTCTGCTCTCCCCCGGCGCCAGGACGACCTTGCTGCAGAGGGCCCCGTCGCCGAAACCTCCGCAGGGCATTTCCTCCAGACTTCTGTACTGGCGCAGCAAGATCCCCAGAAATTCTCTCTTTCCCTCCGCCGTCTCCAGAATGTCCGGGCGCACCTGTGTCAGGCGTTTCCACGGTCTATAGCCGCTGGCAAGCTTTTTCACGGATTCCAGCATTTTGTTGATCTTCGTCTCGCTTACGTCTTTGAATGCCTCCATATCCGCTATACAGAGCTCCTCATCTGCCTCTTCCCATCCCAGATTCGGAAGTTCGCCCAGGTCCCTGAAATCGAACAGACAGGATTCCTCCGAACTGCCGAAGGCTCCGCCCAGCACATAGGCTCCGAAGAATTCCCCGTAATCGCCTTTGATATAGCTGGGGTTGCCGCCCACCACGGAAAGTGCCATGCTTCCGTTTTGTTCCGCTTTTCTGTCAGAGGTGCTTTCCATGAGAAGCGTTGTCCTCCCGCCGGTGCTTTTGACGGTATTCTTCAGCTTTCTGTCCGCAAGTCCCCTGTTCACCGGATTTTTCAAAGTGCCCATCAGGGAAACTTCCACCGTATCCATGGTCTTGTTTTTCACCCGGAAATTCACATAGAACCCGGGCATCCCGCTTGTCTTCGCGTCATGGGGTACAAACGGCGACATAAACTCTGCTTTCAACTCCACAGGCAGGCCCGGATCCTCGTACTCCATATGGCAGATCGGAAAATCCGGCGTCCAGCGGATAGTCTCCACGTTTTTCAAAAAAGAGTACATCACGGAGCGGAATCCGCCGATCTTTTTCCCATGAGATAACTTTCTCACAACCGGTTCTCTTCCCTCCTGTTTTGTCCTCACATAGAAAGGAAGCACGTCCTGGTCGTATTCCGGAAGATCCTCCTTGTGATATTTCTTCGGATCGGACGACGCCCAAAGACCGAGGTTGAAGATCTCCCAGTCCTCAAGACTTCCATTCTGTCTTATTTCCACACTGCCTGTTCCGATCCCGCCCAGAGCCATTCCGTGGAGCTGCTCCTGCTTCTCTGTAACTGTCCCTATTGCGCTCATCTGTTCTGTTCCCCCTGCCTGATAAAAATGTTTCTATTTCAAAGAAAAGGAGTTCTATCCAATAGAACTCCTTTTTAGTCAACTGCTTACTCCAGATAATTTGAAGCCTCTTCCAGCGCTTTATTGTACTCGCCGGTCCACCACTCAACGAAATCGTTGCTTCCCAGTTCTTCCGCTTTTTCAATCAGCTCTGTTCTCAGAGCCTCGTACTCGGCGTCGTCCTTGGCGAATGCCATCTTCCAGGAATTTGTCTTGACCACATCGCCGACCCTTGCCGCAAGCTGTTCCATATCATCCGTGAGAATCGGATAGCCCACGAACTGGAAAGGCTTCAGCAGATTATTCTTGGTGAGATAATCGATGGAATCCACCGCGTCGTAATCTTCCTGCCACATATCTGTCAGTTTCGTATCCTTAGGAGCATACTCTTTTTTCTCCCAGAAGCTGTTTCCGATGGGAGTATTGTTTAAGTCAGGATTCTGCGTCGTAATGTGAAGCGCCGCCCATGTCTGAGGACAGCCGTCGTAAAGACCCTTTCCCTCGGGAAGTTCTTTTTTGCCGTCCTGCATATACTCATATCCTTCCTCAGTCACATAGGGATTGCCGTTTTCATCCACATCCCATGTAATCCCTTTCGGGCCGTTGCGCTGAAGCATAGCTCCGTCAAAGGAGAACATGTAGTTGATGAATTTCATGGCCGCCTCGGGATTCTTACATGCCTTGCTTACAGATACGGTCCAGGTTCTTCCGATGGGCTGCAGGCCCTCGGTAACGGTGTAGGAATCCTTAATGAAGACAGGCATATGTCCGATTCCCTCTTCCTGCTTTTCGATGGTTGCGAAATCGCTGACACCCCAGTTGCCAAGCCCCATCAGGACACGGCCGGAGCCCATCTTGTTGGTGGCATCGTCAAAGCGCTGTGTGATAGAGTCAGGATCCAAAAGGCCCATCTGATTCGCCTGATACAGGAAATCGAGGAACTGCAAGTAAAGGCTGTCCTCATCCAGGATCGAACGGACCACAGGCGGATCCACATTATAGTCAATCTCCACAAGGGTGCCCTCAATCATCTCAACGCCGGAGAACTTGCCGGCAAACATGGCGAGACACATAAAGGTTCTGTCCCAGTCTTTCCAGATAGAAAGCCCGTATGTTTTCTGCCCGTCGGCATTGGCAGGCTCCAGCTCCTGCATCTGTTTCAAGACAGTCAGATAGTCATTGAGCGATTTGATCTCCGGAGAGCCCAGCTGTTTGTACAGATCGTAGCGCAGCCAGGGTTCCTTGTCTCCCCTTGTCTCCATGAACAGCTTGGCGTCGGTACCCACGGTAAAGGCTTTGCCCTTTCCGCAGCTGAGCTTGTCCGCCGCATATCTCAGGGGAATCTCAGCGTTGGCATACAGATCGGGAAGAAGCTCCTTATAGTCATCATATGCCAGAAGCATATCGCCCATGACGGCGTTCTCCACCTGTTTGTAATCCTTAAAGCATACAATATCCGGAAGCTCTCCGCTGCTCATCAGGGCGTTCAGCTTCTGCTCACCCTGATCTCCGCAGGGAATCAGCTCAATGGAAACACCGATCTGTCGTTTCACCTCTTCCGCCCACCATCCCTCTACAACGCCGGAGCTGTTGGAAGGCAGACTGAGCATCTGCAGTTTCACAATCTCACCGTCACCGGCGTTATCGGTCTCCGTTCCCGCTTCCGCCCCTGATTCCGTCTTTGATTCCGACTCCTGGGTCTGTCCACTCTCTTCGGGCTTGTCGCCGCATCCTGTCAGGGAACCCGCCAGCATAGCCGAAGCCAACAGCAAAGCCCAGAAACGCCACTTCTTTTTTGCTTTCATACCTTTTTCTCCTTTTTCCCTTTTTTATATGTGCAGCCGGTGAGCTCACCGACAACATATACTTCGTCAGCCCTTTACCGATCCGATCATGATGCCGTTTACAAAAAATCTCTGGAAGAAAGGGTACACACAGAGAATCGGAAGCACGACCACCATGGAAACCGTCATCTTCACCGAAGTGGCAGTCAGGATAGAGGACATATCCACCCGCACTCCGCTCTCCGACATCTTCATCAGCGAATCTGCCAGAGAATTCGCCTCGTTCATATACTCGTACAGCAAATACTGCAATGTGAATTTCGTGGAATCCGTCATTAAGAACAGTGTATCCGTAAAGGAGTTCCACTGCCCCACGGCGGCAAAGATCGCCGTGGTGGCCAAAATAGGTTTGCTCAGCGGTATGATGATCCTGGTGAATCTGATCAGATACCCGGCGCCGTCCATGGCCGCGGATTCCTCCAGGGACGACGGAATGTTCTCCACATAAGTCTTGTACAGAATCAGCGAGAACGGCGATACGATGGCCGGGATCACATACGCCCAGAAGCTGTTGGTCAGACCCAGGTTCTTCATATTGATGAACCACGGAATGATGCCGGCATTGAAGTACATGGTGATGACCACATATCTGTACCATATCTTCCGGTGCCAATACTCCTGCTTGCTCAGGGCATATCCCAGAAAAGACGTGCCGAGCAAGGTTCCGGCCGTCCCCAGAACGGTCCTCCCTACGGAGACCAGCGCCGCCTGGCCCAGTCCTCTCATCTTCAGGATCTCCGCATAGTTGTTAAAATGGATCCCTTTCGGCACCAAAAGGATCTGTCCCCTTGACACAAGGTCGTTGGCACTGATGGTATTGATAAACAAATAGTAAAAGGGCAATACGCAGACAATCGTAAACAACCCGTATACCGTATAATTGACAATGTTAAAGACCAGATCCTGAGCAGTTCTCTTTTTTCCAATCGCTTTCATAACCGTTTACCCCTGCCTTTCCTTTACAATCAGAAGATGGACTCTCCACGAGTCAGTTTGGAACTCATGTTTGCCACAAAGAGCAATGTGACGCTGACGATCGATTTCAGAATACTGACTGCGGTAGAATAGGAATAGTTGATGCCTACCATGCCCTGATTGTATACATACAGATCCAGCACCTCAATGTATTCTTTGTTCATGGCATTCTGGAACACAAAGTACTGTTCCATACCGTTGTTGACCAGATTTGCAATGGAGAGGAGCAGCAGCACAAAATAGGTGGGAAGCAGCCCCGGAATCGTGATATGCCAGATCTTCTGCATCCGTCCCGCTCCGTCCACGGCCGCCGCCTCGTACTGCTCCTGGTCGATCCCCGTGAGTGCCGCGATATACATGATGGCGCTCCAGCCCAGCCCTTTCCATGTCCCCCACAGCCACATGTTCAGCCATACATGCTCGCCGGAAGCCAGGAAATTGATCCCCTCGTCCAGAATCCCCAGATTCATCAGCAGCCTGTTGACAAAACCGTCATTCACGGAGAACATGGCATAAGCCACGGAATAAACCAGAACCCAGCTGATAAAATTAGGGATCGTAGTCAAAGTCTGTACCGCTTTACGGTAGGGCTTACTCTTGATCTCTGCCAGAAAGACCGCGAACATCATGGGCAGGCCGGAAGTGGCGATACCGATCAGACTCATGCCCAAGGTGTTTTTCATCACTCTGACAATGTCTTCCAGCGCATATTTGTCGGCGAACATCCGGGTAAAATTGCCTAGTCCCAAAAACTTACAGTCCGTCAGCGCTCTGCCGGGCTTATAGTCAAACAGCGCATAGACCCAGCCGTACAGGGGCAGATAAGAAAACAGGAAAATCAGGATTAAAAAGGGAAACGAAAGCAGCCATAATCGAAACCCCCCCTGATCGATCAATCTCGTTTTCTTCTTCACGTTGCTTTTCATGTTCTTTCCTCCTTACACCTGACACAGTCTGTCCTTTTCATGATCCGCTCTTATAGATTTTATACGATTCCATATGTCAAAAGGCATGCCATATACTGGAAATTATTTTATTTTGATATTCAAACTTGTTTTATTTCTTTTTGGTTTGATATGTTTAGATTATAATTTTGCCCGTCTCTTTTGTCAATATAACATATTAATTTTCTTTTTATTTGTATATTATGCACAATTTTCAACGCCTGTTTTTATTATATATGTCATTCAGTTTCCGCATCGCCATCCAGTTTAATATATCAATCTCTTTTCATTTGCTTTTCTATTGACATATTCCTTTTTTTGCCTTATGATTACAATGATTGATATTTGTTGAGAAACAGAGGTGGATGCGTTATATGAATGCCAATTCCGATTCCCCGAAAAAATTGTACGAAATCATCATTGACTCTATATTAAAGAAGATAGATCAGAACCAGTTTTCCTTTGAGGCGCCGATCTGTACCGAGCTTCAGCTTATGGAAGAATTCCAGGTCAGCCGGATCACGGCAAAACGGGCGATCACAGAGCTGGAGTATCAGGGGATTCTCTATCGGAAAAGGGGAGTTGGCAGTTTTGTGGTCAGGGATATTTTTCAGAGAAGAGCCAAGATGAGCAATCCCGCCAGCAATACCCCTGCCGTTTTCGCCTTTCTTCTTCCCTATACTTTTAAGCAGAACAATATTTTCAATATGATTGCCAAGATCAATGCGAAGTTCAATTCCTCCAACTGTTTCCTTTCGCTTTTCATCACAGACGGAAACCGTTCCAAGGAGCGGATGATTCTGAAGCAGCTTTTAGAGCAGAATATAGCGGGAGTACTCATTTACCCGGCTTCCACGGATTTTAACCTGGATCTCTTAAACCAGTTTGTATTCCGCAGCATCCCCGTGATCATCAGCGACCAGCCCGTGACCACGCCCTATCTGTACAACATTCTGTGTGACAATGTCATGGGCGCCCGAAAGCTCACGGAGCATCTGATTTCTCTGGGGCATCGGAAAATCTGCTTTTTCTCCGAGAGCAGCATAGCGTGTACGCCCTCTGTGGCGGAGCGCCTGGGCGGGTATCTGGATGCGCTGCGCAGTGCAGGTCTTTCCGCGGAACCGGAACATATCATTCCCAAGGTGGCGGATACTTCCCCGGAATCTCTCCGGCAATATATCCGCACCATAAAAGACAGCGGCGTCACGGCCATCATATGCGAAAATGACGGCGTGGCTTTCCGCCTCATGGAAGCCTGCGCTGCCATATCGCTGAAAGTACCGAAAGATATCAGTATATGCGGTTTCTGCAATGATTACGACAATATAACATCCATCTGTCAGAACGAAGAGCTGATGGCTGAACACATCGGCGACATCTTTCTGGAATCGCTGACGCCCGACCGGAATCTCCCCCATAGAGTTCTGGTGCCGG
This sequence comes from Lachnospiraceae bacterium, assembly GCA_022799755.1. GTDB lineage: Bacteria > Bacillota > Clostridia > Lachnospirales > Lachnospiraceae > Acetatifactor. Next base: position 9,647 of record JAAWOU010000015.1, read on the forward strand.
CAACCCTTTGCGCAAAGGCGTCCACAGGTCCCTGTCCCGAATAGTCCCCGGGCAATCCTGCCATGTGATACCCCGGGCCTGTGCCGCCTGACAGTCCAAATAAAGATCCCTGAGAATGGCTTCACTCTCAGGGATCTGCTTGTATCCAATCTTTAATATATCCGATAATTCCCGCTCAGCGCAAGCAGTGCGAACAAGTACAGGCAGTTGTCATAATATCTCCTCCCGCCTTTCCTCAAAGGCTGGTTCCAGAACCATGCCACCCATTTCTTGGCCATGTCCCAATCCCTGTCTCTGTCCACCGTTTCGCTTGCAAGAACTGCCAATGCCCCCTGGGCTATGCCTGCCAGCAGTCCCAGCGGATGCAGCACTGTCTTGTCCGCAGGAGTGCCGTCCACCTCATAAACGCATCTCACCGCTTCCAAATCCGTGCCCAGAAAACCCATCAAACGCAGGGGCGCTCCTATATGCCCCTCATCAATGCCGAACCACAGGCTGTCCAGTCCGATATTGGCCGCAGTCCTATAAGAATCACTGTAGAATTGATGATGCATTTCTCCCCAGGGCATCTTCCTGTTTACGGGCGTTCCGTCAAATTCCCCGTATTCAGGACTCATACCCGTGACAGGATGGCAGGCTCTTGCAAGATACTTTCTGCTGGCCTCTGCAGCCTGTTTCCAGAAATCCCTGTCCTCCTGATCCGCCCAGAGTGCGAAAAGCTCATAAAAATGCGGCAGATGATATGAGGGGTCTGTAAACCCGCATCCCGGAACGAACAGAATCTGTTTGTTCTCCCGGTTCCACATAGGCGCTCCCGGCCTGCCGTTCTGCCCCTTATGAATACAGGCTTTCAAAATGCTTCTGGCTTCTCTGGAATACTGATAAATCCCATCCCCGTCCCCCCACCTGTGCGAGGCGAAAAACAGCGCCATGGCATAATATTCCTCTCCGTCCGGCGCCGGCCCAAAAGCATTTTTCTCTCCGTTCGGTTTACAGCTCCAGGCAAAATAACCCTCGTTTTCACCATCCTCCAGATACATATATGTCTTGGACCATTTCCAGATACGGTCAAATTCCTCTTTCATGTCCAGTTGGACACAGATCATCATCCCATAGGACATGCCCTCCGTCCTGGCATCATGATTTCCCGTGTCCTCAAGATATCCCATGTCCGCCCCCACAGGATGATAAATGCGCTCCTCCTCATTTCCATAGAAAAAGGTATGTACCGTCTCCTGCAATTTCTTCCGGATTTCCTCCTCGTCTATCCCAATCTCTGCGAAAAAATTGGGATATTTACCCGTTTCAAAAGCTCCCATTCCTGTCTCCTTTCCGATCACTTTCCGCTTGTTTTGCTGTCATAAATCGTCCGTTGTCTTTCCGTCGCCGCAGGCGGCAAAACAACCCCTTGTGCGGTTATATTTCTATTGCAACACACAACCTTATAGAATGCAACAGAAAAATACCGAATCAGCTTTCTTTTCTTATTGGCTGCACGCTGTTTTACCTGCTCCAACACCTGCAAAGCTCTTTCTACGTTTCTGCTTACGTCATCATACTCGAACTTATAATTTTTCCTGAAGTTTACCAATTCCCTTATATTTTGTGTTATAATTTTTTATGTGACTGCAGGATGAATTGGGACTGACCACTATGGCTGCCCCCTGACAATGCAGGTGGATGGTATTCCGGCTGCGGCAAAGCGGGAACACTTTTCCCACAGGGGACTAAAATAACCAGGAGAAGAAATAGCGTAAGAAGAGGAATCGATATGGAGAGTGAAGACAGCAAAGTATTAAAAGTATGCAAAATTATCCTGTTTGGCATTCTGTCCATGGGGATCATGCTGTCCGCACCCACGGGATGGATCTATGATTTGTGGGCGGGCACAGGCACGGGACCGGGCCAGAAACCCGGAGAAAGCGTCCGGACGATAGAGAGCCGGGAGGAGACAGCGGCCTCTTTTTCGGATCAGGTTCCGGCTACCATATCCGGCGGCAGACTGGTGGCCTGTCCGTTGATGCGGCTGCGTGATGTGGAGGAAGCGGGGACCCATTACACGGGAAAACGCGGCAGCAGGAGGCAGGTTACGATTTCGGAATACATTGCCGGAAACTATCCGCTGTCGCCGTTGCAGAGGTTCTGCCAGGGGATTGTCAGCGGTTCTTACAACCGTTATCATCTGACAGAGCTGGAGGACGGCTCTTACCTTTGTGTATACTTTGACGATTACCTGAAGCTGACTGGGACGGATCACTATCCCGTCGGCTATGTCCGCTCTGCCACCACCCAGGAGCGCCGAATGCTGGAGCAGATGGCAGCGGACTATGATGTGGATGCCGAATATGTGTTGGATATGTATCGGCACGGAAAAGTCAGTTGGGTAACCGATATGCTGCTGCGGTTTGGGGTGCTTGTGGTGCTGATCACCATAATCACGGTGGTTTGGGACAGCATCAAAAAGAGAAGTTTCCTGCCTGCGTCAGGTCCAGAATCCCGTCATATCGTGAGTGCATATCCGGCGTCAGACGGTGTGTGACAGTGATGACAAGGCAGTCTTTAAGTCCCATGACCTGCGCTTCGATTCTTTCCGCCGTTTCTTTGTCCAGATTGGCGGTAAACTCATCCAACAGCAGTATCCGACTCTTCCCAAGCAGCGCTCTGGCGAGACTGAGACGCTGCTTTTCGCCGCCCGAAAAGTTTTTGCCGTTTTCCTCCACCATTGTGGAAAGTCCCTCCGGAAGAGAATCCACAAGCTCTTTCAATCCTGCCTGTTTCAGCGCCGCATTGATCTCCTGCAGAGTGTATTCTTCATGATATAGCGTGATATTATTTTGAATTGTGTCCTGAAACAAAAAGGTATCCTGGGAGACATATGCCACGGTATTTCCCAGATATTCCCGTGTCAGCTCCCTCAATTCCACGCCGTCATAACGGATGCTTCCGCTGTAATTGGGATAATACCCCAGAAGCAAAAAGAGAAGCGTACTCTTTCCGCAGCCGCTTTTTCCGATAACGGCATAATGCTGTCCTGCCCGGAAACGGAAAGAGAGATTGCGGAGTACTTCCCTGGAAAGATTTTCTTGCCTGGGAGGATTGTCGCTTTCTGTGGGATAGTTTTCTGCCATCGGGTACTCGTCATTTATGTTTTCTCCATATCTGAAAGAAAGCTCATCCAAAATGATTTCCTCCCGGAAGCCGTTTGATTTCGGAAAGAAAGTATCAGGTTCTTCTTCCGTAGAATCATTTTTGCCCGCCTGGGTCAGCAAATTCCGGGATGTGATATTTCCCCCCAGTAAATGCCGAAACCGCTTTTTCAGAGGTCTGGCGGCGCGGAAATTAGCTACAATGGAGGGCATGGATTCGATCGGAGAGATGATTTGTCCAATCAAATGTCCGAAAGCAATCACTGTCCCAGCAGAAAACATTCCTTTCAGCGAAAAATATGACGCCATCGCCATCACCAGTACGGTAGAAAGCAGTCCCACAAAATTTCCCGCATAAGCGCATACCATTCTGCAGTTTGTGTTTTGCCTGTTCGCCGTCTCCATGGCGCGGTTCTTATTGTCATGTTTTCGCAGGATGAGGGACAGGATTCCAAAGGAACGAACCAAACGGAATCCGGCGAAATCATCCCGGATTTCCCCTGTATAGGCCTCCGCGCTATTGGCAAAGCTCTCCATACTTTTCTCAAGAGGGGATGTTGTCAGTCTGGTTACGCCCATGGAAAGCAGCGCCAGGAAGAGCATCAGTACCAGCAGAAGCGGCTGCAGGGAGATGCAGATTGCCGCGGCGGCGATAAAGGACATCAGGCATTCCAACAGGTGCAGATGATTGCCCCAGTACACATTTTCAAACTGATTCAGGTTATTACTCAGTTCGTTCATGTATTCCGCGCTGCTCCCGGCGTCGAAATCCGCCACGCTCCGGTTCATAATCGCAGCAAAGATATCTCTCTTCAGCGAATACCTTGCGTCCGTCAAAATCCAGGTCTTCATGCAGCGGTAAGACAGTGCCAGAATATTGTAAATCACCGCGTACCCAATCCCTCCCAGAAGCGTACGAAACAGTTCCTCCGCATTTCTTCCCGCACAGTCCACCAACGCGCTCATGATTAAAGAGAACAAGGGACCTGCCACGCCGCTGGTCACAAGCAGTACCGCGAATAATACACAATATCCCTTTTTCCGCAACAGATAACGATACATATGCCATTACTCCTTTTCCTTTGTTTTTTGGATACTTACAGAATACCTTATAAGAAAATAGTTTCCAAGCAATCTGCGGTTGCATTCATTACAACAGAGCATTGTATGGAAACTCTTTTTTAAATAAACCTCCGCATCGGAATTGTGTGTTCATCGAAAATAGATTATAATGATACAGATGTATCCTAAATTATAGAGTCGTTTACTGCGGGGAGAGGCTATGGAAAAAGAGAAATTACTTTTCTATGATGAATACGAATCGTTTTATGAAATGGCGGAAAAATCTGCGGCATTTCGGACATTTTGTTGCGATGCATTTGGGCAGGATTTTTCGCAGGATGGATTTAGCAACATTGCGCAAATAGATATGATCCTGCCATGTATTCCGGCAAAAGAGGATGTTCATATATTGGATATCGGCTGCGGAAACGGTAAAATGTTGGGATATCTGCAAAAAAAGACAGGCGCATTTATTCACGGCTTTGATTACTCCCGAAAGGCAATCGCAACTGCAAGGGCGTTATTTCCGAATAGAGCGGATTTTCAGGAGGGAATCATCGGTGAGATTGATTATCCGAATCAGTCTTTTGATATTGTTGTATCCATGGATACCATGTACTTTGCCAAAGACATGAGTGCCTTTGTGGCACAGATAAAAGGATGGTTAAAGCCGGAGGGTATTTTGTTTGCAGGCTATCAGGAGGGAGAACTGGTTCCTAAGACCCTGGATGAACACACCACAGAATTGGCGAAAGCCCTGAAACAGAATCAGATGAAATATGATGTGAGAAATATCACAAAACAATCTTACGAATTACTGAAAGCGAAAAGAGAAGCCGCCATAAGGCATAAGGCGGAATTTGAAAGAGAGAAGCATGGGAAATGGTTTGATCTGTTAATGATGCAGACAATGTGGTCCGAGCAATCCTGTCAGCATTTTGAGCAGGCAATGGCCAGATATATTTATACAGCAGGAAAATAAGCTTTTTCGCGCCTTGTTCTTAACGCAACAGTTCGGACAGAGGGTTGAACTGTTACAAGGATTTACGCAGGTCCCGCAAAAATGCACGGAAATGTGTCCGTGGGCAAAATGAAATGATCGGCTACGCGGCAGGGGTTGTCTAAACCGGTACTTCTTAACTGAATAACATACGCTGTGAATAAACCATGGTATCCGGATTCAGAGCTCCTGCAGTGCCTGTTTTGTTGCTTCCTTTATATAGGGTTCCAGTTTCACACGGGGCATCAGGGAAAGTACCATTTCCCTGGTGACAGTGTACTTTTCGGTGAGGTTCCTGGCCTTGTAGGATTTCGTCAGTTCCCACAACAGTGAAAATTTGTCAAAGTCCTGACCGTAACGCAATACCGTTTCCCGGTGTTTCTCAACATATTCGATATCCCCGATTTTAAGCGCGGCCAGAAGACATTGGTGCCACAGGACAGCATTGTCAGAAGAAGGCGGCCTCATCAGTGAAATGACCGTCTCTTCCGTTTCCAACAATTTCAATATGTCCTCGTCATAGCCCACATCGCACAGCGCTTCAAAGTAGAGCAAAAGTGTGTCCGCGCAAGGAGATTCCCGGAAATTTTTTTCGCATTCCAGACGTATCTGCCGATTTTTCCCCAGCATGGTATGCAACTGCACCCGCTGCAGGCGGAAAGGCATTTCCCCGGTCTTCTGTGCCAGTTTCTCCGCCAAATCCAGTGCTCTCCGGCCGGATTCCCATCCCTGCTGGAGCAGCAAATGCATTTTATTGCTTTCCAGTCGGATTTTATCCCGCTCCAGTTCTGCCGTGTCTCCGATGTTGTTTTCCAATTGCCGGTCTATGATCTGAAGCTGCGAGTCGAGGCAGTCCATGGCCTCCCGGAAAGAAACCTCGTCTCTCAAAACAGAGTATCGCAACACCAAATCAACTGCCCTGTCCACAGGGGATCTCCCGAACAGCTCATCCATACTCACCCCGAAGAAATCCGCGATCCTCGGCAGCAGAGCTACATCCGGCGTACCGTTTCCAACCTCCCATTTGGATATGGTCTGGGGTACCAGAAACAGATATTCCGCCAGCTGTGTCTGGGTAATATTTTTTGCCTTTCTAAGGGCGGCTATTTTTTCTCCGATTGTCCGGTTCATCATCCATGTCCTCCGTTTTCACACAGTCCCGGCTTTGTGAGAAACATGCAAAAAGGCCGGAAAGTTTCTCAGAGAAATGCGCCAGCACTGCATCCCGTGCAGTCCATCCACTGCTGTGCGATCACCTGATGTCCGCATACGGTGGGATGGACTCCGTCCCATACCCAGTACTTTGCCTCTCTGACTGAAAGCAGCTCCTGAAATCTCTCCTGAAGCGGGACAAATACCGCCCTATTTTTCTCCGCGACGCATCTGACCTTTTCCTGCAGCGGTTCCAGCAGCTCCCTCCAGGCGTCAAAATCATCCTGAAGCGGGCCCACCGGCAGCGCAAAGGGCTCGCACAATACGATTTTTACCGCGGGATTCGCCTCCCGAACTTCATCCAGCATCAGCTGAAATATTTTCTCGAATCTGGCCGGCGGGGAGCCGGCTCCATCATGCAGCGTGCTCCCACAGTCATTGATGCCTACCAGGACGCTCAAAATGTCCGGCTTAAGGCAAAGTGTGTCTTCCGTCCATCTGCCGTACAGATCCGCAATTCTGTTTCCCGAGACTCCTCTGTTAAAAAAGCAAAGATTCTTTTCCGGATATCTGCATCCCATAGCAGCATTGATCAGGAACGCATACCCGTGCCCCATCTGATGGTTCAAATCCCACTCATTCTGCCTGCCTTTCAACCGGCCGCCGTCCGTGATAGAATCTCCCTGAAACAGGATTATCTTTTCCGCTTTCTCCATTTGTCCGTCTCCCCCCTCTTGGTAAAATATTCAATAGCGCCCAAGCAATCACCCCTGGGCCTCATACAACCCACCTCTTTCTTTAAAGTGTATCTTTAGTATAACCACAAACACTCCTTAATGCAAGGAACAGATTTGTTAAATTTCTGCCCCGGTTCCCGAGACTGTTACTGTTCACAGGCACAGCTGCGCCTCCCTGCTTTTCGTACATGGAGTTAGCCTGAAAGAAATCCAGGAATGGCTGGGACACAGCAATATCTCTGCCAATGCAAACATCTATACGCATATGGACTTTAACAAGAAGATTTCTTCTGCCAATGCGATTATAAGGCTTTTGGGCAAAGAAAAAGAATCCACTTCAACGGCCAACCGAAAGTGTGGATTCTCAAAAAACAATGCAGGTAGCCGGACTTGAACCGGCACGGAGTCGCCCCCGAGAGATTTTAAGTCTCTTGTGTCTGCCTATTCCACCATACCTGCCTATTTTCAACAAAGTGGATGGGGGTGGATTCGAACCACCGAAGCAATTTGCAGCAGATTTACAGTCTGTCCCCTTTGGCCACTCGGGAACCCATCCATGCGGGGTACATCACCCCGAACAAAAAGATTGTAGCATAGTTTTACCCGAATGGCAAGGATTATTTGAAAAAAGCATCGATGCCCTCCGCCATTCCCTCAACCAGCTTGTCCTGATATGCTTTCGAGGTAATGGCATTTCGCTCTGCAGGGTCGGACAGAAATGCCGTCTCGATGAGACAGGCGGGCATGGAAGCGTTTCTGACTACGTACAATTCGTCAGTCTCCTGAACCCCTCTGTCCACAGCCCCTGTTCTCTGTACCGCGCCCTCATGTATCAGCTGCGCCAGCCGGCCGCTGTCCGCCAGGGTATCGCAGTACCAGGTCTCGATGCCGGAGACTCCGCTCTCCGTGCCGTCGTAGGCGTTCTGGTGGATGCTGACGAAAATATGGGCTCCCGCTTTCGCGGCCTCCGTCACCCGCTCCTCCAAGGAGGGAAGCGTCTCGTTGTCTTCCCGCAGCATGACGGTCTCGAAGCCAAGGGCCTGCAGCTTCTCCGAAAGCGCCCTGGCCAGCTCCAGATTCACATGGGCTTCCGACACGCCCTCCCGATAGCAGCCGTCGTCCTCTCCGCCGTGCCCGGGGTCAATGGCCACAATCCACCCGTTCCTCTCCACCTTTGTGAACACGGGTTTCTCCCCGGACGTCCGGTCATCGACCGGCTCTGCTGCCCCACGGTCCCCGTCCTCCTGGGCAAAGACGCTGATGCATTTGGAGGCCAGCAGATAAAAGCCCTTGCCCATAACAGCCGCGGACAAAAAGAAAGCAGCAAGGAACGCCACTGTCCTCACCAACTTTCTTTTTTTGTAATTCCTGCTCTGTCTGCACATGCTCCGTCTCCTCCGCGCTTTCCCTGTCCAGCATACGAAAGAGCTCCATCATAATGACATCCTTTTTGTATCCGTTCTTTATCTTTTTTGTATCAGGATTGTAACATCGGCCGCCTTACCTGGATATTTTCAGGTACAATTCGTTGATTCCCTCGTAATACCCCACCGTGGCCACCACGTCCTCCTTATCCATTCCGGAAAAGGTATATTTCCTGAAATAGGGCGTATTCTCCGCCAGGGGATTCGTATTCTCGTACTTCTGCGGTTCGCCAAGTTCCATATACTCTGCCCATGCCGCTATGATGCCGTCCGCATCCACTATGTCCCAGGAATCGATTCCTGTCCGGGCATAGAACTCGTAGATCCTGCCCGTATCCGCATCCACATAGGCATCCAGCAGTCGGTTCTCTTTGTTGGCATTCTGTAAGCTGGTGTCCAGATTGATCTTCCAGACCAGCACATTGTTCTGGGGATCCGGAACATCGATTGCGGAGTACAGCACGGCGCTGTAGGAGCTTTCCGACAGCTCCTGGATGCCCTCCGGCAGGATTCCCCTCTCTTTCAGTTCCCGTATGCCCTGGTTGGCCAGCTCGATCCCCGCGCTCTCCTCCACATCCTGGCCGGAGGCATCTTTCTTGTTGGCAACGAACGCGTAAATGCCCGTGAGATTATCATAGTCCAGTTTGTTCCGGGTCATGGCATTCTGCTCACTTTCCGGCAGGATCTGGTTGTTCAGGCATTTCGATAGAATGTATACTTTTTCGTTGCTGCCCAGAGAATAGCGGTAGCCCTCGGCCCCTGTCTGCGTCTCCTGCGCCTGAATCTGGTTCAGGATACCCTTATCCCGGTATTGCGCCAGCACCTCCGGTCCCCATACCGCCAGCCCTACAATGACTGCCGCCAGAGGAATCATCAGCAGGCTAAGCTTCTCCCAGTTCTTTCTCGTCATCTTCCCATTCCGCATCTCCATCCGCCTCTTCCCGTATCCTGTGGTCCTCTCCCCGCATCTGCTCTGCGCCGTCGGCTCCCGGAGCGGCCTGCGGCCTCTCTTTCTCTCCACGCTCCTGCTCTGCGCCGTCGGTTTCCGCCGCGGCCCGGGGCCTGCCGGCGTCCCGGGTTTCCGCGCTCTGCTGTCGCCTCCCGGTATGGCGCTCTTTCTCCCGCGGCGCCTTATAGGCTATCTCATTTTGCAGAAGCGTCTCCTCTGCCGCTTTCTGCCTGTCAGCCCCGTCCGGTGCGCCTCTGGCTTTTCTGTCCGGAATCACGAAGCTGATACAGGTGCCCTCTCCCACCTGGCTCTCTATCTCCAGCTCACTCTCATGAAGCCGCAGTATCTCCACACACAGGGCAAGCCCCAGTCCCGCCCCGTTCCTGCTGCGGGATCTGGACTTGTCCACCATGTAAAAAGCCTCGGTGACTTTCATCACCTCCTCTTTGGGAATGCCCACGCCGTAATCCTTTACCTGGAAAGCATAGGCGTTCTCCATCCGCCTGCCCAGCACTTTCACCAGGCCTCCCTCGCTGGAAGCCTTGCAGGCATTGTCCACCAGGTTCAGCAGAACGGATTTCAGGAGATTCGCCTCCGCGTACACGGTCCCGCTGTCAAAGGCGAACCGAATCCTCTGCTCCTTATTGCCGGAAAACATATCCTTTAGATACTCGAACAGCAACTTGGCCGCCACCGGCTGGGGATCAATGGCCTCCCGCTTGGTGACAATGATGTCCAGCAGACGGAAAGACATATTCTCCAGGCGCTTTCCCTCTGTGTAAATATAGTTGGAGGACAGGAAATGTTTCTCCTCGTCCAGCTTTCTGGAGCGCAGCAGATCCGCGTAGCCGATGATAGAAGTCAACGGCGTCTTCAGCTCATGGGCAAACGCCGCGATGAACTCTTCTCTGGAGCGCACTGCCTCCTGCAGCTCTCCGATGGTCCCCTCCAGCACATTGGCCATGCTGTTGAAATCCATGGTCAGCTGTCCCAGTTCGTCATTGCCGATCTTTTTCGCCCGATAGCTGTAATCCCCCTGGGCCATCTGCTTGGTGGCGCCGGTCAGCAGACGGATGGGCTTGGTCAGCCAGGTACAGATTAAAAACATTACGATTGAGCTGGCCGCCAGCATGATCAGAGTCACCCGTCTGTAGACGGAAAAACCCAGCGTTCGCTCCTCAAACACCTCCGTCACATCCTCCAGAGTCTCCAGATACAGGCTCCTGTCCAGCGCATTGACCATGATTCCCGTATGGACATAGTAGTGCTCTTCCTGCCACACCACCTGCCAGATTCTCGCATCCTCCGCAATCTGATCCAGGAGGCTGGTGTCCTGGGCGAATCCGATGCTCTGGTAGAGCACTTCCTTTTCCTCATTGGACAGTCTTAAGTACCTCTCCGTTCCCTGGCCGCTGCTCTCCAGCTTGGAGCCGATCTGCTCCACGGCCACATCCTGCAGCACATTGTATTTGGTGGGTATGTTCAGAGCCGCCGTCTCAAAGGCAAAGCGCAGAATGTTGCTGCCGTCCAGGGCCTGGGCCACCTCTCTCTCCATGGATTTCTGGAAGACGGAATTCACGAAGAGGTATCCGCTCAGGCCAAAGGCCACTGCCATAATGATGATCGTCCACAGCAAAATCTTGTATACAAACTTCATGCTCAGATCTCCAGCCGGTAGCCTACCTTGTACACTGCCACCAGATTCTCCTCCCAGCCCATCTTCCGGCGCAGCCTCTGGACATGGAGGTCCAGCGTCCGGCTGTCCGCCAGATATTCGTCCCCCCACACCTTTTCATAGAGATTCTCCCGAAACAGGGCTATGTTCTTGTTGCTGATGAACAAAACCAGCAGCCCGTATTCCTTGTTGGTGAGGATCACGGGCTTTCCGGCCTTGGTCACCTTTCTGGCCTCGGTGTCCACCACCACATCCCCGGCCGTCAGCAGGGCTTCCGTCTTGTTGTAGCGCCGCAGCACCACCTCCACCCTGGCCATGAGCTCCACCACGTCAAAGGGCTTCACCAGATAGTCCTCCGCCCCCAGCTTCAGGCCCTTGACCCTGTCTCTGACCTCATGCTTTGCCGTAATGAATATCACGGGAATCCGCAGAGGCCTGATGTACTCCATGATGTCATAGCCGTCCGCCCCGGGAAGCATAATGTCCAGCAGAATCAGGTCAAAGTTCTCCGCCTCAATCATGTCAATGGCTTCCAGCCCGTCCTGCACGGTCTTGCAGTGATATCCCGCCGCCGAAAGGTTAATGTCTATCAAATCACAGATAGATTTTTCATCGTCCACAATCAGTATATTGATCATTCCTCTTTTGGCCACCCCCAATATTCTCTGATAATCTCCACCAGCTCCTCCATGGTATCCTCGGAACCGCACTGATAAATATCGTCGAAATTCTTCTCCGCCTCGAACCCGTCCGTACGCTGGTAATAAATATCGCACTTTGTATCGATTAAAAGCTCTGCATCCGGCCCGGCATAGCTGTACCTGGCCAGCACTACCACATCTTTCATCCCGTCGCCGTCCACGTCCAGGCAGACCATCCCTTTGAGCGCATATAGATTGTCGTAGTCCTCCATGGGCTGGAAGCTCCAGACAATATCCCCCTGGCCATTCACCAGATAGATCATGAACACATCATAATCCGCCATGCTGATAAAACCCGGCGCCACCAGAAGTCTGCCCTGTTTCTCAAAGTCTATCCGATAGCTGTGCTCCTGCACCACCTGGAAGCCATGGTCCGTGAGCTCTTTCAATGTGGTGGCGGTATAAAGGATCTCCGTGGAATGCCCCTCGCCCACATAGGAGGCGATAAAATCCGCGCTCTTGTTCATGCTGAAGCGGTTTATCTTGTCGGAAATGCGCCAGTCCCGGTAGAAATCCCCGTCCCGCTGGAACAGCACGTCCCCCACCCTGTAGCTTTTGCCCGCATAGTCCCCGGTGTCGTTCTCACATGTGGTGATCAGCACGATGTCCGTCAGCCCGTCGTGGTCCAGCTCCTGAAAGGACACGGATTCCAGGCTTTTGGTGGGCTGTTCCAGCTGTCCCGGATATTTGTAATTGGTCTCCAGTTGATTTGTCTTGAAAAGCACGTTCCCGGCGCTGTCCGCGATCAGGATCGCCAGCCTGTTGTACTCCCTGTGCATCAGGGGCACCAGCTCCACCTCGTCCTGGCCGAAAGTCTCCAGCACCACCGGAAAGCGCTGCTCCTCAATGATGTCATATCCCGCTTCCTGCGCGTCCTCCAGGGACTGTATGGACTCGAAAGCATCCTGGTAAGCCTGGTATTGCTGCACCAGAAGCGCAGTGGATTCGTTCTGGGCCTGCGCCCGCGCCGGATGCGCCATGCCCCCCATGCAGATCAAAAGGCATATGGCCGTAATCGCCGTTCCCCTTTTCCCCATTGACAGTTCCTCCGTTCATTTGTCATGGAAAACGAATTTCTTCCGAATACGGTTCTATCATAATCCATCATTGCATCATTTTTGCTACAAACCGCTGCCCGGGCCGCATCATTTCCTCTCCCCTCCGCCTCCCCTCAATTATAACCGCACCGTCCGCTGTTTGCAATCGCTATTCTCGACAACCCAGAGTCTTTACACCCCGCCTGGAATCTGCTATGATAAAAGGGTCCTGGAAGCAATCCTGCATGCGGCGGGAGCGCACCTGACAGAGAATAATGATGCAAAAGAGTGAGTTATATGAAAAAAGATCTGACACAAGGAAACGTGACTTCAAATCTTCTGCTGTTCGCAGGCCCCATGATCCTGGGGAATCTGCTGCAGCAGTTTTATAATATCGCGGACACTTTGGTGGTAGGCCGCGTCCTGGGGCCGGATGCCCTGGCCGCGGTGGGAAGCGCTTACACTTTGATGACATTTCTGACTTCCATCCTCATCGGCATGGCAATGGGCAGCGGCGCTCTGTTCTCCTATTACTTCGGCCGAAAGGAGGAGGCGCGCATGAAGAGCTGCATGCGGCTCTCTTTCCTGCTCATCGGCGGTGTCACCGTGGCCCTGAATCTCCTGGTCATGGCCTTTTGCCGCCCGATCCTGCGGCTCCTGCAAACCCCGCCGCAGCTCATGGAGATGATGCACTCCTATGTGTGGATCATCTTCACGGGCCTTGTCTTCGTCTTCTTGTATAACTATTTCGCCTATCTGCTGCGGGCCGTGGGCAATTCCGTGGTGCCCCTGTATTTCCTGGGCAGCACCGCACTGCTGAACATCATCCTGGATCTGGTCTTCGTCATTGTCTTCCGCTGGGGGATAGCCGGGGCTGCTGCCGCCACGGTGATGGCCCAGGCCGTATCCGGCATAGGTCTCATGGCCTACACCTGGATAAAGGAGCCCAAGCTGCGTTTCCACAGGCGGGAGAGGAGCGGGGAAAAGGCTTCCCTGGCGGAGATTCTGCGGTTTGCTTTCTCCTCCTCCGTCCAACAGTCCGTCATGAACTTCGGTATCCTGATGATCCAGGGCTTGGTGAACAGCTTCGGCCCCGTGGTGATGGCAGCTTTTGCGGCGGCCGTGAAGATCGATTCTTTCGCCTATATGCCCGCCCAGGAATTCGGCAACGCGTTCTCCCTGTTCATCTCCCAGAACCACGGCGCGGGCCGGGAGGACCGGGTAAAGCTGGGCATGAAGAGCGCGCTGAAAGTCTCCATGGCTTTCTGCCTGGCGGTTTCCCTGCTGATCTTCCTGTTCGCCCCCTATCTGATGATGCTGTTCGTCAGCCCCGGGGAGACGGAGATCATCGCCGTGGGCGTGGGTTATCTTCAGATAGAGGGAGCTTTCTACTGCGGCATCGGCATATTGTTCCTGCTCTACGGCTATTACCGGGGCATCAACCGGCCTGAAATGTCTCTGGTGCTCACGGTCATCTCCCTGGGAACCCGGGTGCTGCTGGCCTATCTGCTGGCACCCCTGCCGGGAATCGGCGTGTACGGTATCTGGAGCGCCATCCCCATTGGCTGGATTCTGGCGGATGCAGCCGGGCTGGCGTACATGAGGAAGCCGGCGGATAGCCGCGGGAAAAGCATATAGACGCCCTGCCGGAAATCAGATGCGCGGCAAAAAGGACAGCCATGGGGTGACTGTCCTTTTCTAGAGAAGGTATTTCTTATGGGGTATAGCAAAAAACTATATAATGTATTGGGGGTTACGCATACTATAATACCATTTGCCTCCCCTTTTGCCAACACCAAAAACCAACAAACTTGACAATGAATGCATTATTTTTTTATGCAATTTGTATAAGTCCTATGCTTCCGTCGCTGCTTTGGCCTCTGTAAACAGCGCCTCGAACTCTTCTCTTCCGATTCTTTCCTTTTCCAGCAGCAGTTCGGCACAGCTGTGGAGCACAAACTGCCTGGAAAGGATAATCTCCTTTGCCTTTGCGTAGCAGTCGTCGATGATGGCTTTCACTTCCCTGTCGATTTCGCCGGAGACAGCCTCACTGTGTGATTTTGTGTGGGCCAAATCCCGGCCGATGAAGACTTCATCGTCATCTTCATCGTAGCAGATGACGCCGATATTATCCGACATGCCGAACTTCGTCACCATGCTCCGGGCCATCTTGGTGGCTTTCTTGATATCGTTGGAAGCCCCTGTGGTGATATCCTGGAAAATGATCTCCTCCGCGATGCGGCCTCCCAGACAGACCATAATATACTGCAACATCTGTCCCTTGGTCCGGGACATCTCATCCCGCTCCGGCAGGGGCATGGTATAGCCTGCGGCGCCCTCCCCGGTGGGAATGATGGACACTGTGTACACCGGTCCTACGTCCGGAAGCACATGGAACAGAATGGCGTGCCCCGCCTCGTGGTATGCCGTGTTCCTCTTTTCCTTGTCGGACACGATACGGCTCTTCTTCTCCGTGCCGATGCTTACTTTCACAAAGGCTTTCTTCAGATCCTCCTCCGCCACAAAGCCCTTGCCTGCTTTCGCCGCATTGATGGCCGCCTCGTTCAGCAGATTCTCCAGATCCGCCCCTGTGAAGCCCGCCGTAGTCCGGGCTACCCGCTTCAAGTCCACATCCTCGGCCAAAGGCTTATTTCTGGCATGGACTTTCAGAATATCCTCCCTGCCGCTGACATCCGGCCTGCCCACGGCTACTTTTCTGTCAAACCGCCCGGGGCGCAGAATAGCCGGATCCAGAATGTCCACCCGGTTGGTGGCCGCCATGACGATAATCCCCTCGTTGACGCCGAATCCGTCCATCTCCACCAGCAGCTGGTTCAGCGTCTGCTCCCTCTCGTCGTGTCCGCCGCCCATGCCGGTACCCCTTCTCCTGGCCACGGCGTCGATTTCGTCGATGAACACAATGCAGGGCGCGTTCTTCTTGGCCTCCTCGAACAGATCTCTGACCCTGGACGCGCCCACGCCCACGAACATCTCCACGAAATCGGAGCCCGAGATGCTGAAGAACGGCACGCCCGCCTCTCCGGCCACCGCCTTTGCCAGCAGCGTCTTGCCGGTTCCGGGAGGTCCCTCCAGAAGCACGCCCTTGGGAATCCTGGCGCCCACCTTGATATATTTTCCGGGATCCCGCAGGAAATCCACGATTTCCTCCAGTTCCTCTTTCTCCTCCTGCAGGCCCGCCACCTGCTCAAACGTAATGCTCTTGTCACCCATGGACAATTTGGCCCGGCTCTTGCCGAAATTCATCATTTTGCCGTTGCCGCCCGCCGCATTCTGGGCATTGATCATCATGAACAGAAAGATTCCCACCGCCAGCACGATGAGCATAGGCACCAAAGTGGTCAGAACCCACCCCTCCCTGGGCACGTCCTTTACCACCGGGTCGAAGCCGTGGCTGCGCGCCAGTTCCTCCGCCTCCCTGATGTCCGTCACATACAGCTTCCGGTCCCCGCCGGTCCGCAGCTTTACGTCCAGATACCCCGTGGGCACCTCGCTGTTCGGTCTTACCACCACTTCCCGGACCTTGTCCGCCTCCATGTCGGCAACGAACTCCTCCTTGGTGTACTCCTCCTCCGCCCCGTTCAGCGATGTCAGCAGTGCCACTCCCATGAGAAGCAGGAGAATAAATACAAAATATGAATGAAATCCTCGATTGAACTGCCTCAACTTAAAAGCCTCCTATTTGTCCCGCACTTCCCTGTCTGCCCGGCCGTCTTGGCGTTTACAAGCCCCCTCGGCCAAAGCGCAAAACCGCCCGCCTACAATTCCACGACACCGATATAGGGCAGGTTACGGTATCTCTGATCGTAATCCAAGCCATACCCCACCACGAACTCATCCGGAATCTGAAAGCCCGTATAGTCCACGTCCACATCCACCACGCGCCTCTCGGGCTTATCCAACAGCGTGCACAGCCGCAGAGATTTCGGTCCTCTGCTCCAGAGCATCTTAAGCAGATAGCTCAGGGTTCTGCCGCTGTCCACAATGTCCTCCACCACCAGCACGTCCTTGTCCTTGATGGAATCGTCCAAATCCTTTACGATTTTCACCACACCCTTGGATTCCGTTCCGCTGCCATAGCTGGATACCGCCATAAAGTCCAATGACACCGGCACTGTAATACGCTTTGCAAGCTCACACATAAAGAAGCTTCCGCCTTTCAATACGCAGATCAAATGTACCTGTTTTCCCTCGTAATCTCTGCTGATCTGATCCCCGATGGCCTGAATCCTCGCATCCACTTCCTCTTCCGTCAAAAGTACCTTAATGTGCTCCGACATTTTTCTCCTCCGTTCCGCTTCCCTGCTTTTTGATGAATTTCACCTGTAAAACACGCTCTGTGTCTCCTCTTACCTTAAAAGCCTCGCTGATCCGCCAGCCCACCAGCCACAGAATATGGCTTCCAAAGGCCACCGCCGGTATTCCGTCCCGGAGATGTCTTGGAATCTTTTCCGCGATCATGTAATCCTTAACGGACTTATGCGCGACTTTGCCCGCTCCGTCCGCTATGGTAAGAAAATCTCCCTTACTCCGGAAGCGGATAACTGCGCGTTCTTCCATTTTATCATAGTCGAACCATTTCGTATACTGATTTTGGGGAAGTTCTCCGGCTTTTTTTATGAAAAAAGCGGAAAATTCCATTTCGCCCAGATTCCCCAGGTCGCAGCGCACAGGGGCGCGAAACAGCTCCTCTGTCAGGGGCACCTCCACAGGCGGCTGCCAGAGCCTCTGCTCCTCGCCCGCCGGCCCTGCCTCTGCTTGCGCGCGCTCCAGTATCACCCGGTCGTACCGGCGTCCGGCCCTGATGCCAAAGGGCAGACTCACACTCCGGTTTCCCTCTCTCTCAAACAGGGACAGCACGTCCCGGACATGCACCGAGGAGATATCCTTTCCCGTGGGAGACAGCCGCTTCATCAGCTCCAGCAGCATCCGTCCCCGCAGGGCTTCATGGAAGCTCTGAAAGGCTTTCACATCCACCCGGTACCCTGCCGCGCAGGGCCCGTGAAGTCCCTTCTCCTCCGGCCTCCCGGGCGGATCACCCGACTCCCGGACCGCTTCCCCCGGCGCCGTATCCCATTTGCCCATCGCAGTCTCCTCCCCGGATACGGCCTGCGCGCACTGCTCCAGCGCTTTCCCTGTCTGCTCCCCGAGATACCGCTCCGTCTCCTGCAGCTGCGCGGCTGTCTGCAGCATATGCCCCACGGCCCCTGCACAGACCTCCTCCATGGCATAGGGCAGTATATGGTGGCGGATGCGGTTCCTCCTGTAATCATCCCCCTGATTGGTCTTGTCCACACGCCACAGAATCCCCCGCTCCCGCAGATAGACCTCCACCTCCTGCCGCTCCAGGCACAGAAGCGGACGCAGAATGCAGATTCCGCCCTGCTCGGTCCGCATGGGAGCGATGCCGCTGATGCCCTTAAGGCCGCTGCCCCGAAACAGATGAAACAGCATGGTCTCCGCGTTGTCATTGCTGTTGTGGGCCACAGCCGCTTTCACCGCGCCCGTCCTCTCCGCCGCCTGCCGAAACGCCCTGTACCGAATCCTCCTGCCCGCATCCTCCTGGGAACATCTCTCCTCCAGCGCCGTCTGCCGCACATCCGCCTCTGTGAGGAAAAAGGGAAGACTCCTCCGTCTGCACAATTCCTCCACATACCCGGCATCCTCCGCGGCCTCCTCCCGCAGTCCGTGGTTTACATGTACCACACACAGTTCCAGGGGCACCCGCTTCCCGTAGGCCAACAGCATCTCCAGCAGGCAGACCGAATCCGCCCCGCCCGACACACCTGCCACGATCCTGTCCCCGGGTGAGATCATGCCGTGTTCCTCTATATAGGCACATACCTTTTTTTCCGTCTGTTCTATGATTCCCATGCATCAAATCTTATCCCAAAACAGGGAAAAAGTCAAACATTCCTGAGAATTTCAGGCCTCCCATATGCCGATGACGCCTATGGTCATGTCGTCGCGTATCCGCCCCGCGCTGGCACAGAGAGCGATCCTGAGCAGGCGATCCGCAATCTCCACCGGGCTATGGTCCTGGATTCCGGCGATGATGCTGCCCATGGTATTCTCATATTCCGCGCCGAAAGCGTCCACCACCCCGTCGGACACCATCACCAGATAGTCCCCGTCCTGAAGCTTCCTCTCCACCGGCAGAATTTCCATGGTTCCGAAGACCCCCAGGGGGAGATTTCCCATGGTGACCTGCTCCACCTCCTGATCCCGCTTCAGAAAAGTGGCCGCGCCTCCCACTTTCCGCAGCTTGCAGCTGCCGTCGTAAAGATTCACGTCGCATATGTCCAGGGTGGGATGGTTGATGTCCTCTCCCGCGGCAAACAGCGCCGTATTGACCATGTTGATGGCCGCATCGATATCGTAGCCGGCCTCCAGCATCTTTTCCATCAAATCCAATACCCGCTCGCTGTCCTTTCCCGCCCGTTCCCCGGATCCGGTGCCGTCCGAGAGCATCACTGTCACCCTGCCCTTTTCGGATTCCACCACGGCGTAGTTGTCGCCGGAGACAGTCTCATCTTCTTTTACGGCTTTCGAGAATCCCGTCATGGCCAGAAATCCCGTCTCCTCCTCCAGCACAAAGCTCTGGGGCTCCGGCTCCACCACATAGGGAGTGCTTGCGGCAGGGCAGAATCTCCGGTCTAGCAGCACGGAAATCATGTCCGCCGCGTCCTCCACGGATACCTTGCCCCTCTGGGCCCTCATGGTCAGCACCACGGCCTGCCTGCCGTCCTCCCTGGGCAGATAGCAGGGATTTTCCACCTGTATGCCCTCCTGCGCCAGCGCCTGGGTCAGTATACGCTTTTTCCTGCCCTCCATAGGCCGAAAAGACAGCACCTCGCAGGCTGCCTCCGTCATAATCTTCGCCATCTCGTCCAGATGACCGCTGATGATCTGTCTGCTCTCCCACAGCCTCCTCTGAGCCAGTATCGCCTCTCTGTCGTCCGTCTCCGGCACAAATTCCTGATCGTAGCTTTTAGCCAGCTCGTGAAAGCTGTCCGCATAGCCCAAGAGCCTGCGTCTGCACAGATCCGATACCTGAGCTGTCTGCAGCTCCTTTTCCTCCCATTTCCTTTTCAGCATGCCAAATCCACACCTTTCTGCTGCAAGGGCCCGTATCAGGCCCGCTGTCCCCGCAGCAGTACTTATTATAGGAAGAATCTTTCCGGTTTTTTGTCAAAAACATGTACCTGTCCCCTTAAAGTTTTACGACAAAAAAAGCGGGAAGCATTGCTCCCCGCCTGTGATCCCGCTCTCAAGTCTCTGTTTACTGCTGTTTAAAAAGAATCTCATCCTCATAGACAAGGCCCAGCTTTTCCCTGGCTATGTTCTCAATGTATCCCTTTGTCTGAACTTCCTTGCTCAGGGCCTCTATCTCAAGGGCCCGGAGCTCCTCCGCCGCAATCTCCTGGTCCAGCTGGAAAGATTCCGCACGTTTATCGTCAATCTTGTCCCGCAGTTCTGTGCTCTGCACCCCTGCCAGTACCAAAATCATTACCACCACCAGCGTAACTAGGAACATGCTGAAGCGGTTCTGCTGCTTCTTCCGATATGCAATTCGCCGCTTTCTCGCCATAGCTCCACCCCTTACGCTTTTAAATTCATTTTAAACACTTTCAGAAAAAACGTCAACCGTAATTTTGCAGCCCGCATCGTTTTTTTCATCCGCCGCCCAAGGCGCCCGCCTGTTTTATGGGCCGCCCGTCCCGCCTGCTTTCCCGCAAAGCGAAACGGCTTCCACAGCCAGCCCAGCAAGGCTCCCAGAAGCTCCAGCAGCTTTCCCAGCAGGAAAGAGGCATATTTCACCAGCAAGGGGCTGACTGCTTTCTTGTAAATAAACATCCCCACCAAGGCTCCCAGCACCGCAAACCAGCGCAATGTCCCGTTGCTCTCCCGATACATCAGCAGGAACACTTCCGCCCCGCAGTACACCCAGAAAGCCAGGTCCTCCAGCGACACCACCATAGGGGCATGGGGGATCACCCGCCTTAAGATCCGCAGCAGGTCATAGACAAAGGTGACAAAGGCGCCCAGCGCCAGAGAATGCAGAAGAAATATGTTTTCGCTCACCATAGGCTCACCGGAACAGTCTGGTCAGCAGGGATTCGCCCTTTCGGCTGACAGCGCCTGCGTCGGAGTATGTAAGGCTGTCGATTCTTCCGTCTATGTCTACCTCGCCCTTCTCCAGGGTCAGGCGGCTGACATGCAGCTCATCCCCCTTTATCATCAGCATTCCCTGTTCCGTCTCCAGAAGAATTTCATGAATATCGAAAGAAAGCACATCGTTCACACCGCCCACCAAACAGCTTCTCCTGTTGGTCATGGCCACCTTGTGCGCACGTGCGCTACCGTTTAAGTCTTCCATACGCCCAGCCCCTCTCTGTCATCTGAATACAGTATATGAGAGGCCGGGGAAAGATAGAACCCTGTCCTGCCAGATTCCCGTCAAAGATAACGGAAGAGCTCTGCCGCCGCTTCTTTCCTCACGGTCTCCTGTACGTCCAGCACTTCTGCTTTCACCTCTTTGTTGCCAAAGGAGATGGTGATCACATCGCCTTTCTTCACCTCCGCAGAGGCCTTTGCCACCTTGTCGTTTATCTTCACACGTCCGCTGTCGCAGGCCTCATTGGCCACTGTCCGCCGCTTGATCAGCCGGGACACTTTCAGATACTTATCCAACCTCATTTCCGCACCTCTCTTCGTCTATCCGCAGATACACAAAAAGCCCGGAGCGTTTTCTCCACCGGGCTTTGTAACTCAACAGATTCAATATCACATTACTCGTTGACAACGTCCTTTAAAGCCTTGCCAGCCTTAAACTTAGGAGCCTTGGAAGCGGCAATGGGCATGGGCTCGCCGTTCTGAGGATTTCTGCCCTCTCTGGCTGCTCTCTCTACCACTTCGAAAGTACCGAAGCCAACCAGCTGAACTTTCTCACCTTTCTTCAGTTCGTCAGCAACCACATCCGTGAAAGCTTTCAAAGCCTTTTCTGCGTCTTTTTTGGAAATTCCTGCCTGCTCAGCAATTGCTGCGGTCAATTCAGTCTTGTTCATATTGAACTCCTCCTATAATGAGTTTTCTTTGTTGATGTACATTTCTAAGTTATCGCTCTGAAACGTCTATACATATATATATATGGTTTTCCCGGGTTTGTCAAGGCATTTTACGCAAATATTCTGATTACTTGGTGTTGCTGTGCGGTTATAGGAATCGAACGGATTGCCGGCGCAGATACCTGCGGACACACCTGACGGATCTGCCCGTGTGCCCCGGCACCCGC
This sequence comes from Lachnospiraceae bacterium, assembly GCA_022799755.1. GTDB lineage: Bacteria > Bacillota > Clostridia > Lachnospirales > Lachnospiraceae > Acetatifactor. The sequence goes on from JAAWOU010000015.1 coordinate 31,843, forward strand.
GCCGAATCGCATTCTTTTCGCGTTTTGCGGCTTTAGTCTCTGTCGCTTTCCGATTCCCGGGAATGGCGGGTGCCGCCGGTATAATGTCTGCTGGAAGAAGAGCTGCTGCTCTCCGACGGTTTTTTGCTCTCCGAGGAGCTCTCGGATTCCACGGGATATCTTGTCAGATCCGCAAAGGAAAACGAAATGTCCTTTTCCTCATTGTCTATCTGAACCGTGTAACTTCTGGTCTCAAAGCCTGTCTTGCGAAGAATGATGATATGGGAGCCCTCCACTTTCTTGAAGCTGCAGGGAGAAATACCTACATAGTTACCGTCAAGATACACCTCCGCTCCCTCCGGGGCATCCACATACACTTTATAATAGTCCGTGGTGGTATCGGGCAGAGAGCCGCTGCTGTCGCTCTCCGACTGGGTGATATCCATGTCCCCGGCCTCCGTGGGCTCCAAAGTCAGGTCAAAGGCCGCGGATTCCTGGGCCACGCGGATATACTGGGTGATGGACTGATACCCGTCTGCCCGGGCAATTATCTGGTGCAGCCCATACTCCAGGGTCGCAGGCGCTGAGGTGTCCACCAGCGCGCCGTCCACGTACAGCTCCGCCCCCGAGGGATTTACGGAAAACAGCACCGTGCCGGTCTGGGGCTCCGGCACCTCCAGATCTCCGATATCCAGCAATGTCTCCTCGTTTCGCTCTATCTCAACGCTCTTGATGCCGCCCCCTCCCTTGTGGGAGATATTTACCTGGTAGACTCCCTCCGGCACCAGAAGCAGCATGTCCTCCGTGATGCGCTGTATCACCGACTGGCCCACCTCTATCCAGCCCCCCACGAATTTCTCGTCATTGGCCAGCCGCAGATAGCCGTGCCCCTTTTCCACCTGCACGGTCAAAATCTGATTTCCTATGCCCTGGAAGCTGAGCACATCCGCAGCGTTCAGATCCATCAGCTCGATGTTCATGCCCTCGGACAGATACTGGGTGTTCTCCGTAAGCTTATAGACTTCGTCTCCGATAGTCACCTCTCCCCGCACCGTGTTCACTTCATAGCGCTCCACGCCCTCATTGACCCAGCTCTTGGCAGACAGCCGCATGGTGGTCAGATGCTTTTTGGACTTTAGGAACGTCACGTCCACGATGTCGCCCTTTTCGATCTGGTCTATGGACACAGCGTCGCCGTATTTGTCATAGAGTCTGGTGGTGCCGTCCATGGAAAGCGTGTAATTCTTTCCGACCTCCAGGTTCCGGAAAGTCACCGTGTTCTCCTCCTCGTCCCTGCCCACCAGAATCGCCGTATCCGCCGAGTCGTAGCTCTCAGGCCCCGGAACCACGAACCCGGTGTCCACCCGCTCCGGCCGGTCGGAAACGTTCTCCTGTGACTTCTGGCCTGAAAAAGGCCATATATTCTGCCCTTTAAACGGCATAGCGCAGGAAGAAAGCGACAGCACTGTCATAATGATAGCTGCCGCGGCTTTCCCCCTGCACATAATCCCTGCTTTTCCATTTCGCATCTTCTTGCTGTCTTCCTTTTCGTTCTTCGTTTTCCTGATATCTGTTCTCTTTCGCCCGCCGTGGAACTACTGCCGCAGTCTGTTCACATGGCGGAATGTCTCGTCCAGAAAATGCTGCTTCTCTTTCTCCTGCTCTATGACCCGCTCCAGCTTCTCCTGGTTCTTCCCGGGAATCCAGGCCTTGCCGGAGTTATAGTAGAAGTTTACGATCTTCCAGAATTTCTCCGGGTAGGCCAGTCTGTAGTACAGATCAATCCAGCTTCTGGCCGATATGGGGCGCTCTTTCTCGTAAGCCGAGAGCAGTTCATTCCCCAGAGCCACGGACCAGCTGCTCTTCTCCAGGAGCTTTCGCAGCAGCAGATACAGATCCCTGATGGGGTCGTCGCACATACATTTCTCGAAATTAACCACAAACCATCCGTTCATCCCCTGGAGGATATTGTGGTACTGGTAATCCCCGTGGCAGAAGACCACCCTGTCCTCTTTCCGGCCGGAATGATGCACGTCCTGCTTCGCCTCAAATGACCGACAGTACTCCCGCCACTGCTCCGTCACGGCAAAGGCCTGATCCATAAAAGGGTCGAACGCTTTCCGCAGGCTGGTCTCAAACCAGCTCTTCTGGCCTTTCTGCTGCAGGTATTTGCGCACCCGCTTGAGCTCCTTATTGTGTTTATCATACTCCTTTTCCGGAGAAAAAGCCACTGGAAGATTTGGCATATCCGCCGGAAGCTCCATACTCCCATGGAGCCTTGCCAGAAGCCTTACGGCCTCCACGCACTCATGTCTGTCGTGGACGCTGCACTCCCGGCCCTCCTGCCAAGTCTTCAGCACATATCCTGTGCCGTCCGTGTCCCTGACCAACAGTGAACCCTCTCTGTCAGGTATGATGGCCTCCACACGCACCTGCCCTGCATCCGTTATCTGCTTCAGCAGTCTGTCCTGAAGCCCAATCCTGTCCAGACTTCCCGAATATTCCCTGAAGATCAGGCATCCTTTGTCTGTGTCGCACACAATGGCGCCACGGCCCTTTCTGGTGCGGAGCACCTCAATCTCATACTGTTCCAGCAACTCAATCGCCTTGTCGTTCACTGCCGTCCCCTCCTGATTGGTTTCTTAGGAGCTGTGTCCAGTTCCTTTCGCCGCCCTGTGGTCAGTTTGGTTCATAACCTATCATATGAGAGGAATTCTAAAAGCAGAACTCTACTTTCGGGTTTTACGCGCGATATTCTTCAGCCGCTGCCAGCAGCCATTCTTTTGTGTTGCGGGCCGGATCCTCCAGCACCAGCTCCAGGAGACGGTTCAGAACTTCTCCCATCTCTCTGCCCGGGTGCCAGCCTGCCGCGATCAGATCCCTGCCCGACACAGCCAGGGTTCTCAGGGAGACGCACTGACTGTCTGCCAGAATCTCCCCGTAGAGCTTCTGCCAGTTATCCAGTCTGGCCAGCTTCTCCCGGCGCTGATAATCGCTCTGAGCCAGGATGTCGGCCCTCTTCACGGCAAAGACAGCGGGAAAAGCGTCCTCCCCAATCCGGTGGACGGCTCTTCTGGCCAGGCCGATATCCATGTTTACGCCGTTTCCGTAGTCATGGTACTGTACCAGTTTGCACACCTTAAGGATGGTATCGTTGTCAAATTTCAGCCGGCGCAGGATCATCCGGGCCATCTCGGCGCCCACTGCGGCATGGCCGTGGAAATGGCTCCTGCCCTCCCCGTCCGTGGTGAGGACCGCGGGCTTTCCGATGTCATGAAACAGCATGGCCAGGCGCAGCGCCTTATCCGCTTCCACATGCTTTAACGAATGCAGGATATGCTCGCCCACGCTGTAGCAATGGTGAGGATGATTCTGAGGCGTCTCCATGGCCGTGTCGAATTCCGGCAGGAACACTTTTGTGACACCCATGTCATATGCTGTCCTCAAAAAATCCGGGTTGGGGGAGACCATCAGTTTGACCAGCTCTGTCTGAATCCGCTCCGCGCTGATTCTGCTTAAAGTGGGCGCAAGGTTTACAATGGCTGCTGCGGTGTCTTGCTCTATGGTGTATCCCAGCTGAGCGGAAAAGCGGATTGCCCGCAGGATGCGCAGAGCGTCCTCCCCGAAGCGCTCCCCGGGGTCTCCCACACAGCGCACCACGCCGGCCTTAAGATCCGCCAGGCCGCCGAAGAAGTCCGCCAGGCCCGATGTATCATTGTAGGCCATGGCATTGATGGTCAGATCCCTGCGCCGCAGGTCTTCCCGCAGATCGGCGGTAAAGGTCACCCTGCTGGGATGTCTGCTGTCCTCATAAGTTCCGTCGATCCGGTAGGTGGTCACTTCGAACCCCTCGCCCTGCAGCATGACTGTGACCGTGCCGTGCTGCAGCCCGGTGTCAATGGTTCTTGCAAAAAGGGCTTTCACCTGCTGCGGCCGTGCGGAGGTCGTGATGTCCCAGTCCTGGGGCTCCCTGCCCAGAATGGAATCCCGCACGCAGCCGCCCACCACATAGGCCTCGAAACCCGCCTCCTGAAGCGTCTTAACGATATACTGCCCCTTTTCGGGCACCGCTATCCTGATATCCTCTCTCAAACCTCTCCGAAACCTCCTGCTAAAATCTCTGCGCCGCGGCCCTTTTGTGACTCTACGAATCTAAGTCGCCGCGCAGACAAATTTCCGGATAACCTGTACCAGGCCGTCCTCGTCGTTGGAGGCGGTGACATAATCCGCCGCATCTCTCACTTCCTGCTGTGCGTTTCCCATGGCCACGCCCACGCCCGCATACCGCAGCATGGAGATGTCGTTGAAGCCGTCTCCGCAGCAGACCACGTCCTCCCTGGCAATGCCGATATGCTCCATCAGCCTGCCCAGGGACTCCCCTTTGTCCACGCCCTTGGGCACGATTTCGATAAAATAGGGCTCCGAGCGGTAGACTGCCAGGGCATCCCCGTACTGCGCCCGCAGCTTCTTCTCCAGCTGCGCCGCCCTCTCGTCCTCCGCTGTCATGAAGCATTTAAAAATGTCAAAGTCTACAAAAGCCGGAAAATCCTCCACCTGCCTCACGGGCATTTCATTGATATGGGCCTCCCAGGACACATATCGGTCCGGCGCAAAAGCCGAGATCACCGTGTCCTCCAGGTGTGTGGCCAGCCCGCAGCCGTTCTCTGCCGCGAACTCGTACAGACCCGGCACCAGGGCCAGCGGCAGCGCTTTTCGGAAGACCACCTCCCCTGTGCCGCAGGCCGCCACCCGTGCGCCGTTGTGGGAAAGCAGATAGCCCCCGTACCGTTTCAGCTCCAGCTCCTGCTCGTAGCGGCGCATACCGAAAGCCGGCCGTCCCGAGGCCAGCACGCATTTATGCCCTCGCTCCAGCGCATCATGTATCTCGGCTTTTGTGGCAGGCGTGATTTCTTTTCGGGAATTCGTAACCGTACCGTCAATGTCCAGTACCAATGCTTTCACTTTCATCTCACCCCCCTCTTCCTAGCACGGAAAAGGCGGTGATCGTCCCCACCGCCTTCCAATTTCCCGCGCGTCCCGCCATACAGGCCTTTAAGCTCTCCCGTCACTCGGAAGCCTGGGAATCGCCGGTTGCCTCTCCCTCTTCCGAGGCGTCCGCGCCCTCCGAGGACGCCTCCGGCTCCGATGCCGTTTCGGAAGATTCCTGGGAAGCCCCCTCCGAGGACTCCTGGGAAGCCTCCTCTGCCTCCGCCTGGACTTTCAGGTATTTCAGATTTCCTTTCGGGTCGTCCACCTTGCCCCCGGCCGTCAGCCCCTCCATATACTCGGACATCCTCTGGCCGATCAATGTCTGACGGATACTCAGAATCCACTCCGCCTCATTGGTCCCCTTATAGTAAAGCACATAGGCGCTCTCACTTCCCTCAGGCGTAATGACAGCCGTGTCACCTGCCGCGCGGCTCTCGTCCTGGGTCCAGGTGCTCAGGTCCGAGGGCATGGCCGCGGATGTGGCTGCCTCCACCAGGCCTCCCTCCGTGGTCGAAGCCGCAGGATCACTGTACTTGTCGCAGAGCTCGGCAAAGCTTTCCTCCGTGGCAGCCCCGGCTTTCCACTCGTCCAGAATGGCCTGCCCTTTCTCCGCCTCGGTCCGAACCATGCGCATATCCACAGAGAGCGTCTGGTCCAGATACCGGTTTTCAAATTCCACCGCATAGTAGCGATGATTGCCGGAATCCTCAATCACCGTGGAATCGCCGGCTTTCCTGGCCTCGTCGAAGAGCCAGTCCTGCAGCAGATAAGTGGCCGCGCTCTTGCGCACGTTTTCCCGCAGCTCGCCGTCCTCTTTCACGGTCTCCACTGCCTTGTCAGCCTTTTCCTTTGCCTCCGCCATGGCGGCCTCTATTTCCGCCTCAGAGGGTTCATAGGCTTTCTCCTCCTGGGAATCGTCCTCATCGGCGGCCTCGTCCCCGCCCTCTGTCTCCTCCACGGGATCCGCCAGCTCTGTGGGCTCCGTAGGCAGTTCGGCGTCTATGGTAGTCACATAATAGTCCACGGAATCATAGCTCGCCTTGTTCTCCTCATAATAGGTCTGAATCTCCTCCGCGGAGGGTGTCTGGCGTTCAGACAGCTGGTCATAATATCCTGCCACATACAGATCCTGCTCTATATAGGGCTTTACCCTGGACTCCGTGGCATAGGGGCCGTACAGTTCTTTCAGATAGCCTTTCACCGTGGTTCCGTTCTCGGAGGCCGCGTCCTCCAGCGCTTTCCTGTACTGGGCGTAGTCCTCATCCGTGTCATAGACAAAGCCCTCTTCCTTTGCCTGGGCCGACAGGCTCTTGTTTCGGATTATGTTCTCCACTGCCAGCTGCTGGAAGTAATCCCCCCAAGTCAGGGTCTCCGAATACATCTGCTTGCTGAAATCCTGGGTGGGATCTATCCCCATCATATAAAGGTAATAGCCATACTGGCTCAGGTAGCTGTTCACGGCCACATTATACTGGTAGTCAAATTCCACCTTGGACACGGTATCCCCGTTTACTTTCACATAGGTTCCGTGCACCGTAAGGTAGTTTCGGATCGGGAAAGAAGCCACCAGACACACCATGACAGCCACCACTATGACACCGATCACGTTGTCCCTGCGCCTGTTCTTTTTCGCCCTCTCTTTCTCTTCCTTTCTCCGCTGCATTTTCAGATCATATTTGGTCATCACCTTCTCAGGTGCCTGATCCTCATTCTTCGTCTCTTTTTTAGACATGACGGATGTCTCCTTTCTGAATTTATCGTTCTCTCGTCATCCGCGCCGGTCTATCTGCCGAATTTCCTGCCCTCACTCACATGGGTGCAAAGCCGGCACGACTCATGCGCGTCAACATTTTATCGTATTCCCCGCAAAAAGGAAAGCTATTTCACATAATTTTCAAGCTTTTTCACGATATTTTTCAGGCAGCCCTCCTCAAAGGGGCTCTCCAGACCCACTTCCCGTATCATGTTGGTGAAGAAATCGCTGGCGGAAAGTTTGCAGAACTTTAAATAGTCTGCCCAGGCGTCCTCAAAACCCTCGTCCATCTTCACCTTAAACTGCAGGGCGCAGCTCTGCGCCAGACAGTAGTCAATGTAGTAGAAAGGAGAGGTATATATATGCTGCTGCTTCTGCCAGAAGCCGCCCTTTCCGAAGAACGCATCATCGCCGTAATCCTGATGGGGCCTGTACTGGCGCTCCAGAGAAAGCCATGCGGCATGTCTCTCGTCCGGAGTCATGTCGGGATTCTCATAGACAATATGCTGGAACTCGTCCACCATACAGCCGTAGGGGATAAAAGCGGCCGAGTCCTCTAAATGCATCTCAATGTAGTCCTGAGCCCTCTCTCCGAAGAACAGGGGCATCCATTTCTGGGTGAAGAATTCCATGGACATGGAGTGGATCTCCGCTGTCTCCATGGTAATGTCCCCGTGCTCTCTGATGGGATCCTTGCCGGAGAGCCATCCCTGGAAAGCATGGCCGCATTCATGGGTGATGACGTCCACGTCTCCGCTGGTGCCGTTGAAATTGGCGAACACAAAAGGAGACTGATAGACCGGCATATAGGTCATATAGCCGCCGGCCCGTTTGGTCTTGCGTCCCAGCACGTCAAACAGCTCGTTTTCCATCATGAAATCATAGAACTGCTTCGTCTCCGGTGAGAGCTCACCGTACATTTTCTGGCCTGCCGCCAGGATTTCGTCCGGGGCCCCTGAGGGAGCGGGATTGCCCTCCTTAAAGTAGACTGCAGTGTCGATATAGCTGAGCTTGTCCAGGCCCAGCCTCTCTCTCCTGCGCTCGTGCAGTTTCTCCGCAAAGGGGACAAAGTCCTCCCTCACCTGCTTTCTGAAAGCCTCCACCTCTTTCCGGCCGTAGCAGTTGCGGTACATCCGGTAATAGCCCAGCTCCAGGTAATTGTCATACCCCAGGGCTTTCGCCTGGGCGGTGCGGTTCTTCACCAGCTTGTCATAGATCTCGTCCAATGTATCCGCGTTTGCGGCGAAGAACGCGCTCTGCGCCCTCCAGGCCGCCTCTCTCACGCTCCTGTCCGGATTGACCAGATACGGGCGCAGCAAGGACAGATTCAATTCCTTTCCGTCAAAGGGAATCTTGGCCCCCGCTATCAGCTTACTGTACTCAGTGGTGAGATTATTCTCCTCCTGCATAAGGGGAATCAGCCTCTCGTCCATGGCTTTCTGGGCAATCTCCAGATTCTTGAAAGCCACGGGGCCGATCTTCTCCACCAGTTTGTCCCTGTAGGGGGAGGCGTACAGCTTCTTCTCGTATTCCAGAATCAGATTGTGGTAAATAGGGGATTTCTCATTGTAATACTCATGCTCCGCACTGTAGAATTCGTCCGTGGTGTCCACGTCGTAGCGGATATGGGCGATGGTCATCAGAGTCCCCACCTTGTCCGTCAAAGCATAGTATTTCTGGTGAACAGCGAACTGCTCCTCGCCGTCTTTCGCCCTGTCGAACTCCTCCATCAGAGCCCTCATCTGCTTTTCCACTTCCTCAAAATCCACTCTCTGGTACGGCATATCCTTAAACTTCATTGTGCTTCCTCTCTCTTTCTTAAGGTTATGATTTGTCCGGATACTCCCGGATTCGATGTCCATTGTTCCCATTATAGCAGATTCCCAGGCTTTTTCAAGCTATTTGCTGTTTTGTCCCCGCCCGCCGGCCACAATCTTAAATTTAGGTAAAATGTTTATAAAAAAATACATTCCCGCATCTTGCACTCCATATATACAAATGCTATAATGAACATAATTTTCTTACATATTATTAATAGGTAAAGTCGGAGGGAAAAAACATGTTTGAAGAGTTAAAGAAACGAACGCTCAAAGGCACTCTACTCTGGTCCATTATCCTGATTCTGGCAGGCTTAGGTCTGGCCGGCTGGAATGCAATGGACGCATTCACTGTCATCACGGGCTGTCAGGATTTCACCGCCCTCGCCCCGGACGAAATCAAAAATCAGGTGGTAAAGTTTGAAATGACCGAAAATTTCGGCTGCTATCTGGAGGCATATTCCGAGAACACCAAAACCCATTCCAAACGCGTGACGGATTTATATTACCTCATCTGGACCGGCACCGCCGAGTCCACGGACTTCCGCGTCATGTCCGTCAAAGTTCCCCCTCATATGTCCAGTGAGATGGATGCCATGGCGGAGGACACCGAGGCCGGTATTGCATCCACGCCTATCACCATGTACGGCAAGATCAAGAAGCTGGACAGCTCGGAGCTTTACTATTTCCATGATATCCTGGGCGATCTGGGCTGGACGGAAGCCGACATTGAGGAAGGGGCTCTTCCCTATTATATCGACTACATGGTAAAGCCTGCCACCATGATTTACGTAGGACTCTTTATCGTGGGCGTGGTCCTTTTGATCTACGGCATTGCCCGGATTGCCAGCGCAGCCAGCGGCAGCGCCCTGAAAAAGCTCCACAAGGATATTGCGGACGCAGGCTATACAGAGGCTTCCATTGAGTCCGATTACAGAAACGCCAAGTCCTTTGACAAGAAAGGCACCCTGAAAATCGGAAAGCTGATGACCTACTATACAAACGGCTCCATACCCAGAGCCATTCCCAACAGCAAGATGATGTGGGCTTACCAGAATACCGTAACCCATCGTACCAACGGAGTCAAGACAGGTACCACCTACAATGTCATGATCTACGATGAGATCACTCCCAAGGGACATACTTTTGCCGTGGCCAACGAGGCAGTAGCGCACGATATGCTTGACCACCTCTACGCCACGCTGCCCTGGATCGTCATAGGATACTCGGACGAGCTGAAAAAGCTCTACAATAAGGACCGCGCACAGTTCCTGCAGCTGCGCTACAATACCTGCGAGCACACAGCCGTAGATCCCGCCGCGAGCACACCTGACAGCCAGGTATAAACGGCCGCCGGCATAAAAACAGAACTCCGGGAAGTACCGCCTGAGAGCGGATTTCCCGGAGTTTTTTGTTTCCGATTTTCGTTTCCTGTGTCTTTTGGGGTTCTGTTTCCGCTCTTCGTATCCGCATTGTTCCGGCCGGCGCTTTCTCTTTGCTGCCTGTCCGGCTCTCAAAGCACCGCATCCCTCTCAGCGACATGTCCCCATTCCGCCGCATCCCAGACAGCGCCTGCTCCGTTATCCTTTCAATGTCTCCGCGGCAATACCCAGCGCCTGTACCATTGTCCGAAGTTCCATCACAGGCCCTTTCCCGTCTCCCTGCCCCGGCAGATAGGGCACATGAATAAAGCCCACCCGGACATGGGTTCCCTCATAGCAATGCCGCAGGGTGTAGAAGAGATCATTGCATACATAGGCTCCCGCAGAGTAGGAGAGGGCGGCGGGAATCTCTTTTTCTTTCAGCGCAGCCACGATCCCGCGGACGGGAATCGACGCAAAGTAAGCGGCCGGCGCCCCCGGTATCACAGGCTCATCTTCCGGCCTGTTGCCTGCATTGTCTTCCATGGAGGCGTCCCGCAGATTGATCGCCACTACCTCCGGAGTCACTGCCGCTCTGTTCCCTGCCTGGCCCACACAGAGGATAAAGTCCGGCTGCAGCTTACGGGCAGCCTCCAGCGTCAGTTCCGCCGCCCTCCCGAAGACAACGGGCAGCCGAAGCTTTGTAATCTCCATATCGCCGATCCTGTCCTCCAGTCGGCTCACTGCCTCCCAGGAGGGATTCACCGTCTCCCTGCCGAAAGGTTCAAATCCCGTGATCAAAAGTTTCTTTCCCATGCTTCCTCCCGAATCCCTTCCGCCCCGAACTGACGGATTTTATCTGTAAATCCGTCAGCCGCCATACTCGCTGTCGTACTCCAATATGGTGCCGGTGGCCGCGTCTATGGTATAATCGTACTCCACTCTGTCCTGATAGAATTCAATCTCGTATTCCAGAATGCCGTTTTCCATTTCCAGTTCCACTTTGGTGAAAAATACGTCCTCCACCCCAAAGCCTGCATGGGTGACCGCAGTCTCCTTGGCCCTGTCCTCTCCGATCAGATTCTCTGTACCAGAGTAGCCCCCGGCTCCGGGGTTTACGAACCGTTCCGCTTCTCTCTCTATAATGGCGCCTGTGAACGCGTCGATTTCGTACTCATACTCCATTTCCGCCGTGTAAAAGTCGATATCATACACCGGAATGCCGTCATCCCAGTCCAGCTTTTCTTTCGTAAATGTCACATCGGCCTGCGTCAGTCCCGCGTCCGCAAGGGCTATGAGCTTCACGGAATCTATGGTTTTCGCCTGATTCCCGGGTTGGCCGCCAGGTTGCCCCGGGGCTCCCTGCCCAGGTCCGCCGGCCGCCGAAGTCCCCTGGCCGGCCCCATTGGATCGGTTGCCGTCTGGTTGTCCTGACTGACCGGACTCGTCGGATTGGCCGCCGCCAGGTTGTCCTGACTGGCCAGACTCGCCGGATTGGCCGCCGTCGGGTTGCCCCGACTGACCGGGCTCATCGGATTGGCCGCCGCCAGGTTGCCCTGGCTGAACCGCCCCATCCGATTGGCCGTCTCCCGCCGCCTGGGACTGTCCTGTCTGCCCCTGGCCGGTAACCGCGTCAATGCTCATCTGGGTCACCGCGCCCGAGGACGCGTCAATCTCATAGCGGTAAGCATAGCTCTCCGACGTGAACGCAATCTGATAATAGCTCTTCCCGTCATCCTCATCCAGCCGCTGGCTGGTGAGCGTAACCTCCTCCTGGCTCAGCCCGGCGTCCGCCAGCGCAAGGCGAAACGCCTGATCCCTGTCCATAACGCGGCTTCCGCAGCCCGCCGTCAGCAGGATAATCCCCGCGGCAGCTGCCATGGCCGCCGCTGCCGGTCTCTTCCGGCAAAATCTCCCTCTTTCGTCTTTACCCTTTTCTTTCATAACCGCCTCCCGATATTCCTGACAGACTTTCCGGATTCCCGGACATACTACCTGATAAATTTCCGGTCACTACCATTCTGTTTCATGTTCCCGGGTCACTCAATGGCACAACTATCCGCGCACAGGCCCCCTCTTTACCCCTCCTGTTTCCGGTACTGCACCGGGGTCAGGCCGTAATTTTTCTTAAATAAGCGATTGAAATGCTCCACATTCTCATACCCCACCTCCGCGGCCACGGTCTCCACGGTCATGTCCGTCTCCCGCAGGAGCGTGCGGGCTTTCTTCATGCGCTCCTTGCGCACCGTTTCCTGGAACGTCATGCCTGCCTTTTCCTTGATGTATTTGGACAGATAGGGTTTGGAGAGATGGAACTCCTCCGACAGGGTGTCCAGAGTCACGTTCATATAATCATTTTTGATGAACGTGATAATCTCCACAATCCGCTCTTCCCTGCCCACTGTGATGTGCTGCTCCACGGCCAGTCTGTTGGCGGCTGAAGCCAGCGCCGCTATGGAGGCCTTTATAATGTCCTCGTCTACGCCTACTCCCCAGTAGTATTTACCTCCGCACAGAATCGCCACATACGCCGCCGCCTTAGAGCTGGACCCCTTGGAGATGGCATGCTCCTCGTACACGGACAGCTGATAGCTGATGCCGAAATAGGTCTTGATGGCATTGCTCACCGCATCCAGACGTCCGTTTCCGCCTGCCCTAATGATGCGGTTCTCTCCGTTCTGCTCTATGGTCACCTCTGCCTGAATACCCTTTTCCTGCCGGAAATGACACTCCGGTATCCGGAACACACCCCGGGGGGCAATATAATTTTCTTCAAAAATGGCATAGACCTCGGCGGGATGCAGCTCCTGATGCCGCCTGTCCGACACGCCCTTGATGAGATACCCCACTTCCTCTTTCATCGCCGCCGGAAGAGAGAATCCAAACTGCTGCTTCAGCACAAAGGCCACACCGCCCTTGCCGGAGACGCTGTTGATCCGGATCACATCGGACTCGTACTCCCGTCCCACGTCCTGGGGATCGATGGGCAGATAGGGCACATCCCAGCGGTTCCCGCTCTTCCCCTCTTTCAGCCATGTCATGCCCTTGCTGATGGCGTCCTGATGGGAGCCGGAGAAAGCCGTGAACACCAGATCCCCCGCGTAGGGCACCCTCTCGTGGACCCGCATGCCCGTAAAGCGCTCATAGGCCTCCCTCACCTGCATGATATTGGAAAAATCCAGTCCGCTGTCCACGCCGTGGCACATCATGTTGATCGCCACCGTGACGATATCCACATTCCCCGTGCGCTCTCCGTTGCCGAAAAGCGTTCCCTCCACGCGGTCCGCCCCCGCAAGGATGCCGAATTCCGCATCGCTGACCCCGCACCCCCTGTCATTGTGAGGGTGGACGCTCAAGACTACGTTTTCGCGGTATTTCATATGTTTATGCATATACTCCACCTGGCAGGCGAACACATGGGGCATGGCCACCTGCACCGTGGTGGGCAGATTGATTATTGCCTTGTGGTCCGCATCCGGCTGCCATATGTCCAGCACCGCATTGCAGACCTCCAGAGCGTACTCCGGCTCAGTCTGGGAAAAGCTCTCCGGGCTGTACTCAAAGGTAAAGCTGCCGTCCGTCTCCTGCGCCATCTCTTTCAGCAGCTTCGCGCCGTCCACCGCCAGCTGCTTGATGGCCTCTTTGTCTTTCCGGAAGACCTGCTCCCTCTGTTCTACCGATGTGGAATTATACAGATGCACCACCGCGTGGGGAGCCCCTTTCACCGCCTCGAAAGTCTTGCGGATGATATGCTCCCTGGCCTGGGTCAGCACCTGGATGGTCACGTCCTCCGGAATCATGTCCCTTTCGATCAGGGCCCGGATGAAATTGTACTCCGTGTCCGAGGAGGCCGGGAATCCCACCTCTATCTCCTTGAACCCGATGTCCACCAGGAGCTTGAAAAACTCCAGCTTATCCTCCAGAGGCATGGGATCGATCAGGGCCTGATTGCCGTCCCGCAGGTCCACGCTGCACCACACGGGAGGCTTTTCTATGGTGTCTTTCTTCACCCAATCATAGGTCACCTCCGGCGGCATATGGTAAGTTTTGCCGTATTTCTGGCTGACTGTGCTTTTTTTCATAATCTGCATTCCTTTCTGTTCGCGCTTTCAGGCAACAAAGAAAATGGTTTCCGCGCTGTCGATTTTAAAATCATAACACGAAATTCCGGGAATCGCAAGAGCTTTTTTAATGATCGCAATTGATTTTTCTTGTTATTTCAGAATCTTATATTATATTTTTCCTGATAAAATCAATATTTATAGCAGAGATGGATTGTTCTATTTTTATTTGTCTGCATGTTCTTTTTTAATGCAGACTTCGAGATGCTCTCCGATACCGCTTTCAACATCCGCCGGAATCCGGCCGCAGTTTCAATCCAATCCGTCATTGCCTTTTCCGGCAAAGCCACGGAAGAGAAAACCTATCTGCTCCACTCATAGACTATATATTCATGGTCAAAATGGTATCCCAGCTTCTGCGCCAAAGCCACGGACCACAGGTTCTGGGCGTCCCAGCTGGGGTACCAGCCCCGCTCCAGGCAGTCCAGGATCAGCTTCGCGCCGCAGATATATGCCAGCCCTCGCCTCCTGTAGTCCGTCCTGGTGTCGATTTCAATCTCGATGCCTCCCAGATAGCCGGCGTAAGAAGAGGCCCCGGAGACCGGCTCTCCGTCTTTCAGGATAATGGCTCCCAGCCCGCGGTCCTGGTAATGAGCATAATCCCGATACAGCGCCGCCCAGTCCCTGCACCAGGGAATCTCCCTGCATCGCCAAAACAGCTCCTCGTCCATCCCCCTCAGCTCGTACTCTTCCCCCAGGCCGTCCACTGCAGCCTGCAGCTTCTCCCTGTCAAAGACATCCGGCTCTTTCTTTATGGCGTAGCGAACCCCTTTGCGCACCCTCGGGCCATGGCAGTCCAGGATCAGCTCCGCCCAGTTCTCCTCCCGGGGCGTCAGAATCAGGAAATTCCCGCCGCTGCGCCGCGGCCCCTCCATAGCCAGCTCCCTGTCAGGCTTTCCCGCAAAAAAGGCAAAATCCCCCAAAAGCGCCATGACAGACTCCGGCTTTTCCCCATGGTCCCCATAAATCTTCCCCATCGTCCCCTGCAGGCACGACCACACAAGCGTCTCCTGCCAGCCCGCGAACAGAGGCGCTGTTATTTCCGGTTCTGTTATCTCGAAAATCATTCTTATTCTCCCTTGTTCTTTTCTTATTTTTCTTGCTTTTTGTACAAAATAGTCTACAACTTGCAGACTATTTTGTATCCATCATTTTTGCAACTTCAGATTCCAATGTTCTATTGTACTCCCTCCCCCATTTGTCGAACCGATTATAACACAGAACCGCTGATCCTATCAAATTCTTTTGTGGAAACCGCCGAAATGATCAGTCCGCCACACTTTTCCCAAAAGGGACTTTACGCGGAGAAAATTTGTGCTATAATCAATATTTGGTTAGAGTACAGCAGAATTTATCTATCGAGACAAAAAGGAAAGAGTGACTAAGCAATGGAAACCTATGATATCTTTAAGGATCTGGCAATTATCGTCGTATTCGCAAAAGTTTTCGGCATACTGGCCCGAAAATGCAAGGCCCCCCAGGTGGTGGGAGAAATTATCGCAGGGCTCCTGATCGGCCCCAGCGTGCTGGGACTGGTACAGCAGTCGGATTTTCTGGCGCGCATGGCTGAGATCGGCGTGGTGCTTCTGATGTTCTCCGCAGGCCTGGAGACAAATCTGAAAGAGCTGATGAAAACAGGGCCAAAGGCGCTCCTGATCGCCTGCTCCGGCGTGTTCGTGCCATTGCTGGGAGGCGCGCTTCTGTACATGGGCTTTTACGGCTCCGCTCCCTGGGGCTCTGAGAGCTTCTATAAAGCAGTGTTCATCGGCGTCATCATGACTGCTACCAGCGTCAGTATCACGGTGCAGTCCCTGAAAGAGATGGGAAAGCTTCAGGGAAAAGTGGGCACCACCATTTTAAGCGCCGCCATAATCGACGACGTCATCGGCATCATTGTGCTGACTTTTGTCATCGGCTTCAAGAATCCCGCCTCCAACCCCGGGAGCGTGGTCGTCTCCACCGTGCTGTTCTTTGTTATGGCGCTGGTGGTGGGCTTCATTGTATACAAAATATTCAAAAAGATCGACGAGCGCTATCCCCATACCCAGAGAATCCCCATCCTGGGACTTGCGCTGTGTTTCTTCTTCGCCTATGCGGCGGAGCGCTACTTCGGCATTGCGGATATTACAGGCGCCTATGTGGCAGGTATCGTACTGTGCTCCATCCGTGACTCCTCCTACATAGACCGCAAGATGGAAGTCAGCTCCTACATCATCTTCGGGCCCGTGTTCTTCGCCAGCATCGGCCTGAAGACCAGCATTGACAATGTGAGCGCGGGGCTCCTGCTGTTCTCCGTGGGATTCGTCGTGGTGGCTCTGATTACCAAGATCATCGGCTGCGGTCTGATGTCCAAAGCCTGCCGCTTCTCTCTCCAGGACAGCCTTAAGATCGGCGTAGGCATGATGACCAGGGGGGAGGTGGCCCTGATCGTGGCCCAGAAAGGATTGTCTGTGGGACTTTTGACACCGGAGTATTTCACGGCGGTGATTCTGCTGATCATCGTGTCCAGCATCTCCACGCCTATCATTTTAAAGCTTCTATATGCAAGAGACAAAGAGACAGCGGCTGCGTAAGCCGCTGTCCTTTTGTTGTATCGTTATTTTCCGGCTTCAGCCTTTTACGGCCTTGTCCCCGCTCAGCAGCCTGTGAATCTTCTCATGGGGATCCAAAAGCTTGGAAATAGACTCTCCCGCATTCACGGAATGGATGTATATGGCAATATATTTCGTGATGTCCACTTCCCTGTACCAGGGCGCATTCCGGATTTCCTCCCGGCGATAGGAGGCATTTGTGATAAACACGGCTTCGATGACTTTCTTGCGGTAAGCTTCATCAAACTTTTCAAGTCCCTCGGTAAACAGCGCAAAGGTCGCCGCCGCGAAGACCCTCTTAGCCCCCTGCTTCTTACAGTATTTCGCCACGTCCAGCATGGTAGTGCCGGAGCAGATCATGTCGTCCACAATGAATACGTCCTTGTTCTTCACGCTGGGGCCGATGTACTTATGCACGTCCACCACGTAATTACCGCCCACTACTTTCGTCCTGGATCTGCGCTTATAGAAAATGCCCATATCCAGCCCAAGCTCATTGGTATATTTGAAATTCCGTGTCGTCGCGCCTAAATCAGGAGAAATGAACAGCGAATTATCCTCACAGAAGACAATATCCGGATAATTGCGTTTGATAGCTTTAATCACTTGATAGATGGGAAACAGATCGTCAAAACCACTGTAAGGAACGGCATTCGCCACCCTGTTGTCATGGACGTCGAAAGCCGTGATATTCTTCACGCCAATGTTCTCCAATTCCCGCAGCGCCATAGCGCAGTCCAGGGACTCTCTGGAGATCCGTCTGTCCTGACGGCTGGCGTACAGAAGCGGCGAGATCACATTGACCCTGAACGCCTTGCCGCCCACCGCCGAGACCGTTCTCTTCAGGTTCTGAAAATGCTCGTCCGGCGACATGGGTACGGTCTGTCCGTACATCTGATAGCTGCAGGAAAAATTCCCCACGTCCATCAGGATATACACGTCCGCGCCGCGGACCGTATCCTCCAGCACCGCTTTCGCATCGCCTGTGGAAAACCGGACAATCTGGGAATTCACCACATGGCATGCCTCTTTGTTGTACGTCTCCCGCAGATAATACTCAATCTTTTCCGCCAGCTCTTCTGTTCCGTACAGGGGAATCAGTACGATGGGAATAGAATGATTTGCCAATGGACTCATGTCTTCCTCCTTATGCTGTAATCGAAAGTTGTCGGGGTAACCATTACCAGTGTATAATATTTCCTCTTGGTTTACAAGCCCAAAAGTTACGATTCAGGACTTTCAAATCTTACTATACTTATCCAGGCAAATAAAGTATAATAAATCTAAGCATATTCCAATCGCTTTCATAAATAACATGAATCGGGAGTTTTTTAAATGAATACAGCATCAAAACTGACAGTAAAGGAGAATGTAAAATGAGCACGATGAAAGAAAAAATGCACACAGGTGAACTTTATCTTCCCGGGGATAATGAGATTGTGGAACGGCAGACAAAATGTCTTGACTGCCTTTATGAATTTAACATGACTCGTCCTACGGAATTTGAGAAGCGTCAGGCCATGCTGAAAGAGATGTTCGCAGAAATCGGTGAGAATTGTTACATTGAACCTCCTTTCCACTCAAATTGGGGCGGAAGTCATGTTCACTTCGGAAAAAATATTTATGCAAACTTTAATTTGACCTGCGTAGACGATACCCATATCTATGTGGGTGACTATACTATGTTTGGCCCAAATGTTACGATTACTACCGCAGGACATCCGATTCTGCCGGAACTTAGGGAAAAAATTTATCAGTATAATGCAGCTGTCAGGATAGGCAGAAACTGTTGGATCGGGGCCGGGGCTGTTATCCTGCCCGGAATCACAATCGGAGACAATGTAGTAGTCGGTGCGGGCAGCATTGTGACAAAAGATTTGCCGTCCAATGTTGTAGCTGTGGGGAATCCTTGCAGGGTGTTGCGCGAAGTAAACGAGCATGACAGAGAGTATTATTTTAGGGACAGGAAAATTGATTGGAATACTATAGAATCCCAAAGCGCTTCCCTGTGATATGTCCGGGCAGATCTTTGACCGGAATCTTTACCAAATTTTGTTTTCCCTGAATATCTGCAGGCCCGGCAGCTTGCCTTTCACAGTCAGCCTTTCCGGGTATTGCTGCCGGACGTCTTCCCCGTATTTCCGGTCTTGATACCGTCCCTGCCTGCATCGCTTGTCTTTCAGCTTACGTGCTTGCCCGCACCTTTTGAATCATCGCTTTTGCTTCATCCTTTTTCAAAACCTTTCCGCAGGACACAACTTTCCCGTCCACAACCAGCGCCGGGGTAGTCATTACTCCATAAGCAGCAATCTGCGCGAAATCCGTCACATGTTCCATGCAAGTGTCCATTCCCAACTCCTCCAGCGCGGCCCGAACGGCCTCCTCCAGAGCATTGCATTCGGCGCAGCCGCTTCCCAGCACCTTGACCCCGGCAGAAGCCTTTCCCGTTTCGGCCTGTGCCATCGCTTCCGGGGTACAGCTGCAGCAGCCGGATTTTGTTTCTCCTTTTTTCTTGCGAAACAGTCCCATTGATCATACCTCCCTATAATTTATAGTAGAAAAAATTGGAACCATTGAAACAGATAGCCCACAATGATGATGCCAATGGTACAGATGCCGATAAACAAAGCCAGCAGTCTTGGTTTTACCGCTTTGCGAAGCATAATCATTGACGGTAAGCTTAATGTAGTAACGGCCATCATAAAAGCTAAAATCGTGCCGAACTGTGCGCCCTTGTAGAGGAGGGCCTCCGCCACAGGAATCGTTCCGAAAATGTCGGCGTACATGGGAACGCCCACCAACGTGGCTAGGATAACTCCGAAAGGATTGTTGCCGCCCAGCACGGTCTCGACCCAGCTTTCCGGTATCCAGTTATGAATGACAGCGCCAATACCCACGCCAATCAAAATATACGGAAATACTTTCCTGAAAGTGGATGCAACTTGTTCTCTTGCATACAAAACCCGCTCCCGCACTGTCAGCGCAGGGGCTTCTATGTCCACACGCCCGGCCTTGCGGATAAATTCTTCCACATATGGCTCCATGTGCAATTTCTCAATCACGGCGCCTCCTGCCACGGCAATCATCAGCCCCACAACCACATAGACAACAGCAACTTTTGCCCCGAAAATGCTCATTAGCAGGATCAGACTTCCCAAATCCACCATGGGTGACGATATCAGAAAAGAAAAAGTAACTCCCAGTGGTAGTCCCGCGCTGGTAAATCCGATAAACAGCGGAATGGACGAGCAGGAACAAAACGGCGTCACAGTACCCAGCAGGGCGGAGACGATATTTGCTCCCACACCGTGAAACCTGCCTAATATCCGCTTGCTCCGTTCCGGCGGAAAATAGCTTTGAATAATAGAAATCACAAAAATCAAACAGCAAAGCAGCACCGTGATCTTCAACATGTCATAGAGAAAAAAACGGACGCTCCCCCCTACGCGTTCTCCCACATCCAGTCCCATCATAGAAAGGCCTCTGCCGATCAGCTCATTCAGCCACTTCATTCCTAAAACCTGGTCTTGGATAAATTGCCATATGCCCATAGAGAAACCTCACTTTCCATTTTGAATACAACATATCAAAAAATTTTGATATAAAATGTCAAGATAAACGCCATCTCACTATGATGGCGTTTATTGACTACATAAAGGACATCCGCCCCCTTGGTCCGAATCCGGCGTGGTAACAGCCCTCAACAGCTTCACGGCCTGCTCTCTGCCAGCCTCGCTGAGCCGATAATGGGTCCATTTGCCCTCCTGCCGGCTGATCACAAGCCCGGAATCGCACAGAATCTTCATGTGATAGGATAAGCCAGACTGTGTCAACTCCATCGGTTCCTGCAAAACACAGGCGCATTTTTCGCCGCTTCGCAATTGGTCCAGAATAGCAAGCCGTTTGGGATCACACAGGGCTTTGAATACCTTTGCGCATTTTTGATAGGAATCCACACCTTCACCTCAAATCAAGTTTTCTTGATATGACCAGTTTATGCGGTGGTGTTCCATTTGTCAATAGGTCTCTGTTCGTTTTCCGACAGATTTCCCGAAAAGATAATGTTTTCGAAAAGTATTTAAAAATATTTTGAAATACTCATTGACATCTAAGATGAATACCGTTATAATTCTATTTAAACAATTCTTGAAATAGAGAGGTGGTGGAAGAACAATTGGCAGTAAGCGAAATATTAGCAGCCTTGGCTGATGAAACCCGCAGAAAGATTTTGCAGAAGTTAAAGGAGGGTAACATAAATTCCGGTGATTTGGCAAATGCACTGGATATGACGCCGCAGGCATTATCATATCATCTGTCAAAGCTAAAAAAGGCAGACCTGATCTATGAAACAAAATACAAAAACTTTATTTATTATGAACTGAACCTATCAATCCTGGACGAGGCAGTCATGTGGATAAACAATCTACGAGGAGGTCAATCATGAAAACGAAAAAAATGGTGTTTTATGGGCTGATGTTTCTGCCGCTGATAAGCGCTTTGATTGCTTTACAGTTTTTACCGGAGCAAATCCCCGCTCACTATGGTCTGAACAATCAGGTAACGCGTTGGGGCAGTAAATATGAGGTGCTTTTGATTCCCATTGTCACAGCCCTGATGGGTTACTTTTTTCTGGGAATTGCAAAGCTTGCTGCAAAACAGGAAGAGAACGGAAACAATAACGAGAATGTCTGTATGACTGCAGGTATTGTTACGCTGATTCTTTTTAACGCTATGACAGGGTACACTTTATACTCCGGTTTTCATAAGATTGAAAACCTGTCCTCCAATCAATTCGATGTGAATCAATTATTGTGCGGCATTTTAGGTATCGCTATGATTATCATAGGGAATATAATGCCAAAGTTACGGATGAACGCGGTGACCGGATTGAGAACCAAGTGGAGCATGAAGAATGAAACGACATGGAAGAAAAGCCAGCGTTTTGGCGGAATCTCCTACATGATCGGAGGTGTTGTTATCGTCGTAGTATGCTTCTTAGTTCAAGGCATTTACTGCCTGCTGTCAACGTTAGGTGTAATTGCGGTTCTTCTGGTGATTGCCGTTTTCTATACTTATAAGATAGCGCAGGCTTACTGAGCAATGGGGCAAGCGAAAAAACAATGATCACATTTTGCTTGACTTTCCTCATAGTGTTTGATATACTTTCTCCATTACCGCCGGGTAAACGCTTATAACCATTCCAGTAGGCCATTGAAGGAATGGGAGATAGGCGTTTTATTTTTTGAGTGAGGTGCTGATATGTTTCGAGAAATGCGAAGAAAACGGCAGGCGTTGTCCGAGGAAGAAATTGCTTCCGTTCTATATAGAGGAACATCCGGGGTTCTGGCGTTATCGGGCGATGACAATTATCCTTATGCCGTTCCTATCAGTTATGTATATGATGGGGAGAAAATCTATTTTCACTGTGCCAAAA
>JAAWOU010000115.1 GCA_022799755.1 Lachnospiraceae bacterium
GGCGTTGGCGGCAATACGCCGGGAATTATCAAATACCCATTCTGGCAAATGACCTACAAGAATCCCAATGCCACTTATATATGTATCAATCTGTCAGAAGCCTATATCCCAGCAGAAATCAAAAAAC
Source organism: Lachnospiraceae bacterium (assembly GCA_022799755.1). Lineage (GTDB taxonomy): Bacteria > Bacillota > Clostridia > Lachnospirales > Lachnospiraceae > Acetatifactor. The sequence goes on from JAAWOU010000115.1 coordinate 128, forward strand.
AATCTATCGGTATTGCTGATGATATTGGAGAAGCATTGACGCACATAAAGAATCGTTTCACAGAGCAAACAGCCTAAAGTATTATAAATTTGACTGCAAGACACAAGTGAAAAGTAGGATGTAAAGCATTTCTTCGTAGTGTTCATTAAAAATTTTTTGTAGTATGTTCATAAGGTAATGATAAAGGAAAAATGAAAAAACCTAATTTCCCTCATGAGCGAGGGGCTAGGGGAGCTGATGTGTCGAAGACACTTTGTTGCTTATAGAGTGGTTTAATTACTACCTTACTTTATTATCGATTAGCTTGTGAAATAATAACAAATCGTGTAAAATTATCTTATATAAAATGCAAAGAGAAAGGAATCTAAAATAAAATGGAAAAAAATAAAAAATGCTATCATGTGCTTTTCGTGTGCCATGGCAACATCTGCCGTAGTCCTATGGCTGAATTTGTAATGAAAGACCTGGTAGAAAAAGCCGGACTTTCCAATCAATTCCACATTGCCTCCGCCGCCACCAGCACAGAGGAAATCTGGAACGGCATAGGCAATCCTGTCTACCCGCCGGCAAAAGCCAAGCTCGCTGAGCACGGCATCGGCTGTGCCGGAAAGCGGGCTGTTCAGCTTACATCCTCCGATTATGGCAAATACGATTACCTCATCGGCATGGACAGCGCCAATCTCCGAAACATGGGGCGAATACTGGGCAATGACCCGGAGCGTAAAGTCTCTAAGCTCCTCTCCTTTGCTGGCTGCGACAGGGACATCTCAGATCCTTGGTATACAGGCGATTTTGAAGCCACCTATCGGGATGTTATGATGGGCTGCGAAGCTCTGCTGGCTCATCTGCTGCAGCGATAACTGCCAGCCGGATTCCATACGGCATCTCACAGTCCCCTGCGCTTTGCGACGGCCACTCGCTTGCTCCACGCCTTACCTCAGGCGGCTCGCCGACCCAAGGCACCCTTTGCGCGCCCCAATACACTCCTGCCTCCGCAAAGCCCTGCAGTGTCAATGCATTCCCGCCCCTGCCTGCCTCCTAATCCATCCCTGCCGTGTCTCCATCCGGTTCATAAACAGCCCTTGCCCCGCCGATCAGTTTCGGTCTGGTGCGTGCGCAGACAACCCGGGCATCACCAATTTCCTTTGTGCGAATCCGCACTGGCACCGCCACATCTTTCAGATGCATCCCGATCAAGGTGTCCCCGATATCCATGCCAGCCCCGGCCTTGATATGTTCCACTGCCACCGGCTCCTCAAAAGTCTTGTAGGCCGCTGTGGCAAATGCCCCTCCCGCCTTAGGCTGGGGAATCACGCTGACAATTTCATACCCATACCTAAGCGCAGCCTCCTTTTCCAGGATAAGCGCACGGTTGAGATGCTCACAGCACTGGGCTGCCAGATACACGCCAACCTCCTGAGCAGCCTGGTAAATGCTGCCAAATACCACCTCCGCAAGCTCCGGACTGGAAAAGGTGCCGATCCCAGCGCCTGCCACCTCGCTTGTAGAACAACCTACCACAAATAGACTGCCCGCCTCCAGACAAGCCGCCTCCAGAATCTCCTTTGCCGCATTATATGCCTCACTACCGATGATGGACATTTCCTCTGTCATCCTGCACTCCCTCCAGTCTCCAAATATGGATATCTTCTTACATATATTGTTGCTTTCTCTAACGATATCATACAGGCATTTCTCTGTCAATATACGGAGTGAAGTAGAGAAAATGAACGAAAATGAGCTGTTGCCTTTCACGGCCGCTCACAATAATATGAACGACCCGTGTGCGATACCCCTTAACATTGACCCTGCGTCAAGTGCTATAGTAGAATCAAACAATACACCCGGAAAGGAGCCGTTACCGTTCGCAGCTTGCAGCAACATGATGCCGGAAATGGTAATTAAAAAGTTTTCATGAACCTGATTAAAATCACGGACCTGACCAAGCAGCTGGGCCTGTCCTCCCGCACCCTGCGCTACTATGAGCAGGAAGGCCTGATCCAGAGCGCCCGTCTGCCGTCGGAAACCTATCGCTATTACGACGAGGCAGCCGTCCAGAGGCTGCGGCAGATCATCATACTGCGAAAAATGCAGATTCCCGTCAGGGAAATCCTGCGCATATACGAAAATCCGGATATTTCCACTCTGGTAGAAGTATTTTCGGCCAAGATAGCCGAAATCGACAAGGAGGTGACTGCCCTTTCCGAGCTGAAAGAGATCATCCATGATTTCCAAAAGAAAATGACGGAAAAAGGCGTCAAAAAGATCTCCGCCCTCCCCCTGCTCTACGAGGAGATAGAAAAGCAGGCAAATCTCCTGGAAAGCCAGACCCGGCAGCCCGGCCAAACCGGACAAGCCCCCCAGCCGGGCATCCGGGATGAGGAAGCGGACGGTTCCGCTCTCCTGCGGCTGAACCGTCTGCAGGAGAGGCTCTCCTCCCCTCCGGAAGCCGCCATCCTCCTGCTGCCCCCCATGCGCGTCCTCACCTCCTGCCTGCGCCAGTCCCCCGGGGAGTCGGATATCGCCGGCTTCTGGCACACGGTTCAGGCCCTCGGCCTCCCCCCAGGGCTGCCGGGCCGGCATGAACAGTTCGAGTTCCAGAGCGGCCCGGCGGGGGCCGTGATGCTGCGAATCGACGAAAATCTGCAAAACGAGACCGGCTATCTGGACGAGTCCTTTCCCGGCGGGCTCTATGCCTCGGTGAATCTCTATGTGGACGAGGGCCTGGAAGAGCAGTTCCAGCGGCTGGTGAAGAGCTTTGACGACAACCCCTTTTACGAAATCGACTACGCCCATGACGGCAGACTGCGCCGTCACGCCCTGGTCGAGAACCTGATTTCCCCCGACGAGCGCCGGGAGCTGGTGAGCCTCTTAGCCCCGGTGAAGCAGCGCATGGCAAATCCGTCCTATTTCCAGAAGCCCTCGGAGCTGTCCGCCGCCTCCGTCACCATAGAAGAGATTCAGGCCCAAAATCCCATTCTCTGGGAAACGGACGTAGCCTTGGACCGGGTGACTCCCATCAACAATCCCCACTACCGCATCCTGGAAAACGGTGAAGCGGAATACACTGGATGGATCAGCACCCGGGTGCTGAACACCAATGTGTCCGTCAGGCTCCCTTTCCGGGTGGATATGGAATTCCGTCTAGGAGAGAACGATGAACGGTTTGGATACGGCTCCGAGGAGGGATGTCTGATCTTCTACCATGGGTCGGAGCCCGACCGATACGCGGGCGGCGTCTCACTGGGCAGCTTAAGCTACAACGGCTTCGGCATCAACATGGGCAACCAGCCCTCGGAGGACATGTCAAAAGCCGCCCTGCACCGGGAGGCCCTGGTCTTCCGCCAGCCCCTCTTCCACGATCTGTATGAATTTCCGGGGCGGGGCGGCATCCGGGAGAAAGGCTACAATCAGGTCACATGGATTTTGGGCCCCAGGCACCTGGCCGTGATCATCAACGGGGAGATCCGCTACTGCGCCGAGAACTTCCCCTATATGTCGCTGGATTTGGCCCGCACCCCGCCAGGGGACATCCTGATCGGTTCCAACGGCCAGGGCATGAAATATTTCAGATCCATACGCGTTTCCCAGCTGACCTATACGCCCAGAAACAGACTGCAGAAAGGAGAACTTCTCATGACCACAAAACAGAGCAACAACATAATCCCCAATATCCACCGCCTTGTGACGGACGAGTACGGCGAGAACTACTGGTTCAACGGCTGCGCCAGATATGTGATGGAATGCCTTGGGGAGAGGGATTACGACTACAACTTCTTCGCCGGGATCACAGGGGACGTGTTCACCCAGTATTACCCCAAGGGGGAATTTCGGAGTAAGGGCGTAAGCGGCTATATGCTTGCGGAGGGACCCCATAGAAATCTGCGGGAGGACGATACCTGCTTTGCCCTTGTCCCGGAAGAGACCGGCTTCATCGAGACCCTTTTCGAAAAATGCGGGTACGCCAGCACTTTCGTTCCCCGAAAAGAACTCTGCAAGAATCCGGACATGTATCTGCAGACCTTGATTTCCTATATCGACAGAGGGATTCCCGTCATCGTCTGGGGCACCGGGGAACTGCCTGCCGGGGTCCTGGTAGGCTATGAGGCCTATGGAAAGACGCTCCTGTACATCACAGGGAACAACAACCGCCCGGAGCGTCTTTCCATAGATAACCTCCTGAGCGAGAACGAGTTCCCCAATCCCGGCTGGATCTTCGTCGGCGCCAAAAAAGAGAGCCCGTCCCTGGCTCGGCTCTACCGGGAGGCCGTCCGCGTCCTGCCCAAGCTCCTGACCACCGAGACCGAGAGCTTCTATTTCGGCGCCTCCGCTTTCCGGGCCTGGGCGGATGAGATCGAAAGGGGCCGTTTCGATTCCGTGAAGCCGGAGGATTTCGATCCCTGGTACGCTTACACCGCCTATGTCTGCGGCCTGGCCACCAATGCCAGCTGCTGCCATGGCTTCCTGGAAAAGGCCATGGAGCTCAATCCCGACCTCACTTTCCTGAAAGAGGTCAGCGATCTCTACAGGCGCTGCGGGGAGATGTGGAACCATGACGGCAGCGCCGACCTGGAAGCTCTGGGCGGCGGCTTCAACGTGACCCTGGAGGCCCTGCAGGACAAAGCGCGCCGCGGCCCCATCGCCGCAAAGCTGCGGGACTTCGCCGAAGTCACCGAACAGATCAGGCACACATTGCAACAGGGGATAGATACCTGCTTTTAGCCCCCGCGAGCAGCCTATGATCTTCAGGGGGCGTCAGGGGAGGAAAGCGCCCCCAGCAGGAAGCTGGCGGAGGAACTTACGGCGGGGAGATCATGCTTTCGGACGGCATGATAAACGGCCTGTGCGGGAATTCTCTGCCAAAACAGAAAAAGAAATCCTCAAAAGGCTGATGACATCCCCGGTGATAAATGTGGATTTCACGAATGCATCCGTTGACGGCAGGAGCACCCAGGTCCTGATTCTGGCCGCTGCTTCCGGAAGATGCTGCATTACCGCAACAGCCTGTGTGAGGGGGAAGGGCTGGATCCTGCAGTTTTTTCGACCTGGAAGAAGAGTATGACACGATCCTGGAAAAGGCATGGGAGGAATATGAGGCTGAGCCGCCCAGCAAGTATTATATGGAAAGCTATAACCTATTCCTGAGGCTGAGGGATTATAAAGAGAATGATCTTCTGTTCCTCCATGACCTGAGGGTCCCGGCTAACAATTCCCTGAGCGAAAGACTTGCGAAAGTGTATAAGAGGAAACAGAAACCGGCAGTCACCTTCCGGAGCCAGGACAACCTGTGCTATATCTGTGACGGACTGAGCGTAGTATACCTGCTTCGGGCAGACGGGGAGAATGTATGCCGGAAAATATGTGAGATATATGAGCGCCAGCGGCCGCCTAAAGAAAAAGAGGGAGCCGATACCAAAGCTTAATGCTATGGCACCAGCTGGTTGGCATGCGGAAGCCTGGCGTGGGTGTGAAAAGTAACTTTCATTTAACTAAAATGAACCAAAATGAACTTTTTGCAATTTTTCTCTTGCTTTTTATAGAAAATATGGTATACTATTTTGGTAAGGGGCATTAGCGCAGTTGGGAGCGCGCCACACTGGCAGTGTGGAGGTCACGGGTTCGAATCCCGTATGCTCCATTTTTTAAGATAGTGCGGAATCCCATGGAATATGGGGGTCCGCCTTTTTATATGTCTAAAAATATGTAGACAGCTGTAGGCAGCACCTTTTTCTACTGTAACGCTTTTGTTATGAGGTCATAGGTCTGTTCTCCCGTCAATGGATTGTAGATGTATCCAAGGGTCGTATTTAGGTTATTGTATCCCATCATTTCCCGGATGCAGTCAAGGGGTACTCCACAAGAATTTAAGTTGCGGGCATAAGTTTTTCACATCTTATGGCTTGACTTAATAGGCATTCCCTCTTATCGCGCAAATTGTCTAAGTATAGTCGCAATCCACGTCTAAAATCACAAAAAATTTTCCCAGCTACCTCGCACAATACACAGATTAGCAGTTCCTCCATTAGACCTAAATCCATATTTCAATATATGGGTAAGAGGAATTAATAAAATTGCATCTCAATCCCCCTGGCTCCATTGCTTTACAGCAGTTTCCGCCGTATCAAGGGACTTTCGCGGCATAAAAAGGGCGGCGCTAAAGAGAAACGCCAATTAATTCCATGTTCCCCATGACACGCTACTTTCCTGGCATCGCTATGAGATTGTTCCCCTAAAACCTCCATATATCCGTATGCCACCATGAACGCTTATCATCATATATCAGCGCGTGAAATAAAATATCATTGTACAGAAAAATATTGTTCCCCTTTTTTGCCTTTGCAAGCTTCTTTCGGTTTTCTGAACTTATCCCAAGCACAATCATATCTAAGTTTTCTAAAAACTCTGATATCCGCCAGTTTTCTTTCCGTTTAAAAAGTCCCATATTACATTTATCCCCTTTAATAGTGTTTTCCCCTTTTTCATTATTATAAATACTATGTCTCTGATAATTCTTGTAACTCTAGTAATGTATTCTCTTTTGCGAAGATATTCAATTAAAAAAATATAACTTATCCTTAAAAGTATTAACAGGGAGGTACTGGAATGATTAACTATTCCCCATTTTGGAAAACTCTGGAAGAATCTGACGAAAATTGGTATACCCTTACCAAAAGACATAATATGTCAGACAGCACTTTGCATCGCCTAAAACATAACAAAGATATCTCCACAAAGACCATCAATGACTTGTGCCGGATACTGAATTGCACAGTACAAGACATATTACAGTATGTCCCATCCGACAAAGACCAAAAGCTATAAAGAATTATAATGGATTTTCTGGATATTTAGGAAATCCCGCATTCTCTGTTGGTATACAAGTCATTCAGTGAGAGCTGCTGTAGCGTTATTTGCGACAAAATAATGTTCAAGCAATCCCTGTTGTTCGTCTGTCAATGTCTCATCAATTTCTCGAATATCAAATCGGCAGTTTTTGAGGATTCTTTGTTTTCCTCGTTCCCAATGTAGATTTTCCCAGCGCACTCTGCAAGATAGGGCGTAATCAAATCCAAAATTCCCTTTTTAAATTTTCCGTTTCAGCCATATGTCTGTCTTCCTCATCTTTGTACATAATATCATATTATGATTATATTCACAATGTTTAAATTCATTATGATTACACACATTCTGCAAATTTTCCTTATGATAATGGATAATATATTCGCAGGAGGATATGGAAATGGTAGATTACAGCCCGTTATGGAAGACTATGACAGAAAAGCATATATCGCAATACTACTTGATAAAGCACGGAGATATAGACACTAAGACCATGTACAACTTAAGAAAGAATGGAAACATTACAATTCTGACACTTGAAAAACTGTGTCGCGCTTTGGATTGCTCCCCAAATGATATTGTCAGATTTACCTAAACAATTAAACATGGAATAAAGCCATATGAGAATCTTCCCACATGGCTTTACTCCACTTTCATAAAAATTTATAGCCTAATATTCTGCAATATTCAATCAAAAAAATCCCTATATACTGAAATGAAAGAAGAGGACAAAATGTTCGCTTAAAGTCCGCCTTGGGAAACAATACAAAGAACATGGATAACACAATATCAACTCATAAAGGACTACAACTTTTCGACTGGAACTTTGGATGCTCTGCGAAAAAAGCGTAACTGTCAATACAATAGTTACAGTATGTACGCTTTTAAATTGTACACCAAACGATATTCTAAAAGTCAAAAGACGAAATGGAGAATAACCGCTGAGGATGTGTGCCACCAAGCGAAAGTGTAATTAATTTTGTGTCTTTAGACTTTACTCCTTGGTGGATTTGCGCCTACCTATAATATCCAGAAATCCAGTATTTATAAGGGCTCATGGGCTCTGGAATAAGGTGGAAAGGCAAAGACACAAAACTATATACACTATCCTTTCAGTTTGCGTATCGTAATTACCGCATAATCAGCCTCCCTTTTGCTCTGCAATTTCTACTCCCGGATAGGTTGCCTCAAACCCTTGTAGCAAAATATAGACCGACGCATAACTACTCAGCCCGAATCTATTTTTCTGTTCTAAAGATACAAATGGAAAATCCCAACCTATCCTTTTGCGTCTTTATCAAATGCCAATAACCCAGAAGCTGTTGCCCAATGTTCTAAATATGCGTTTACATCATTTTCTGGCTATGGTGAAATCATCACATAGGGTGCCATCTTTATGGGATGGTCACGCTCGGTCAGTTTCCGTCTTTTGGTGGTTGCAGTCAGTTCCGCACAGGGTTCTTCTTTCTTTTCTCACCTCTTTCTTCCGCACTTCCTACAGTTCTTCAGGTGTCAACTCTTGCTCTGCCATAGTCGGCGGTATGTATTCCCCGATAAAGTTAAAATAAATCTCTATCTTCTGTGTGACGTCTGCGCTCTCCTTGCGGTCAGATTCATGCACGACTATTTTCTCGCAAACTCATTCCGCTTGAGCGTTCAAACTCAGCCGTCGTCTCTATACACTGACCATAATTGCATCAAACCCCGCCGCTTTAACCTTTGCCAGTGTTGCATCTGCATACTCTTTTACCGTGTAAGTTCCGACACGTATCTGATATCTCTGATTTTTATTACCGACTGCAGTCTCTGCTCCAGGAGTTACCACCCCTGTGTCAGCACTCTGCTCTTCATCCGAAGTCTCTGCCCGCTGACCGGTAATGCCAAAAGCAATAGCCTCTGCCATCTTCCGGCAGTCATAAAGCTCCACATCATCCCTGTCATCGACAAAACAGCATTCCACAAGCATAGCCGGTGCCTTTGTATTCTTAAGCACATAGAGACCTTTGCTGTACTTAACACCACGATTGTGAAATCCCAGTTCCGCAACAGCCTGACAAACCCTTTCGGCATAGCATTTCGCTCTACTGGCGGAATTGTATACATATACTTCCACTCCTGTGCTCTTTCCATTCCCAATAGTATCACCGATGCCGGAATTAAAATGGAGAGAAACATCCAGATCTACATCATGGGCATTGCAAGCTGCCACTATTTTTTGCAGATTGTCAGAAACACTTGCTGCATTATCTACCGTACAGTCGTAAACTGTATGCCCCTGCTGTCGGATCATGCTAATTACAGCCTCCTTTATCCTCCTGGCTTCTGTGGATTCCCGGATAAAACCTATTGCCCCACAGGCAGTCCGTCCATCCGCATTATGCCCTGCATGTACATTTATCCTCATAATCGTTTCTTCTTTCCTTTCTAATGATTTAAAATGGGGAGCCCAAAGCTCCCCATGGTTACTTTTTACTATACTTTGTGCGATGCCATATCTCCGTCACGCGTTCCCAGCCTCCCGTTGCCACCAAATATACAACAAAGGCCGCAATAAAAGAGGCAAAGATGTAATACCAGACAATTGCGATCTCAAGATACTGGCATACAATGATGACCGCCAGCAGACACAAGATCAGCGAAACTGTCAATGCTACCAGGCTTGTAGGTATCCTCTGCAGCCAGGGCAGTTCCTTGATTATCTGCACGATGGCCGCCACCAAGAATGCCAGTACCCCAATAGCCATAAAAACATATGTTAGATATTGCATAATGATTTCCACACTCATTTTATCTCTTTCCTTTCTTTAAGAAATTCCCATTCTTGCCAGCATAAAAAGAACTACCGCACTTATCATAGTCAAGATGGCTTTCTCTATCATGCCATCCAACCGTTTCGCAGGCTTCGCTTTCAGTTCTTTTACATCTCCGGCCAGCTCGTCCAGCTTCTCCAGAATATTCCCATACTGGACATCCTGGATTCCCTCCTGCTTCTCCAACTCCCCTAATCGCTCAAAAATACGCTCATGGGAGCCGCTGTTCTGCTTTCGAAGGTCCGCAATATCACGCTCCAGTTCCCTCGCTTTCATAAGGCCCAGACAGTCCTGCTCCGGATGAAGTATACATTTTTCCTGCTGCATTTCAACCTCCTCTCTTCAATTTTCCTTTTGGTTTTTCCTCTCCTAATAGGTGGCGACCTGGCCATAGACAACATCTCCTTTTCTTAAATTTGTGCAAAAATAAACACATATCATCACCAGATGGTATCTGGTGGTCATATGCGTTCACTCTTGGTGAGCTAAACACGCATTTGCCGATAGCCAATCATCCCGGGTACCGAATATATCACTATGTGTGGCCTGGCATTGCTATTGCTGGCAAAACTGTCAAGATTGATA
>JAAWOU010000016.1 GCA_022799755.1 Lachnospiraceae bacterium
CAAAAAGTCGAGAGTTATGGGATATTTGTATAGCATCCATAACTCTCGGCATAACGGCCTTTTTCCTACGTTGATTTTTTCTTCGTGAAACAACCCTGGAATGACTACATTACACACTAACAAATGATTTCCCTGTCTTGCAGCCTCGCAGAAAAAAGGAAAGGTTTTCCACCTGTGCGGTTGGATGCTCATTCGAGCATCCAACCCACTCCCACATTCGCAAAACTCGCGCATACGCGCTCCTGCGTCTGCATTCGCAGCCGCGTTTTGCTCATTTGGAAGTGGGTTGCAACCGCACAGGTGGAAAGTTTTTGACAAAGAGGTCTTCTCAAAATCGGTCAATGGGTATATTCTGTAATTGACCGGGCGGTCAACGGAGGTGACAGGATGAACGAGAGGTTCTATTCCCTGCCGGAAGAAAAGCAGCAGGCCATCATCAATGCCGGATACAGGGTGTTTTCGCAGAATACCTATAAGAACAGCCCCATGAGCGAGATCGCCCGGGACGCGGGCATCAGCAAGTCGCTGCTGTTCCATTACTTCCATAATAAAAAAGAGCTGTACCTGTTCCTCTGGGACAAATGCGCGGAGATTACCATCGAGCACCTGACCAGGTACGGATGCTACAGTCAGACAGGCCTGTTCGAGAGCATGGAGCAAGGGATGCGTGCCAAGATGGAGATTGCGCGCATGTATCCGGACATGGCCAGCTTCACCATCAGGGCTTTCTATGAAAAAGACCCGGAGGTCAACGCTGCCGTTCAGGAGAGTTACCATCGGTATTTCAACCTGAAAGCGGACAAGGCGCGGCTGAACTTTGACCCGGAGCAGTTCATCCCCGGGCTGGACATTCCGGAGATGTACCAGGAGATGTACTGGGCCTCGGAGGGGTATCTCTGGGAGATGGTGCAGCGGGGGGATGTGGACATGGAGCAGATGGAGCGGGACTTTGGGAGGCTCATCGCGTTCTGGAAGAGCGTGTATCTGCGAAAGGCGTGACGCGGGGATGTAAGACTTTTAGAGCAGGGAAAGGCGAGGGCGGATATGGATGCAATCAAAATCGAAAATCTGACGAAATATTACGGAAAAGCCCGGGGAGTCCGGGAGATTAACCTGACCGTGGCCAAAGGGGAGTTCTTCGGCTTCATCGGGCCCAACGGCGCGGGGAAATCCACTACCATAAGGACTTTGCTGGGGCTTATCAGTCCGACATCCGGCAGAGCGTCCGTTTTTGGACTGGATATTGTAAAGGATAAGCAGGAAATCCTGGCCCGGACGGGCTACCTGCCCTCTGAGGCGGTGTTCTACGCCGGGATGCGGGTGCGGGAGGTGCTGAAGCTCTCGGCGAATCTGCGGGAAAAGGACTGCGGGGAGGAGGCTGGCCGGCTCTGCGAACAGCTGCAGCTGGACACTGCCAGAAAGGTGGAGGAACTCTCTTTTGGCAACCGGAAGAAAGTGGGCATCGTCTGCGCCCTGCAGCATGAGCCCGCGCTCCTGGTTCTGGACGAGCCCACCAGCGGCCTTGACCCGCTGATGCAGAAAGCGTTTTTTGACATTCTCAGAGAGCGGAACCGGGCGGGGGCCACGGTGTTTCTGTCCAGCCATATCCTTTCGGAAATCCAGCACAACTGCACCCGGGCGGCCATCATCAGGGAGGGTGAAATCATCGCATGCGACAGCGTGGAGACGCTTTCAAAGACCACCGCCAGGCGGGTGAGCGTCCGGGGCACAGTGGCGCTGGAGGGGCTTGCTGGCATCCGGGACAGGGAGGATTCCCCGGGAGGTGTGAACTTCCTGTACAGCGGGGACATGAACCTGCTGCTGCAGAGGCTGGCAGCGGGCAGCGTCTCGGATTTGTCCGTATCAGAACCGGACTTGGAGGAGATATTCATGCACTATTACAGGAAGCAAGTACGGCTTCCTAAAAAGGAGGCAGAGTATGACACTGATAAGACATGAGCTGAGGCAGGGCAGGATTTCATTTATCATCTGGACGGCATCCATTGGGTTTCTCCTGGCAGTGTGTGTGTTCCTGTTCCCGGAGATGAAAGGGCAGATGGAGGACGTGGGCGACATGTTCTCCTCTATGGGGTCGTTCAGCGACGCTTTCGGCATGGACAGGCTGAATTTCGGGACGCTCATGGGCTTCTACGCCATTGAGTGCGGGAATGTGCTGGGGCTGGGAGGGGCCTTTTTCGCGTCCCTGTGCGGCGCAGGGATCCTGAGCAAGGAGGAGAAAGACCGGACGGCGGAATTTCTGCTGACCCATCCGGTCAACCGGGCGCGTATCGTCACCGGAAAGCTGGCCGCGGTGTATGTGCAGATTATCGCCATGAATCTGATTATCTATGGGATTTCTGTGGCTTCCATGGGAGCCATCGGGGAGGACGTCCCATGGAAAGAGCTGAACCTCCTTCACCTGGCCTATTTCCTCCTGCAGGCGGAGCTTGCGGGCATCTGCTTCGGGATATCCGCCTTTGCCCGCAGGGGCGGCGTAAGCATAGGTTTAGGCATTGCCGCAGGGATGTACTTCCTGAACCTGGTGGCCAACATCGCCCGGGAAGCGGAATTCCTGAAATACATCACGCCTTTTGGCTATGCCGAGGGAGCGGATATCGTCACGGAAGGGCATCTGGACGGGAAGTTGGCAGCCATAGGGCTGGCGTTTGGGGCAGTGGGCATTGCGGCGGCTTATGGGAAGTACTGCAGGAAAGACATCCGATAAAGTGAGGCCAAAGGACGGAGCAAAATGAATCTCCCCCACAGCAGATGCCGTGGGGGAATAAAGTGCTCCGGCTTCGCAAAACACTATCCACTGTGCCGCCTTGAACTCAGGGCATGACCCGTGCGCTTAGCGGGATACCTGCATATCCCCGGCAAATGACGTCTGCCTGTTACGCTGCAGAATACTATGTGAATACCCGTTTGACAACTTGCATCTTGCCTGCTTCTTCGCACCGCAGGCGCTCTGGAAAGGCATCATTGCCGTTATCTTTGCTTCAACGATTTGTTCCCGTTACGAAATTCACATAAATGACAGTGCAGGAATATTGTGGTGTCTCTATTTTTTCGGTAAAATGTCATGCAAAAAATGACAGGAAAGTCTCACACAAAAACACCACCCCGCAGCACAGCACGGCGATCCCTATCATGTTCAAGCCCCTCCAGGCGGCGATGACGCCGATGATGAGCGCCAGGATTCCGGCCAAGGGAACCTGGGGCGCGGCGAGGATGGCGGGAAAGGTCATCACTGCCAGTGTCACATACGGTACATAGTACAGAAAGGAACGGATAAAAGGATTCTTTATCTTTCTGCGGATCAGGGTCAATGGCAGGATGCGGATCAGGCTTGACACCGCCGCAGCTACCAGTATGTATAGATAAATGTTATGCGTCATGTTCCGTCACCTCCGGATTTTGTCTCTTGTCTTGACTGCTCTCTGTCCCGTCCTTTTCCTTTATGGGAAACAGGATGGCCGCTGCCCCGGCGATCAGCACGGTGAGCAGACTGATCTTCATGCTGTCGGAGAGCCCGGCAAGAAAAGGGATTCTGGAGGCGATAAAGCTGGCAAGGAAGCTTACAATGACCACTCCGCCCACGATACGGCTGGCCTTGGCAGCCGGAATGATGATGGCGATGAACATGCCGTACAGGGCCACGCTCAGGGCGCTGACCAGAGACTTTGGCAGGACATTGCCCGCCACGACGCCCATGGCCGTACCCAGGGCCCAGCTTGGCAGGGCGATTGCCATGGCGCCGTAGGTGTAGAAAGGGTTCAGAGCGCCCGGCTTGCCGATGCTGATGCCGAAGATCTCGTCCGTGATGCCGAATCCTACCAGGAGACGGTGGGAATAAGGGGCGGCCGGGTCGAATTTCTGGCTCAGGGCGCAGCTCATCAGGAGGTAGCGCATGTTGGTGATCAGGATGATGAAAGCCATCTCCAGGTAAGGCGCGCCTGCCATGATGACGGTAAACTCCGCGTACTCCCCTGCGGAGGCGTGGTTTAAGATGCTGGAGAGGAAGCCCTGGAAAGGGGTGAGGCCGGCCTTTTTGGCCACTATACCAAGGGAAAAGGCCACGGCCAAGTAGCCTGCGGCTATGGGGAGGCCGTCGCGAAGGCCGGTTGTGAATGCGGTTTTGTTGGTGGGCATGGGTCTTGGCTCCTTCCTGTTTTCGTTTTTGGGGTTTACGGACAGTATATCCTTTCTTTCTGCCATCTTCAAGGGCAAATCGCATGGAGGCGGCAAAAAGCGGAAATCTGTTTGCTTATGTTTAAATGTGGTGAAAAATGAATATTGAGGACTGTACAAATTGGGAGCAGGATGATATATTACATGTAGTCGAAAGCAAGAGCAGGAGTCAAATCGAGCAGACGATATGGATAAAAGATTCAAAAATGATTTTCATTTCTGGGTGAAAGGTAGATTGGAAAAGGAATATTCAGTAAGCTTTGATGAGCAAAGAAATTATGTCTTTTACATTCCAGTATCTCTGACTGAAACCACAGAGGCACAGAATGCAGAGTTTACTCAAAAGTTTGGTTCATATTTAAATGGCACGCAAGGAGGTTGTTTTGAACCGCAGACAGAAAAAGAAGCTAAGGAGAAGATTGTATAAGGAATTTATAGAGGATGTAGCCTTGGAAATCAGTTTAGATGCTCATTGGCGAAAAAGGATTCTGAAACTGCCGTACTATGAAAAGCTTGAAATTACATATCGCAATCCCGCTGAAATCCCCCAATACATTGCCAGCTTCTTTTCCGGGATACGGTAGACAGGCTGCGCAAATATGCCGCAATAAACACAGACAAAATCCAAGAATAGTTAATGACATGGGTTGAAAAATTAAGTAAAATGAAGTATAACGGAAAGAAGGAATGGAGAAACGGGATGGCCAGAGTGAGGATGCAGGACATAGCCAATCAGGTGGGCGTAAGTGCAGTGACTGTGCACAACGCCCTTGCAGGGCGCAAGGGCGTCAGCGAGGAAGTCCGCGAAAGGATCCTGGACAAGGCGCGGGAGATGGGATATTTCCAGAACCAGAAAAAGTCCGGCGGGAAAGCGCCGGGCCTGCGAAGCATCGGCGTGGTCATCTCGGAGAGATATCTGGCGGACTATATCACGTTCTACTGGAAGATCTATATGGAGATCGCCATGGAGGCATCTGAGCAGAACTGTGCCGTGATGGCTGAAGTGCTGAAGCATGATACGGAAAAGGATAGGAAGCTTCCCCGCTTTGTGGAGGAAAATGCAGCGGAGGGCCTTATCGTCATGGGGGAGATCGACAGGGAATACATCCTTTTTCTGAAAGCCAACATAAAAATGCCGGTGGTATTTCTTGATTTTTATAATAAAGACATAGCAGGGGACGCAGTGGTGACGGACGGCTTCCATGGGACGTACCTGCTGACGGAGCACCTGTATGAGAGGGGATTTAGGCGCATGGCCTATGTGGGCTCCATCCACGCCACCAGCAGTATCATGGACCGGTACTGCGGCTTCAGGCGCTGCCTGCTGGAGCATGGCGTCCCCTTTGGAGAGGAATGGCTGCTGGAGGATCGGGACGAGGCGGGAGAGATCGTCCTGAGGCTGCCGGAGGAACTGCCGGAGGCCTTTGTCTGCAACTGCGACCTGGTGGCCAGCAGGCTCATCGATGAACTGGAGAAGCGGGGCGTCCAGGTGCCAAAGGACTGCTCGGTGGTGGGATTCGACAATTATCTCTACCCGGGGCTGCTGGACAGAGGTATCACCACCTATGAGGTGGATATGAAAGGCATGGCTGAAGCCGCTCTGCGCAAAGTCCTGGCCAGGCTGGAGGGGCTTAATGAGGCCGGGCAGATGGAACTGGTAAGCGGGCGCATTGTTGAAAAGAAAACCGTGGCATGGGCCTGCAAGAGGGAGCGGGGCGGGCAGTGGTAAGAGATGGCGGCATATGGATTGACATGCGAATCTTGGGCGCCGGGGGGTATGTGGCTCCTTACATGGACAGATATACGAATATGCGCGATTACTACAATAGCATTGACCCCGGCGTCCTGTTCTACGCGGCTGACAACAGCGGCGCTATCTACAGGATTCCCGGCGATGTGGCTGAGCCTGCCTGCGAGACTTTGTGGATCAGGCAGGACTGGCTGGAAAACCTGAATCTGGAGGTGCCAAAGACCCTGGATGAGCTGGAGAGCGTGCTGTACGCTTTCACCAATGACGATCCGGACGGTGACGGCCAGAACAATACTTACGGGCTGGGCGGAGACGGATACGATCTGCGCAGCTTCTGGCCCTGGATTCAGGGCTGCGGCGATGGATTTGGACGCGACACTTTCCTGAAGATGGATGACGGTTCCTATATTTACGGACCTACCACTGATGATTGCAAGAAATGGCTGGGCAGGGTGTCCAAATTGTATGCGGACGGCGTCATTACGCCCAATATTGTCACGGATACAGACAGGGATGAAGAGATGGCGAACGGTGGGTTCGGCGTGACTTACAGCTGGGTTTCCTGGAACAATCCTTCCGTTGGTCCCATGCAGTCTTTCTACTCCACCCATCCGGAAGCCAAGTGGGTGCCCATCAACATGGTAGCGGGCGACAATGGGACACCTCAGGACGATCCCGCATCGGTAGCCGCATGGTGCTATTTCGGCATTACAAACACCTGCTCCGATCCTGAGCGCGCCTATGCCATCTGGGATGACATGGCCACCCCCGAGAACTACATTCACAGAAGATTCGGTGTGGAGGGTGAGCATTATAAGGACAATGGAGACGGAACCTATGAAATCCTGGTCCCCAGCGACGGCACACAGAATACGGAGCAGAACATTGGCCTGAAGCTGTTCCAGGATCTGTTTGCAAGGAAAGACTTCTGCAACATTGAGAATACCAAGAGCACCTCGGAGCTTTTCGAGAAAGTGGCCGCTAACAGCCGTATCGCTTATTCCCATACGGTGGAGAAGAAGAACCCTGAGGCGTATACGGTGAATAATGACAAGGGAACGGACATCGGCGATGCTATGAAAGAGTATGTGTGGGGCGTCATCAGCGGAAGCAAGTCCCTGGACGACTGGGATGCCTATGTGCAGCAGATTGAGAGCCTCGGCGTGCAGGATATCATCGATGAACTGACAACGATCCACGGCGCTCAGATGAAAGAATACGAGGAATACATGAAGAACGCGAAGTAAGTGTGAGATTGTTCTTGACAACAGAACGGTTCTGCTGTACTTGTCACCAGAAACTGTTTTCCGGTGTATGTGCGGCTATAGGCAGCGGCTGACAGCCCTATGGCGGATAGGTGGATTGTTCGTCATAGGGCTTTTGGCGTTGCGGCTGCTGTAGGGACGGCGCGCGATTGCCGAAAGGCGGCGCTGCCAGCTTTAAAGTGAAAGGAATGGCCCGCTGGAGCGGGCGGATGGGAGGGAATATGGGTATCGTTTATTATGAGCAGGACAGGATCTTCAAGCTGGACACTCCTCGCACCAGTTATATGATGGGCGTGGTGGACAAGGAGGGGTTCCTGGGACATATCTATTATGGAAAAAAAGTATCGGGGCATGAATTGGCCTATCTGCTGCGCACAGAGGAGCCGCCTTTCGTGCCGTCCCGAAACGAGAGGGACAGGCTCTCCTTTCTGGATAAGTTTCCCATGGAATATCCTACCCATGGGATTGGCGACTTTAGAGAGGCGGCGCTGCGGGTGCGGTCCGCTGCGGGGCATAAGTTCTGCACCCTCTCCTATGTGTCCCATAAGATCTTTTCGGGGAAAAAGGGGATAGAGGGGCTTCCGGCTTCCTTTGCGGGGGAGGGGAAGTGCACTACGCTGGAAATCCTGTGCAGGGATGCGCATCTGGGCATGGAGGTGGTTCTAAGCTATTCCGTGTTCGAAGACAGCGATGTAATTGCGAGGCATGCGGAGGTGGCAAATCAGGGGAGGGAGCGGATTTTCTTGGAAAAGATAGTTTCCATGAGCCTGGACATGGACAACCGCTGCTTTGAAGCCCTGACGCTGCACGGTTCCTGGGCCAGGGAGTGCCATAGGGAAAGGAGGCCTTTGGGGAGGGGATTTCAGGGAATCGGCTCCCGCAGAGGAATATCAGGGCATCAGGATCACCCTTTCATGGCGTTGATGACGCCGGCGACTTCACAGGAGAGCGGGGAGGTCTACGGGGTGCAGATGGTGTATTCCGGAAATTATGAGATACGGGCCGAGGTCAGCCAGTTCGGCACAGTGAGGTGGCAGGCTGGGCTGGAGGGAGAGGACTTTTGCTGGGCGCTGGAACCGGGGGAGCGGTTCGCCTCGCCGGAAGCGCTTCTGACCTATTCTGACAGAGGACTGGACGGGATGACCGGGAGCTACCATGATTTTATCAGGTGCCACATCCTTAGGGGGGAATATAAGGACAGAAAACGTCCGATCCTGATCAACAACTGGGAAGCCACTTATTTTGACTTTGACACGGAAAAGCTGTTGTCCATCGCCCGGGAGGCCGCTAAGCTGGGCATTGAGATGCTGGTGATGGATGACGGGTGGTTCGGGAACCGGAGGGATGAGTTCAGATCCCTGGGGGACTGGTATGTGAACGAGGAAAAGCTGAAAGGGGGACTTTCCTATCTGGTGGAGGAGGTGAACAAGCTGGGGATGAAGTTCGGCATCTGGTTCGAGCCGGAGATGATCTCCCCGGATTCGGATCTCTATCGGGCTCATCCGGATTGGGCTATCGCGGTGCCGGGGCGGACGCCCTCCATGGCCAGGGGCCAGTATGTGCTGGATCTCTCCCGCAGGGAGGTGGTGGACTGCGTGTGGGAGCAAGTGGAGGCAGTGCTTAGAAGCGCCAATGTGGAGTATGTGAAATGGGACATGAACCGGCCGCTGTGCGACCTGGGGAGCCTGGGGCTGCCGCCTGAGAGGCAGGGGGAGCTGGCCCACCGGTATATGCTGGGGGTGTATGAGCTGCAGGAACGTCTGGTGACGCGGTTTCCTCATATCCTGCTGGAGAACTGCGCCAGCGGGGGCGGGCGGTTCGATGCGGGGATGCTGTACTACAGTCCCCAGATCTGGTGCTCGGACGACACGGATGCCATAGAGCGGCTGGCCATCCAGGAGGGAACGGCGCTGATCTATCCCTTGTCCACCATCGGGGCCCATGTCAGCAACTGCCCGAATCATACCGTAGGCAGGAATACGCCATTCGAGACCAGGGGGTATGTGGCCCTGGCGGGGACTTTCGGCTATGAGCTGGATGTGACCAGGATTTCGGAGGAAGACAAAGAAGTGATACAAGAACAGGCGGCGCTGTACCATAAGTATAATGATCTGATTCGGGAGGGGGATTATTACCGGATCGCTTCCGCGGCGGAGAAACATCTGTACGATTGCTGGCAGGTGGTGGGGAAAGACGGGAAAGAGAGCCTGGTGACCTGGATCCAGGTACTGTGCGGGCCCGGGAGGCAGAGCCACATGGTGCGGCTGAAAGGGCTGGAGGAATCGGCGCGCTATCGGGTGGAGGGAGCCGGGGAGGAAGTCGAACTTTCCGGGGACATCCTGATGTATGTTGGGCTTCGGATTCCTGACAGAAGAGGGGATTTTGCTGGGCAGGTCTTCCATTTGGTGCGGGTGGAAGAGGCAGAGTAGGTAATAGAGAGCGGAAATCAGAAGTTTCTACGGCTTGACAGAAAATGCCGCATTCCGGTTTAACCAGATGCGGCATTTTCTGTGCTTAGGCAAGCCTTTTGAGTTTATCGCTATGTTCCATGATAACTTTTTTCATGACCTCATTGTCAGCTTTCAGAGCCTCGTATCCTTCTACGGAATCTTTGTACCTGTCATAGGTTGAAGTGTAGCAGGCTTGAATTGTGTTCAACTGTGGCATGATTATATTTTCCTGGAACAGTTTTATCTGGTGTATTTCGGCTTGAAGTTCGCCTTTGACAGCCTGAAGTTCGCTTTTGACGGCGTGAATTTCGCCTCTCAAGGCTTGCATCTCATTCTTTATTGGCGTTATTTCCGCTTTTAGCTTTACGTCCAATAACTGTGAGATTGCCAATAAGTCTTCATTTGTCAACGCCATAATAATGGGCCCTCCTTTCAAAGACTGTTTCCATCATATCACATAAGCCTGAATTTGTCACTGCGCGTTTACAAAATATTTATGCATTTGACAGATTTTGACCCTCATCCTATAATGTTATGTGCCGATGATGAAAGGTTTTTACAGGAGGAGCTGCCTATGAACTTAAAGGAGACTTATGCAAAAGTCGATTCTATATTAGACACGCTGGACTTCGGCGCGTTGCTGGAGGGGTTTCACAAGTACAGGTTTGCCGTCTACAACAGCCGGGAAATTTGCCTGGACGGAAAGCTGATCCCGTATGAGGACAGCTTCCGGGGGAACACTTCGCTGCTTTACAGTGGCGAATACATAGCCGTCTGGGACATTGAATTTTCCCCTATGGAGGATATGGAGAAGCTTGCCTATCTGTTGGTCCACGAGATGTTCCACTGCCATCAGTTCAGTAACGGTGAGGCCCGCTTTCCGTCTGATTTCGCCCTTTTGCGATATCCGTCAGATCCTGACAATTTCACGAAGAAGTACAATGAGAACCGATATCTTGCAGATGCCTGCGAGCATGGCGATGTCTCAAAACTTCAAAAATTTGCAGCCCTGCGGGCACAGAGGCTGTCGGCGTACCCCGAAATGGTGGCCCAGGAGCTCAGGGCGGAGACCATAGAGGGAATGGCTGAATTCATCGGCCTGAAAGCCTTACAGGCAATCAACAGGGAAAAATATGCGTCCCAGGTCAGGGACTGCATCGGCAAACTGCGCGAGGAAAGCGGACTGCTGTTCGATGTCAGGAGAATCTCCTACTACACTGGAGTGGTGTTCTTTTTGAGCCTGGATGCCCTGGGCCGCAAAATAGAGAATGATTTTAGAAGCACCCTTACCGTATACGAACAGAACCTGGTGGATACCCGGGGTGTGACGGTGCAGATGCGCCCCTATGACTTCATCGGCGAAAAGTACACTGCCCTTTTGGCAGAAAAAGAAGCGAAAATCGCCGGGCACATGGCCCATGCTCTATATGTTCCATGCAATGCTTTCATATGCGGATACGATCCCATGAACATGTTCCGGGTCAGGGATATGGTCTATTGCAGCCACTTCGTCTGCCTGGACGAGAACGGCCGGACAAAAGCAATCAACAACGCTGTCCTGCTGGTGCTGGCAGAGGGCTCAGAGCGGGAAGTCTGCGGATATTACATTTAGGGGGGCGAGTTAAGAATCTTTTTTCAAAAAATTATGTTTGCTATGTGATAAATGGGCCGTTCCGTTCGTTATATCAGTGAAACAACTTATACTGCACGCCAGATAAATTTACAGTAGGCCCCGACTGCAGAACGCCAGCCAGGTACCTTTCGGTTTGCGTTACTGTAAATCCTGGCGGTCTGCAGTATATCACAGAAAGGGAGCGCCAAATGACTGCCAGGGAACTGACCCGCCTGTTTGAAGAATACGGAAAAGACGTTTATCGTTTTGCCTACAGTATCACCCGCCATGCCGCGGATGCGGATGATATCTGCCAGAATGTGTTCTGCCGTCTGGCAAAGGGCAATGTGTCGCTGGAGCCGGGACGGGAAAAGGCATGGCTGCTGCAATGCACTGCCAATGCCTGCAAAGACCGTTTCCACTTCCTGCGGCGCTGGAATTCCGTTCCGCTGGAGGAAGCGGCGGAGATTCCGGACGAGACTGGACGGGCTGTCCTGGAAGCCGTGATGGCGCTTCCTGTCAAGTATCGGGCCCCCATTCATCTGTACTACTACGAGGGATACAGCCAGAAGGAGATTGCCGGCATCCTCTCGCTCTCCCTGACGGCAGTGCAGACCCGTATGCAGCGGGCCCGGGAAATGCTGAGAAAGGAATTGAGCGATTATGAGATCACATTATAGGAAAGCTATGGAACGCCTGAACCCCTCCCCCGATGTGCTGGAAAATGTCCTGAACCGGACCGGCAAAGCTAAGGCATGGCGGCTTTCTGCCCCCAGGAGGGTAGGAATAGCGGCTGCTCTGTGCGCGGCAGTGGCGCTGCTGTCCACAGGCATGGCCAGCGCTTACGGACATTTCTTCCACAACATCCCCTCGGACGTGGCCGGATCCCTGCAGCCGGTGCAGCTGACCTGTACCAGCCAGGACATCACCATGACAGTCCAGGACGCTTCCATGGTGGACGGTACTTTGGCCGTCTATCTGACTTTGGAGGATATCAGCGGCAGTGACCGGCTGGCGGAGGGCGTGGATTTTTACCACAGCTACCGGGTAGGCAAGCCGGAGGGGACGGAGGAGATCTCCTACCGGTACCAGTCTCTGGGCTATGACGGGGAAAGCGGTACCTACGGATTCCTGGTCACCATCACCCCCACCAACGGGGACAAGAGGCCTGCGTTTGTTCAGGGCCAGACTTATACGCTCTCCGTAGGGCAGTTATTGCTGGCCCAGAAGAAACAACAGCAGACTTTCCGGCCAGATTGGACTTCTCTGCCCCAGGAGCCGGAGCGAATCCTGCGGGAATACTACCTCCGGAGTTATGTGGATAACTACAGGAGACCGGTGTCCACTTCGGACCACAAAGTGGAAGTGCTCTCGCCCGGAGGCTGGGGAGTACCGCTTGCCGGTGGATTTGCAGTCACTGCTGCAGGCTTTACGGACAACGGCTTTCATGTGCAGATGCGCTATCCTGACAAGAAAGCGGATTTCGACTATGGGGAACTGGTTCTGGCCATGGCGGACGGAAGCGTAATCGGGAAAGTGCCGGGACAGTCGGATGCAGGAAACTTCTGCTCGGTGGGATTCTATGATGAGTATGGGTATTGGTATGAGGAATTCATTTACGACATCCTGCCGGGAGACCTGAAAGGAGCCTCCCTCCAGGGGGATTTCACCTCCGGCGGGTACCTGCTGGACGGTCAATGGGAAGTGAGCTTCTGCCTGGATAATGGGCAGGAGCCTGAGACGCATACGGTGCAGGAATGAGAAAAAGCGCGGAGAATCCGGGAAATAATGGATTCTCCGCGCTTTTGCGGTTGGTCAAAGCTTCGGATCCCGGTAGCGGAACAGTACTTTTTTGAGCACCGTGCGCTCGCCGCTGCCCGGGATGGAAGTCAGATTGGTCTTCCAGGGAACGGAGTAGGGACCGTCCGGGTTTGCTTTCAGCTGCTGGAAGATAGCCCTGCGTCTGGCGGCATACTGGGCGGCGTTCTGCTGCCCGATTCTCTCCAGCCAGGCTTCGTATCCCTCCAGATAGCTTTCCGCCATTTCATCCCAGGAGTGGAATCTCTGCTGGATTACTCTCCCGGCCCGGACGAACTCTGCGTCCAGCTCCTCCCGGTCTATCATTTTCACCAGGTACATCATGCCCAGCAGCTGGGTGGCCCTGCACAGATCCCAGCCCGCGCAGGGGGTGTCGAAGCAGCCTGCGTGCTTCTCCGTCAGCTCATGTACGGTTTGCAGTCCACCCTGGCGGTCATAAATGTCCCACTGTTCTCCCAGAGCTGTGCGGCGGAAATTGGCCACCACTTTCCGGCTCCCGTGGACTCCCGTCACCAAAGGCCAGCCCTCCAGCATGGGAAAGGAGTGGGCCCAGATGGCAAAGGTGGAGGCGCACCACAGCTCTGTGTCGTCTTTGGGCAGCAGGGGATCCCTCCTCCAGAAGACAGCGGGCGCGAAGCGCCAGCGGCGCACTCCGATTACCCTGTAGAGAAATACTGCGATGATGAAGAGCCACACAGAGGCTATCCTGCCAAGCGCCGTGCCGTAATCCGCCTGGGAGAGCACCGGCACATAGTCTCCGTACATATCCACATAATGATCCGTGGCCGCCAGAAGCTCCTGGTAGACCAGGATTTCAGCAGGCGGCTCCCACTCTCTCCACACCCCGGTGGGCAGGCGGTAGAGGCCCGGCTCATCGGTATCCTGAATGGCTTTTTTGTTGATGTGGGCGATCACAAGCTCTCCGCTGGGGAGCCGTAGGCGATGGTAGATCTGGTCTCCGCTTCGGACAGTGTCATAATTGATCACCGCACCCTTTGTAATCAGGGTAAAGGTCTCCAGCCGCTCCATATCCGCCAGGGACTCCGCCACCTGGACTTCGGCGCCGGCCTCGCTTCCGGCCGCCCCTTTTTCCACAGTGACATCCTGTTGATAAAAGCGATACAATACAGGTCCCAGGACGAATTCCGCCAGCAGGGCCAGCGCTATGAGAACCGGGATCACCAGGAACATCTGAAACATATTTGTCTTAAAGCCGTATATATTTTTATTGGATATATGGTATCTGTTTGCACTCATGGCCGAATCCTCCCATAAAATCAGTCCCTGTGCCGGGAATGGCCGGCAGCCGCAGTTCCTGCTCCGACTCCAGCCCGGTTTGAGCTTTGCGCTATGTATGGGCAGCGGCTGAAGATTTGCCGTCTGCTCCTGAACAGGATCAGCGTCCCTTTGCTTTTCCCTGGGTTTTTCTATCCTTTCCTATCTTTTCCTGGCCCCAGCTTTGTGGGCCAGCCTGCGGACAAGCCTTATGAGCAGCCAGAACAGCAGGATGACCAGAGCCAGGAGCAGCAGGAGGACGCCTAGGATAATAAATGTGAATTTGTTGGGATTTTTCAGCAGATCTCCTATTGCCCGGCTGTCCTCCACCACCTTGCGGCCCTGGGCAGAGGCGTAAGCCTGGGGGATGTCGGAGACGCCGTCCCCGTTCGTGTCCTCCAGGGCGTCCAGAAATCCCGCGATGGCAGCCCAGGCTTTCAGTTCCCGTCCGCCGTCCGTGATGATGGCATCCTCGATGTTTCGGATGGGGGTGCCGTCGGCGAACTTGGGCTGGACGGACAGGATGCCGTAGGACACATCCGTGACGGCACCCAGCATCTGGCCGCTGTACAGATCGCATACCACCCGATAGAGCTTGTCGTCCTGAATCTCAGCCCGTTCGCCGTTTTCGTCGGTCATGTAACAGTCCGTGACTTTGTTCAGGAGGATCCGGTGGGGATTATAGGTAA
The DNA here is from genome assembly GCA_022799755.1 of Lachnospiraceae bacterium. Lineage (GTDB taxonomy): Bacteria > Bacillota > Clostridia > Lachnospirales > Lachnospiraceae > Acetatifactor. Next base: position 15,051 of record JAAWOU010000016.1, read on the forward strand.
AATGTAAGCCGCTGATGTAGAGCCTGGCGGATTTCATGAAGTCGGACACGGAGGCATCGATCTCGGCGCCGGTCTTCAGCTCCGCCCCGGTGAGGTACATGCTGATCAGCGGGTATCCCGGGATGCCGTCCGGTCCCACCCCCAGCGAGTAGGCATTGAACACATCCGTCACGGTCACGTCCCCCGTGGCAAAGGTATCGCGTACACAGCCCGAGGGCACGATGGCCGCATCGATTGGGTGATCGTCCGGGTCATCCGCGTTTTCCGCGGCATAGACAAAAGCGTCGGACAAAAGATTGCCCAGATTAAGCTCCTCATGGAGATAGTACAGGTCGTCGGAGGTGGCGAACTTGATGTCGTTTTGGGCCAGCACCTGATCGGCCGTGTAGCCGAACCAGGACAGGTAGGAGGCGTCCACCTTTTCCATGAGGCTGTCGATCTTGACCTGGGTGGCCTGGTCGGGCCGGATGTCCTGGGTGATGGGGATCAGCTCATAGGAATCCATCTGCCAGCGCCCGTTTTCCTGTCTGGACATGGACAGGCTCCCTAAGTTCCTGGCGTAGGAGCCGCAGGATACGATGTAGGTGTCCCCGTGTCGGATGGGTTCGTAGAGGGAGGTGTGGGTATGGCCGCTGACGATCAGGTCGATCTCGGGCACGGCCTTTGCCAGGATTTCGTCCTCGGACTTGTCGGCTTCCTCGCTGGTGCCGCTGTGGGAGAGGCATACGATCATGTCAACGTCTTCGTTTTCCCGAATCTTCTTAACCGTGTCGGCCGCCGCCTCCGAGATGTCCCTGAATTTCAGCACACAGGTGGGGGCGCAGGCCAGGGAATCCTCCCCGAAGACGCCCAGCACCGCGATCCGGATGCCGGACTTATCCAATATAACGTAGTCTTTTATGCCATAGGACGTGAATGAGGCCTTTAGAAGCCGTTGGTCTTCCGTGAGGCCCTCCGCCTCCATGGCCTCCCAGTCCACGTTGCACAGGGCCAGGGCAGGGACGGGATCGCCGCTGCGCAGGGCGGCGTCCAGAGCTCCGGCCAGACCCGCGGATCGATAGTCGAATTCATGGTTGCCGAGCGTGCTGGCATCGCACCCCAGAGCGCCTAGCATCCGCAGCTCCGGCGCGTCGGTGTGGAAGATGGTCTGGACCAAGGTACCCATGGAGAAGTCTCCGGCATCCAGCACCAGAGCGTCCGGATTTTCTTCCTTTTTCTCGTCGATCAGTGTCTTGATCCGGGCGAAGCCGCCCAGGGTCACGTTCTGCCCCTCCTCCACGGTGGGAAAGCTGTCCAGGTGGGAGTGGGTGTCGTGGAGGAACAGGATGTCCACCTGTTCCGGGCCGGGCTCTGCGGCGGATACAGAGACGGCGTACAGGGGGAACGAGAGCATGACAGTCAGGCAAAATGCTGCGATACTTATTACAGTTTTTTTCATAATCGTTTTTACTCCTCTTTTTATGAGAATAGCATTGGCAATCAGGTGTTTTTACATTATAATATCTGATAGAGGAAAAGGCAATATTTAATAATTTTTAATGTTTCTTTTCGTGACGAAAGCGCAGGAATGTGTTATAGTGCATCATAAGTCAGCACGAGAGGTGAAACAGCCAATGGACAATCATAAAAACGAAATGGAACAGATTCAGAGAGGGCTGGAGGCGTTTCTGGAAAAAGAGATGGAAAATGTCCGGAACGGGGGAAGCCGGGGGAAAAGGGGCGGAGGGGCAGGAGCCTCGCCTGAGGAGGAAATCCGAATCATAGACCTGCCCCCGGACGGCGGACAGACCCGGAGACCATGGGAGCCGGAAGATGCATGTGCCGGGGAATGGGAGCCGGGGGAAGAGCCGGAAGCCGGCGAGTGGGAAGACTGGGAGGAAGAGCCGGAAGCCGGCGAGTGGGAAGACTGGGAGGAAGAGTCGGAAGCCGGTGAGTGGGAAGACTGGGAGGAGACAGCCAGGCCTTTTCGGAGAAGAGGTAACCGTTACGAAGCCGGCGAGGAGGAGCCCCCAAGAAGAGGCAACCGGTACGGAGAGAGCGAGGAGGAGCCCCCAAGAAGAGGCAACCGGTACGAAGAGAGTGAGGAGGAGCCCCCAAGAAGACACAACCGGTACAAAGAGAGCGAGGAGAAACCGCCCCGGAAGAGAAAGAAAGAGCACGCAGAGTACCAGGAGGAGAAAGCCGCTTCCGGAAAGAAAAAGGTGCGGAAGAAAGGGAATTCCAAAGAGACAGAGAATGAGCAAAAGGAGGATTCCCGGATGTCCAAGGGTAAACAAAAAGGCCGGAACACGCAGAGGAAACCCCATAAGAAAAAGTCCCGGCTAAAGAGATTTCTGATAGCTGCGGTACTCATTATCGCTTTGCTGGGCGTGGGCCTGTACCAGCTGGTAGGAGCGGTATACGCGAAAATGAATTACAGGGAGCTTGAGGCCGAGGCTGCCGAACCCATGAAGCAGGACGGTGTGATTAACATTCTGCTCATCGGCAATGACTCCCGGGAGAACGGGGAGGACGGCCGGTCCGATGCCATGATTCTTTTGTCCATCAGCAGCAGGACAAAGAAGATTTATATGACTTCCCTGCTGAGGGATATTTACGTGGACATTCCCGGCTACGAGGGCAATCGTCTAAACGCGGCGTATGCTTTCGGCGGTGCCCGGCTTCTCATGGACACCATCGAGCAGAATTTTGACATTCCGGTGAACCGGTACATCCTGGTGAACTTTGAGGCTTTTGCAAATCTGGTGGACGCGGTGGGCGGTATTGATCTGGAACTGAGCAAGGGCGAGATAGAGTATGTGAACGGCTATCTGTGGGAGTACAATATGCTGACAGGCAGGCCGGACGGAACGGACAATATGGACGCTTCCGTGGCGGAGAACGGCCCTGTGGAAGTGCATCTAAACGGCCCCCAGGCCCTGGCCTACAGCAGGAACCGCTATATCGGCACGGACTTTGGCAGGACGGAGCGCCAGAGGAAGATCCTGACAGCCGTGATCGGAAAGCTTCCCGGCGCCGTGCTTACCAATGCCGGAGGCCTGGTGGACAGCCTGATGCCGAATCTGACCACAAACCTGACACAGAGCGAATGCTTTCGCTTAAGCCTAATGGCCGGGAAGCTGCTGACCTACGATATTGTGTCAGACAATATCCCGCAGCCGGACACCTACACAGACGTAACCATTCGGGGAATGGCGGTGCTGCAGGTGAATTTTGAGGCCAACATCAAGTATTTAAAGGAAAAAATATACGGAGAATAGACAGGAGGAACGTATGGACTTTATTATCTTTTTATTCATCGGCGGGACATGTGTATATGTGGCTTCAAAGATTCTGAGCAGCGAGGAGAGGAACAAGGTATTCAACAAATTTCCCATTCAGGTGGAAGATGTGAAGAAATACAACAAATTCTGCGCCTCATTGGTGATAGGCTTCGGCGTGGCCGCAGAGCTGACCATGATCGGCGGCTATGCGCTGGGCGGTATATTTAGTCTGCTGTCCACGGTTCTGCTTATAGCGGAAGCGTATATCACCATGAAAATCTACGGCAGGGGCGAGAAGAAGATGCTGAAGAAAAGATGACGGGAAATGGGATAACACTCCAAATTTACCTTGACAAAGCAGCGGCTTAAAAGGATAATGATAAGTGGCTGGGAAAAGGGATTTCATGGGAAAGTCTGCAGTGATTTTTTGAATACCGGTGAGATAGGTGGAGGTCAGGAGTGTTATTCAATTCTGTTCATTTTTTGGTTTTTTTCCCGATTGTGGTATTGATTTATTTTATTGTACCAAAGAAAGCGCGCTATTTATGGCTTCTGCTGGCCAGCTATTACTTTTATATGTGCTGGAACGTAAAATATATTGCTCTGATACTATCGTCCACTCTCGTCACATGGTTTACCGGAAGATTTGTTTTTGGCTGCCGGGGGAAAACGGCCAGGAGAGTGGCGTTAAGTGTCTGTCTGGCCTTTCATCTGGGGCTTCTGTTTTTCTTTAAATATTTTGACTTCTTTCTGGACATCAGCAACAGAATCCTGGGCAGAATAGGGTGGGAGCTGCTGGACAAGCCTTTTGACGTGCTGCTGCCGGTGGGAATTTCTTTCTATACATTCCAGGCCCTGAGCTATACCTTAGACATATACAGGGGAGAGATAGAGCCGGAGAAGAACTTTTTCAGATATGCTTTGTTTGTATCCTTTTTCCCGCAGCTGGTGGCAGGGCCCATTGAACGCTCCGGAAATCTTCTCCGGCAGCTGCGCCGGACGGAGAAAATAAAGGTATGGAACTATGAGAACATAACGGGCGGACTGATGCTGATGGTTTGGGGGCTGTTCCAGAAGATGGTGATTGCGGACAGAGCGGCGATCCTGGTGAACACGGTTTTCGACAGTTACTATATGTATGGGGCTGTGGCGCTGATCGCCGGCGCCCTAGGGTTCGCACTGCAGATATACTGCGATTTTGCCAGCTATTCCTCCATAGCCATCGGAGCCGCCAGGGTCATGGGCTTTGAATTGATGGAAAATTTCAATACGCCCTACTTTGCCAGATCCATATCGGAATTCTGGCACAGATGGCATATCTCACTGAGCACATGGTTCAGGGATTATGTCTACATCCCCTTGGGCGGCAGCCGATGTTCCCGGCTGAAGAAATATCGAAATCTGCTGATTACCTTTGCGGTCAGCGGCCTTTGGCACGGTGCCGGGATGACTTTTCTGGCATGGGGGCTTCTGCACGGCATATATCAGGTGGCAGGGGATCTGACAAAGGGATTCCGGCAGAGGGTGAATGCTATGTTTTGCACAAAGACGGAAAGCTTCAGCTATAAGGCGGCGCAGACGGTGATTACTTTTGTTCTGGTGGATGTGGCGTGGATTTTTTTCAGGTCCAACGGGCTTCGGGCTGCGTTGGAATACTGTAGGCGCATTGTCACAAGGTGGGACCCATGGTCATTTTTCAATGGTGAGATTTATTCCCTGGGACTGGACCGGGCCGAGATGAATATACTGCTGGCCGGGGTGGTGTTCCTCTTTCTGGCGGATCTGGTTCGCTATCTGAAGAAGCAGTCACTACCGGAATTTCTGGCCGGGCAGTGCATCTGGTTTCGGTGGGGTGTGCTGTTTGCAATGATGGCGGCGTCTTTGGTGTTTGGAATCTACGGGATACAGTTTGAGTCCTCTCAATTTATCTACTTTCAGTTTTAAGAGGGCGGAGGTATGGGAATGAAGCTTGGAAACGCAGCAAAAGCGATTCTGTTTTGTGTGATAGCGGTATTGCTGTATCGGCATCTATACAAGGTGCTCTCCTGGAAAGACACGGGAGGTGACTACAGATCTGCCATGGACACCTTTTATTCACTGGAGGAGAATGTGGTAGATGTGGCGTTTCTGGGGAGCAGCCATTGCTATAGCTCGATTATCACGGCAGAGCTGTGGGAACAGTACGGAATGGCGGCTTACAACTTATCCATTTCTGGACAGGATATGGCCAGCTCCTATTACTGCATGAAAGAATTGCTGAAGACGCAGAAGCCTGCCGTAATTTGTCTGGAAATGTATTACAGCAGTCTGGAGGGATATCAGGTAAAGGGGAATCTGTATCGGAACCTTTTGGGATATCGCTTTTCGGATAATTTCGCAAAAGCGGTGGACAGTATTGCGGAGGATGCGGAAAAAAGGGATATTCTGCTGAAATGGCCGATCATCCATACGCGGTATGCCGAATTGACGGAAAGAGATTTCAGGCCGGAACCGGAAATGCGGCTGTACATGGGGTGGGAGCAGGGTTTTTCCTGGATGGATGGCCTTGGGGAACTGCCTGTGTATGCAGGGGAGGAGAGTTGGAGGATTCCGGAAGAGACAGAGCAGTGGCTTACAGAGATCATTGCGCTGGCCAGGGAGGCTGATGTGGAACTGTGCTTTTTCCTGGCGCCTTTTTGGGCAGACGAATGGACGCAGATGCAGTACAGATATGCAGAGGGGATCGCAGATGCCAATGGTGTGCCCTTTTTGAACATGATCGCCCTGCAGGAGGAACTGCAGCTGGATACGGCCAGGGATTTTTCGGATACGGGACATACCAATTCCTATGGAGCCCAAAAAGTGACGAAATATATGGGAGAATATCTGACCTCTCATTATGGGTTAAAGGACAGAAGAGGGGAATCGCAGTACCGGCTGTGGGACGAAAATCTGGCGATGTGGAAGCGCCAGCTGCAGAACCAGGAGCTGAAAGAGACAGTGGACTTGAAGCTTTATCTGGACAGGATATCCCGATTGGACGGATATACGGCGATCCTTGTGACGAGAGGGCAATATCTGGCCGGCGATGTGGAGAGCCTGTCGGAGAATTTGGCGAACTTGGGGATCGGAGAAGCCTTTTTCCGGACAGAGGGAGCCTGGGTACTGGAGAGCGGGACTCTGCGGTATGAGGGCGCCAGGGAGAGCTGTTTTTATCATATGGGAATTAACCACAGTGATATAGTAATACGGGAAGACGGGGAGCAGATCCATGTCATCATTGACCGCCAGGAGTATAAGCGGGCAGACCAGGGAATCGACATCGTGCTCTATGACCAGGTATTGGGAAAAGTGGTGGATACAGTGGGATTCGGCGCGGCCGGGGACAATTATACCTGTGTCAGGTAGGAGGAGGGGGAAGAAGATGAGGAAGAGGATGAAAGGGTCAGGCATGGTCTTTCTCCTGTGTGTATTGACGATTGTCTGCTGCAGCTGCGGTAGGCAGACCGGAGCCAAGCTGAGTGACTACAGAATCTACCGTGTGGAGGGCAGCGACGGGCTGGAGATGACCGGGTTTCTGACGGATTTGGCGAAGCAGGAGGCCGGTATACGGCTGAAAAATACCGCGGATGCGGAGACATGCTGGATGTCACTGCTGTCTGCGGAGGGATCGGCCAATGAATACGGATATACGGTGGAGGGGATGGAGCCGGGAGGCTTTACCATTGTGCGTGAGGGGAATCATCTGTTTCTTCTTGCGCGGACGGACGCAGGACTGAAACGTGCCTGCAGGTATCTTTTCGGCAGCCTGGTGGACGGCCGGGGGGAATTGCTCCTGGCGGACGGCCAGGTGTACGCCGATACGGGCAGGGATCTGAAAGAGGCAGTCTATATAGGGAACGTGTCCATTGGGGAGTATCGGATCCTGTACGGGGATAAAGGCGCGGAGCCTGTGTGTGAGGAACTGCGGGACTATATATACCGGACCAGCGGAGATTTGCTTACGGTGGCGGATTTGGGGAGCGGAGAGGGAGCCGGAATTACCCTGGCTCTTGACAGGGGGCTGCCCGAGGGAACCGGCCGGACTGTGATTGAGAACGGCGAAGTGTCCATAGCGGGGTGGGATGAGGATGCCCTGCGGCAGGAGATGTATCTGTTCGTGAATTCCTATCTGGGCTGGATGTACGCGGGGGAAGAGCGGGAACGCATCAGCAGTGCGGCAAGGACAGTCTTTGTGCCGGATGAAGTAAGGACAGCGACGGAGCCGTGGATAGAGGAGAGGGAGGCTACAGTGACGCTGTGGAATGTGAATTTCACCAGGGGCGTCTATCTGAGCGAGGCTGCCAGCCTGAGGAACAATATCCTGGATTACACGGAGGAACAGATATACGAATATGTAAAAATGCTGAAATACTGCGGATTTACCGGTGTGCAGGCCACGGATATGTGTTCCGCCTGGGCCGGCACGGACGGCAGTGAGGCTACCCACGAAAAAATCCGCATGATGGCGGATGCGGCCCATTCACTGGGAATGAAATTCACGCTATGGGTGTGGGCGGCGAACTTTGACGGATTCAGCTGGGTAGACAGCACGGTTTCCTACCGGCCGGGTGACAGCGGACTTATACACGACAATCCCGACATGGTGGCTGTCTTTGAAAAGTATTATTCCGTCTATGCACAACTGGCAGACTGCTGCGACCGTGTAATCGCCCATTTTTATGACCCCGGCATGCTATCTGCGTCAGAGGACGTGGCCTATTTTGCCAATATGCTCAGGAATAAATTCCTGTCTGTGAACCCAAACATTGACTTCGGCGTCAGCTGCTGGGTGGATGCCTTTGACAAAGGGGTGTTTGTGAGGGAAATGGGCAATGACATCACCCTCTATGAGGGGGTATTTCGGGACAATGTGGATGACTACATTGAATTTCGACAGACTGTGGCAGGACTGGACACAAGGCTGGGAGTATGGGCCTGGAACACCTGTGAGATGGAGATCGACCAGCTTGCCCAGATGAATTTTAACATAGACATCATACGGGAGACCTATCAGACAGCCAGAAAGTATGATGAGATCTATAAGCCGACCTATTGGAGCGAGATGGACAGCTACCATATCCTGAATGCTTTTTCGCTGTATTGCGCGGGACATATGCTGCAGGATCCGGATATGGATGGGGAAGCGCTGTATGCCGCGCTTTCGGAGGCCGTTGCAGGGCAGGAATATGCGGCATCCTTTGCCGAAATGCTTCGCCTGATTCAGGATGCACGGTCAGGGAGCACGTGGGATACCTATTGGTGGTCAAAGGACAGCTATCTGTTAAAAAGTGATACATACCCGGCGGAGAGCATTCTGGAGAGATGCGGGATTTATATTCCGGTTCTGCGGGAAATGATAGACAAGAAGATAGAGAGCCGCGGCTTTCCCTTTCCCATTCCTCTGGAGGAAGTGCTGCGGATGATGCTTCCCCATCTGGAGCAGATCGAGGAGTATGCCGGGTTCCGGGTCGAGCTGGCACAGCTGGAGGAGGACTGGCGGCAGGGAAGTTCTGTGGAGGTAGTCTCGGAGAAACTTAAGGAGATCGCCGACCCTATTCCGTGTTACAATTGTGTAATCGGAGTCTGGGGACAGGTGGAAGCCCGCGCCCAGCGGGAGATGGTTCTCGCGTTCTGCCAGCAAACCGGCGCAGAGGTTCCCATCTATCCGGAGTGGGACAGACTGCGCAAGCAGTATATCTGCGCACAGCTGGTCACGGACCAGAGGGGAAAGGAAGAGCCCGTCAGGGCAGGCGCTCCATACTATCAATACGGCGTTGCCTTTGGCGAGGAGACAGAACGCCTGGTGACGGAGCTGGTGGAAGAGGGACAGCTCATCCGGGAGGACGATGGGACCGTATACCTGGCCGACTGGGAGAATTATAAGCATTGTTTTAGCGGAACGGGAGTTTACTGATGCCGGAATTTTACGGCAAAAATAATATGAAAATGGAGGACGAGGAAATGGAAAAAAGAAAGTTGGAGAAGCTGGGAATCGAGACATCTCTGCTGGGATTCGGCTGTATGCGCTTTCCCATGACGGCGGACGGGAAGATCGACGAGCCTGAGGCAGAGAAAATGCTGGATAAAGCTATTGCGGCCGGTGTGAACTATATCGATACTGCATACCCCTATCATGACGGCGAAAGCGAACCCTTTGTGGGCAGAGCCCTGAAGAAATACCACAGGCATTCTTTCTATCTGGCCACAAAGCTGCCCTGCTGGAAAGTGGAGAAGCCGGAGGACGTGGAGTCGCTGTTTGAAGAGCAGCTGACCAGGCTGCAGACAGACTACATAGACTTCTATCTGATGCATGCGCTGAACAAGGACAGCTTTCACAAGATGGTGGAGCTGGGTACCGTGGAGAAGCTGGAAGCGCTGAAAGCGGCGGGCAAGATAAAATATCTGGGCTTTTCTTTCCATGACGGATATGAAGTCTTTGAAGAGATCATAAACTACAGGGACTGGGACTTCTGCCAGATCCAGCTCAATTACATGGATACAGAGGAGCAGGCGGGCATGAAAGGATACCGCCTGGCAGAGGAGAAGAACGTTCCGCTGGTGATCATGGAGCCTGTCAAGGGAGGTTCCCTGGCGGCATTCGCGGAGGACATCACCGGGAAATTCCGGGGGCTTGATCCGGAGGCTTCCGTTGCCTCCTATGCCCTGCGCTGGGTGGGGAGCCTGCCCAATGTAAAGGTCATCTTAAGCGGAATGAGCACCATGGGGCAGGTGGAGGACAATCTGAGGACTTTTGAAAACTTCAGGGATCTTTCGCAGGAGGAGAGTCAGACCATTGAGGATATCGTGGCATTGATCAGAAGCCGTGTGCAGAACGGATGCACAGGCTGCCGTTACTGCATGCCCTGTCCCGCCGGGGTGGACATTCCGGGCAATTTCCGGGTGTGGAACACCTATCATATGTACCAGAACTACAATATGGTCAAAGGCAACTGGGAGAGAGGCCTGGGCGACGAGAAGCAGGCTAAGAACTGCGTAAAATGCGGCAAGTGCGAGAAAGCCTGCCCCCAGAAGCTTCACATCCGGGAGGAGCTGGAGAAAGTCCAGGCGGATCTGGAGAAGAAAGAATTCGCGTTCTGAGAGCGAGCCGTTGCGCAGCGTGATGATAAAGTCGCGAAGGCGCACGAGAGAGAATTTCATGAGTGCACTTACAAATGAAATTCTGTCGCATGCATTGTGCGGCGAAGGGACTATATCCTTTAGAGCCGTCGCGCAGCGACTTAAAAGTAAGAAAAAGCCGTGTGGAAGCGTGATGATAAAGTCGCGAAGGCGCACGAGAGAGAATTTCATCAGTGCACTTACGAATGAAATTCTGTCGCATGCATTGTGCGGCGAAGGGACTATATCCTTTAGAGCCGTCGCGCAGCGACTTTAATAGGAGGTTTTTGTGGAGAAAGCATTTAAGCTTGACTTTGAAAACGATAAGGTGGGAAGCCTGTATGTAAACTGCTGCGGCTGCTCCCGGACAGAGAGCCTCCACAGCTTCGGCCCGGCCTCCAAGCCCCATTATCTGATCCATTACGTGCTGGACGGCAGGGGGCTTTTCCGGTTCCATGACAAGGAATACCGGCTGGAGGCAGGGTACGGCTTCCTGATACAGCCCAATGAGCTGGCGTTCTACCAGGCGGACAAAGAGGAACCCTGGAGCTATCTGTGGGTGGGCTTCGGCGGGAGCCGGGCGGGGGAATACCTGAATGCCATGGGACTGTCCGCAAGGCATCCCATCTTCGCCTGCGACAGAGACCAGGAGCTTTATTCCATTGTGCGGGACATGATGGAGCACAATACGTTCGGCATAGCGGACGACCTGCGCCGAAACGGGCTCCTGGGGGTCTTTTTGTCCGTTCTGGCCCAGGGGGCCGGGGTGGTGGCCAGGGACGAGGAGGACAAGGGCAATCAATATGTGAAAAAGGCGGTTTCCTTTATCCAGAGCAATTACTGCAACCCCATCAAGGTGACGGACGTAGCAGACTATGTGTGCATCAACAGGAGTTACCTCTATACGCTCTTCCAGAATTATCTGGGCATGTCCCCTCAGCAGTTTCTCTCCACGTTCCGCATTACCAAGGCCAGAGAGTTATTGGATTCCACTTCCTACCCCATAGAGAGCATTGCCCTCTCCTGCGGCTACAATGACGCGCTGGTGTTTACGAAAGCATTCCGGGCCATGAAAGGGATGTCGCCCACCCAGTACCGGAGACTCAGTCACAGAGAGAACAGCAAAGAGCAGCTCCAGGAGGTGGAGCATCTGATCGCCCAGCTGTTGAAAAGTCAGGAGAGGTAAAAGCCGAACCGGCGAGTCGGATTTTCGGGAGGTATATGATGAGAATTTTGCTATTACTAAGAGGTTCGGCCAGCTGCGGAAAGTCCACATGGATTGCGCAGCATGGCTTAAAGCCCTATGCATTGTCCGCCGATGATATCAGGCTGCTGTGCCAGAGCCCGGTGATGCTGCCGGACGGCACACAGGGGATCAGCCAGGACAATGACGGCGTGGTGTGGAAGACTCTGTTCGCCATCCTGGAGGTCAGGATGCAGAGAGGAGATTTCACGGTCATCGACGCCACCAATTCCAAGACCAGTGAGATGAACCGGTACAAGGAGATGTGCGAGACTTACCGGTACCGGATCTACTGTGTGGACTTTACGGATATCCCCATTGAGGAAGTAAAGCGCAGAAACGCCAATCGGGAAGTTTTCAAAAGGGTGCCCGAGGCAGTCATCGACAATATGTATTCCAGATTCCGCACCCAGAAAATCCCCTCAGGCATCAAGGTGATCCGGCCGGAGGAGCTGGACACGGTGTGGACCAGGCTCTTTGACATGTCTTCCTACAAGCGCATCCACCACATCGGAGACATCCACGGCTGCAACACGGCTCTGCAGAAATATCTGGCGGACAACGGCGGCATCAAAGACGATGAAATGTATATCTTTATAGGAGATTACATTGACCGCGGCCTTGAGAATGTGGAGACCGTGGAATTCCTGCTGTCCGTCATGAACCGGAAAAACGTGCTGATGCTGGAGGGCAATCACGAGAGATGGCTGTGGTACTGGGCAAACGATGCCGCAGGCAGGTCCAAGGAATTCGAGCTGATCACCAGGCCCCAGCTGGACGCCGCGAAGCTGGACAAAAAGCAGGTCAGACAGCTGTACAGGAAGTTCGGCCAGTGCGCCTATTACCGGTATCACGATAAAATATTCCTTGTAAATCATGCGGGCTTAAGCACCCTGCCGGAGAATCTCTCCTTTGTGGCCACGGAGCAGATGATCAAGGGCGTGGGCAGCTATAATGATTTCGAGATCATAGCGGAGACCTTTTTTGACACCACGCCCGAAAACTGCTACCAGATTCACGGGCACCGCAACACCAAACAGCTCCCCGTACAGGTCAATGACAGAGTCTTCAACCTGGAGGGGCAGGTGGAATACGGCGGCTGCTTAAGATGCGTCCAGGTGGATACAGAGGGCATCCGCTGCATAGAGGTGCAAAACGAAGTGTACAAGACACCCGAGATGCACAGCGTGCAGACCGTTGCGGAGAGCTCTGTGGCGGATGTCATCATGGCTCTGCGCCAGAACCGATACATACAGGAGAAAAAGTTCGGCAGCATTTCCTCTTTCAATTACACGGACAAGGCTTTCTACGACAGAGTCTGGGACGCCCAGACCACCAAAGCCAGGGGCCTGTATCTGGATACCGTGAAAGGAAAGGTGGCGGCCAGGGCCTATGATAAATTCTTCAATATCAACGAGCGTCCGGAGACAAAGTTCGAGATGCTGCAGCATAAGCTGCAGTTCCCGGTGACGGCTTATGTCAAGGAGAACGGATTCTTGGGCATAGCCAGCTATGACGAATATGAGGACGCGCTGTTTCTGGCCAGCAAATCTACCATAGACAGCCAGTATGCCCGGTATTTCCAGGAGATGGTGCGGAAGAAAGTGACGCCGGAGCATTTGGAGGAGATGAAGCGGTACTGTAAAGAGAATGAAGTCTCTTTTGTCTTTGAGTGTGTGGACATGGAGAACGATCCCCATATCATCGAGTATCCGGAGAGCAGGCTGTTTTTGCTGGATATCGTGTACAATAAGATGGATTTTGAGAAATACGGGTATGAAGATATGTGCCATGTGGCAGGGCAGCTGGGCCTGGAGCCCAAGGAGTGCGCCGCAGAGCTTGGAAGCTGGCAGGAATTCTTCGACTGGTACTATGAAGTCATGGAGGCGGATTATGAATACCGGGGGCGTAAAATCGAGGGCTTTGTCATCGAGGACAGCGCAGGGTATATGACCAAGCTGAAGCTGACTTACTATAATTTCTGGAAGTTCATGCGCAGCGTTTCCCATGAGGCCATCCGGAAAGGCTATATCACAAAGACCTCAGCCCTGACTACGCCGCTTGCCAACGAATATTATGCTTGGGTTAAAAAGCTGCATGACGCCGAGGACCGGGACAGCCTGCCGCGGGATATCTGCACTTTGCGGCGGAGGTTCTATGATGACAGAGGGTAAGGCAATTAGCCGGAACGGTTCCTAAAGACTGGAAAAAACAAAAGCCCATGTAAATGGGCTTTTGAAATAGTCGGCGCGAAGCTCCGCGGACGGAGAATGAGAAAAAGTAGGTTCAAAATGATTTTAACGGACTGAGGCTGACGGGAAGTTGAGATTGAAAAAGAAACATGCTCATGATATGATAGTTGATGGGGAGGCAGGTGACGCAATGGTTACAGACAACCAGAAAGCATTAAAAAGAAAAGAGGCCCAGAAAGCAATCAGTGAAATGTGCCTTTTGGATGATAACCTGATGACGCTTGTATTTGACAGGAATATAGAGGCAACAGAACTGCTGCTGAACATCATCCTCCGAAGAAATGACTTAAAGGTGCTGGAAGTGGTTGGGCAGAGGGAATATAAAAATCCAATGTCCGGAGGACGTTCTATTACCATAGATATTTATGCGGTGGATGGAAATGATAAGGTTTATGACGTGGAGGTTCAGCGTGCATCTGAAGGAGCAGATCCGCACAGGGCGAGGTTCCACAGCAGTATGATTGACACCAAAATGCTGAAAGCCGGGCAGGAATTTAAAGAAATCCATGATTCCTATGTGATATTCATAACGGCAAGCGATGTCATGGGAGCGGGGCACCCATTGTATCATGTGAATCGGACCATCGAAGAGACAGGCACATACTTTGGGGATGGTTCCCATATTATATATGTGAATGGCAGTTATAAGGATGATGACGATCCCGTTGGAAAGCTGATGCATGACTTTAGATGTTTAAGTTCTGTGGATATGTTTTATCCGGTATTGGCTAGACAGGTAAAATATTTTAAGGAGACGGAAGGAGGCCAGGAGATTATGGGGCAGTTATTTGAGGATTTGGTAGTGAAGTGGGGAGAAGTAATGGCGAATGAAATAGCGGAAGAAAAAGCGAAAGAGATGGCGGAAGAAATAGCGAAAGAAATAGCGGAAGAAAAAGCGAAAGAAATAGCAGAAGAAAAAGCGAAAGAAATAGCGGAAGAAAAAGCGAAAGAAATAGCAGAAGAAAAAGCAAAAGAAATAGTGGAGGAAAGGGCATTGGAAGAGAAAAAAGCATCTGCCCGTCGTCTGATTGCGAGAGGGAAGCTAACCCTTGAGGAAATTGCAGAGGATACGGACTTATCGATTGAGGTGGTCAGGGATTTGGCCGGCCTGCAGTTGGTATAAGAATACTTCTGAAGCGCCTGATTAACGATACTTATACGCACGAGCCATAAGGTTTGGCCATCTTCTGAAACAAAAAAGCCCGAATCCCTTGAAAACTGAGGGAATCTGAGCTTTTTGAAATAATCGGCGCGACAAGATTTGAACTTGCGACCTCTGCGTCCCGAACGCAGCGCTCTACCAAGCTGAGCCACGCGCCGTCCTATATTAAAAACCGTTCAGAGAGCTAAACGAACCGACAACACTTAAATAATATAAAAAAAAACGCTGTTTGTCAAGTAAAAAAAGAATATTATTGTAAGAATTATTGTAAGAAATATTATTGTAAGAAAATCTATAAATCATGTAAGAAAATATGTTGTCAAAAAAATCGCAGAAAAATAGAAAAGAAAAAACGGCATAGAAAGGAAAGAAGAAATAATGAAGAAACCGGACAGTCCCATCCCCTTTGGTTATAAGACATCATGGTTGTGCGTAAAAGCACAGGATTCTCTGGACGCGCTGAGGGTGCTTGGGCTTAAGAACCCGCAGGAGGCTAACTGGGAGAGCGGCATTCAGGCGCTGGAACAGGGAAAAGTATTCGTATCTCCTGTGATAAGCGGCTATATTCTTGTCATAGGATATGAGGGAAATCAGATCGGAACTCTGCCGGAGGATCCCCGGGAACTGTGTGAGCTGGGGAAATTATTTCCGCAGGTGCAGTACTACGCGTCCCACAGGGTGGCGGAATATGCCGCGTGGGCGAAGTTTGAGGAGGGAGAGCTGATACGGGCATATGCCTGGTGCGGCGACCAGGGAGAGGTGCTGATAAACGAGGGAATTGTCACCCCGCAGGAGGAGCAGATCGGAATGGGGAATCCTCTGGCAGATCCTCTGGGAACGGACGACTGGGACGCATTTGATGTTCCGGATGAGGAAAGCGTCGTAGAGCTTGCGGCGCTGTGGGGAGTCGACCCTCTGTTCCGGGGAGAATATCCGAAATCCACAGGGTTTGTCTGTGACAGATAAAAAAGATAACCGACATCCCGGCGGTAAACTGCCGGCACTATAAGAAGACAGACTAGAAATAAACTTTCATGCAGCCGGCCGCACCACGCTACATAAAGCTCTGGGAGTTTAGGTGCTGCATAGAAATCCGTATGACGGTGTGCCGTCTGTGGGAAGCGGGTTGGGCGCACTGCTGTCTTGGGATTTTGTGCAAGGGAGCACGAAACGCCTCGCGGTGCCGCAGAGTCCAGTTTGAAGACTTTTACAGCAATGAATTTGGGCCTCGCCGAGAGCGGGCAGGGGGTAAATATGTATCAGACGATTGTGACATTGAAAAAGGGGGAGGGCCGTACCCTGAAAGCAGGCGGCATGTGGGTGTATGACAATGAAATCGCATCCGTTGCAGGAGATTTTGAAAACGGTGACGTAGTAGAAGTTCGCGATTTTGACGGCTACTGTATGGGCTGCGGGTATATCAACACAAAATCCAAAATCACGGTGCGGATGCTGTCCCGCAGAAAGGACACGGTTATAGACCAGGCGTTCATAGAGCGGCGGGTCAGGGATGCCTGGGAGTACCGCAAGGGGACCATAGACACCTCCAGCTGCCGCCTGATCTTTGGCGAAGCTGACTTCCTGCCGGGCATTGTGGTGGATAAGTTTGCTGATGTGCTGGTGGTGGAGTCCCTGGCTCTGGGGATTGACAGATGGAAAGAAACCATTGTGGAAACTCTGAAGAAAGTGCTGGCTGAGGACGGCATTTCCGTGCGCGGCGTCTACGAGCGCAGCGATGCCAAGGTGCGTCTCCAGGAGGGAATGGAACGGATCAAAGGCTTTCTTGGGGAGCCATTTGACACAAAGGTGGAGATCCTGGAAAACGGTGTACGGTATATCGTGGATGTGGAGGACGGGCAGAAGACGGGATTTTTCCTGGACCAGAAGAACAACAGGGCCGCAGTGGGGAGGCTGTGCAGGGGCAAAAAGGTGCTGGACTGCTTCACCCATACGGGATCCTTTGCCCTGAACGCCGGGGCGGCCGGGGCGGAAAGCGTGCTGGGGGTGGATGCCTCGGAGCTTGCGGTGGAACAGGCCAGGGAGAATGCCAGGCTCAACGGCCTGGAGGAGAGGGTGCGCTTTGAGTGCGCGGATGTATTCGAGCTGTTGCCAAAGCTGGAGCAGCAGGGAGAGCAGTTCGACGTGGTTATCCTGGATCCGCCTGCGTTTACAAAGTCGCGCAGTTCCGTGAAAAATGCCGTAAAGGGATATCGCGAGATCAATCTCCGGGGCATGAAGCTGGTCCGGGACGGAGGATTCCTGGCCACCTGCTCCTGTTCCCATTTCATGGAGCCGGAACTATTTGCCAAGACCATCAGAGAGGCGGCAACGGGAGCCCATAAGCGGCTGCGGCAGGTGGAATTTCGCACCCAGGGGCCGGACCATCCGATTTTGTGGGCTGCGGATCAGTCATATTATTTGAAATTCTACATCTTCCAGTTGTGTAATGAGAGATAAGAAAATCCAAAACTTCGCACGGAGGAATGGCCTGAAAGGCAGGGGAAACCCGGATCCCTTTAAAATAGCTGCTTGCCAATCCTGAAAGTCTGTGATATGATGTATTCGTCAGCGAAAAATAAGAGATGATTTCTGAAAGGAGGGCTTGCCATGCAGAACAATACACAATATCGAAACAGAATAGATAAACGGAAGATCAGAGGCACAGCGCTCCTTATGAGCTGCAGATAGCATTGGTACTCATCAGAGCATTCTTAACGGAAAGGAGAATGCTCTGATGAAGTATTTGCTGTTGTCATGCAGGATGCAGAGGACTGGGAGATTGCACCTTTGGGGTGCTTTTTTTGTGTCCATTTTTAAGGAGACAGAAGTTTGGAGGCAAACCTCCAAATATTGGTTGATGTGCCCGCCAAAGCGGGCATGGGGGTATAAAATTGAAGACAGTAAAAGGTATGTTTGCCGAGGCAACTATATTTACGGACGACGTGGAGGCATACGCCGAGGCACAGGTAAAGATGATATGCGACAATGAGGCGGCTCAGGGCAGCAGGATCCGCATGATGCCGGACATCCATCCCGGCAGAGTGGGTCCCATCGGCCTGGCTATGACAGTCACGGACAGAGTGATTCCGCAGCTTTTAGGCGTGGACATAGGCTGCGGCATGACCTGTGTAAAGGTAAATAAAGACAATGCAGAATTCCTGAAACTGGATAAGGTCATCCGGGAGAATGTGCCGTCGGGTTTCTCCATACGAAAAGAAGCGCATCACATGGCGGCGGAATTTCCCTATGAAAAGCTCCGCTGTGTCAGGCATATCAACAGGCAGAGAGCGGAAAGAAGCCTGGGCACTCTGGGCGGCGGCAATCATTTCATAGAACTTGACAGGGGAGCGGACGGAAATCTGTACCTGGTAGTACACACGGGCAGCAGACATCTGGGGGAGGAAGTGGCGGAGTACTACACGAAGCTCGCCAGTACCTCTCTGAGAGAACGGGGCCTTAAGGTTCCCTATTACATGAGCTATCTGGAAAAGGACGCAAGAGAAGCCTATGTTGAAGATGTGCGGACTATCCAGGACTATGCGGAGCAGAACCGGCAGATTATCGTCAGAGAGATCCTGAAAGGGATGAAATGGAAAGCAATAGAGCAGTTCTCGGTGCCGCATAATTATCTGGACCTTTCAGGGATGCTCCGAAAAGGGGCTATTGCCGCCGGAAAGGGGGACAGGGTGGTTATCCCGGTAAATATGAGGGACGGGATTATCCTGGGCATGGGAATGGGAAATGCGGACTGGAACAATTCGGCGCCCCACGGTTCCGGCAGGAGATGGAAGAGGGAAGATGTGAAGAACCGATATACGGTGTCGGACTTCAAAAAGGAAATGAAAGGCATTTACAGCAGCTGCGTGGGGGCGGACACACTGGATGAGGCGCCCTTTGCCTATCGGTCCGTGACAGAGATCGCAGAACAGATTCAGGATACTGTCCGAATAACGGAAATTCTAAAACCCGTCTATAATTACAAGGCGGGAAGCAGGAAATAGCGTCACTGGAAAGGGTTGGGGACGAAAGGCGACTGATGGCTGAAAATCGTCCCCGATCCCGGGTGCTGTATGGGCATGGAAGCAGGAATATCGAATAGTATGAGGAGTGTATATATGATAATTCAAATCAGTGCGGGACAGGGGCCGGCCGAGTGCCAGCTGGCGGTGGCAAAACTGTTCCAGGCGCTTAAAAGGGAGTATGGGGATATGGAGATCCTGTCGGAGACCAGGGGCTATGAAAAAGGCTGCCTTGATTCTATCCGCTTCCGCACCGGGCATGATCTAAGCAGCTTGGAAGGAACGGTGCTGTGGATCTGCAGGAGTCCCTTTCGCAAGAACCATAAGAGGAAGAACTGGTATGTGGACGTGAGTATTATTCCGGAAACACAGGAGGCGGCAGCGGACGAAGCATACCGGGTCGAGAAGTTCCGCTGCGGCGGGAAAGGAGGACAGAATGTGAATAAGGTGGAGACTGGCGTGCGGATTGTCCATATCCCCACAGGGCTTGCAGTCCGGGCCACAAAGGAGCGGAGTCAGTTCCAGAATAAGCGAAAGGCTATGGAGAGGCTGCAGGAGAAGCTTGCCAATCTTCGGCAGGAGCAGCAAGAGGGGCAGAAAGGCACCGCCTGGATGGAGCACTACCGTATTGTCAGGGGCAATCCGGTGCGTATTTATGAAGGGGAGAGGTTTTTGCTGAAAGAGAAGTAGAAACTGGGTTCACGAGACAGAAACCGTGACCGCCGGTGGAAAAGCCTGATGAATCGGTTGAAAAATAACCAGTCAGGAACTATAATAGAATCTAAGACAAGATTCTATTATCGAATAGTATAATAGAATCTAAGACAAGATTCTATTATCGAATAGTATAATAGAATCTAAGACAAGATTCTATTATCGAATAGTATAATAGAATCTAAGATAAGATTCTATTATCGAATAGTATAATAGAATCTAAGATAAGATTCTATTATCGAATAGTATAATAGAATCTAAGATAAGATTCTATTATCAAATAGTATAATAGAACAGACAACGGAAACATAGCTGCAGGATTTCTGGGAGGTTTTCGGGATTTTCGGCAGACAGGAACAGAGAGAGACTCAGGTTATGAAAATAGGGAAATATATATTGTGGGCTGTGCTTTTCCTGCTGGCGGCGGTTGCGGCAGGGGTCGGACTCTATCTGTATCCGGCATGGAAATCCGCAGGGGCGATGGAGGACAGAATGAGTCTGTCGTACAGAGCGTTCGAACTGGAGGTGGAGCTGGACAGGGAAGCGATACCGGCAGAGCAGGCCCAAATGTTCGGGATATTAGCGGGGCTGACAGGAATAGAGGAGGAGGCTCTGTACCGCCTGTCCATAAAGGGAGGTATGGAGGAAGACCGGATTCACTTCACGGTCTGTCCATATGGCAGGACGGAGCCTTTGTTTGAGCTGTATTTAAGCGATGACATGAAGCTCATAAACGAGACCATGGTGTATGATGCCGTCCGCAGCCATCTGGCAGGGCGGTTTGGGCTTCTGGGGTATCTGATGCCCGTGCAGGAGGAGACTGTGTATCTGACACTGGAGCAGGTGGAGAAGCTGTTCGGAGCGGATTTGAGCGCGTATACGGAGTTGCGCCTGCAGCAAGCCCGCAGAAGCATTACAGCAAAGGAATATTTCCTCCTGTTTGCCATGATGTCCAGGGAAAAGCAGGGGGAGGGGTATCGGTTTACGCTGGATACAGAGGAGGCCCGGCTTTGCTTTGAGGTAATTTATGGAGGAAAGGCGGATTGGGCGCGGATGGAGCTTCAGGCACAGAATCCGGCGGACCTCCTTGACAAAGCGGGCAGCGCGTTTCCCTGGCTGGATCAGTGGCTGCCCGGGGTGGAGGTCAGGGGCCTGAAAAGCATTTCTTTCACTTTGACGCCGGAGGAGCGCGGGACCGTGACGATGCCGACGAACCTGGCCAGTCAGGAGATTGTGGATACCATAGCGAAGCTCCGTGGGTGGATACAGGAGACTTTTGGAAAATAGATGCGTACGGGCAGATGCTGAAAATCACGGGGAGGGACAGGGATGGCGGCCAACTGGAGAGACGATTGGAAAGAGGATTTGGCGAAGATGCTGGTGTGGGGGCTGATTGGAGGACTGTGTGTAGCGGGAATCGTCCTCCTTTTGGGCAACGGCAGGGATTTCTGGACTGTGCTAAAGCCGGGGTATGATGTGGAATACCTTATGGAGAACGGAGGAGCTAGGGAAGGTATGCATGTGACGGGGCAGGTACCGTATGTCTATGACTGCTTCGCCAATCTGTCAGACTTTGACGGGAAAGACATCAGCGGTTATTATTACGCGCTGCCCACTTTGGACGGGATGCTGATTCTGGAAGTACCGGAAAGCAGGTACGAGGCCATGGAGACGCTATGGGAGGAGACCTGGCAGTATATGTCGGACGGAATCCTGCCGGCATCTCCGGTGCCTGTGGAGGGCTATGTGACGAGTGCCAAGGGGAGGCTTCCGTATCTGCTGGCGGAATATCTGCGGGATGGGCTGGAATACTCGCAGGAAGAGGTGGACGCCATGGGTGAACCGCTGATGATCGTATATGCCACAGAGAAGCTGCGGCGGGCCAGGATATATGCGCCGGTGGGCATGATTCTGCTGACTTCCGGGATCCTGCTGACGATATTGTACCTGTTTCTCCGGAAGCGATACGTGGAAAAAGAAATAGAAGAATAAGGATTTAAAAAAGAATAGTTTGCCAAAGTAACTTCCGCAGTTTTGTATTGAGAGGTGGAATTTATTTTGGCAAATAATTGGCTCCAAAAATTGTTCCAAAAATAAGAAAAAAATTTGTATTAGGGTATTGCAAAATGGAAATACTTCGTGTATAATATTCCAAGTGGAAAGACATAGGGCTATCGCCAAACGGTAAGGCAACGGACTCTGACTCCGTCATTTCAAGGTTCGAATCCTTGTAGCCCTGCTTCAGAACCCCGGTGGAGAGATTCATCGGGGTTGTTTTTTGCTGTAAAATCAAGGGTTTGCGGCGGTTTGGGCTGTAAAACATTCTATGGGCATGAAAAATGCCGTCAGTAACATTTTACTGGTTTTTCGGTAAAAATTCCATCTTTTGAGAATGGATAGGTCAATTTAAAATAGCGGCCAGAGCCCGATTTATAAGGGTCTCGTGGGCTTTAGGGTAAAGTCATTGGGGATGGAGAAGAACTTTGTCAAGATTGCCGTCAACAGGACTCAGTGGTGAGTACAACTATGAAGCAGTGGCTTTAGGAAGAGAAAGAGAGGATGAAAAGCGGTAGGGCTAAAGAAAAATAACAGGAGAGGGAATATTTGATTATGAAGAACTTAAGACTCCGTATCTATTCTCATTCCCATCCCTTTTGCCCGGAGATATGGTTTGACACCACGGCCTTTGAGCCGATGATACAGGCTCCCCGCAGGCCGTGTGCTTTTAGGGCATGAAGCCCTCGAAGATCGGCATGACTCCCTGCCGTTCCAAGATTTCCAGGGTCTCTCTGCTTCGGATGGTCCAGCCGGCTTCGCGGACACCGTAGAGGCGCTTCATGAGGCGCAGGCTGGGACAGGAGCGGTCTATGTAGTTGTAAGCGATAAAGTCAGGCCGGGTGAGGAACGAGGTCAGCAGCAAAGTCAGTATGGCTCGCACGGGCCATGTAAGCGCGCCGGAGTTGCTGCGCAGGAAGTTTTCGGAAAGCTGTCCGCGTATGACAGCCGGATAGTGCTTTTTCAGATGCAGCAGCACCGCCGGATGAAAGGACTCGATGCAGCAGGCGCCGTTCCAGCCCTGTAGAAGCGCCATCACGGCATCTGTCAGAGCGGCGGCATTGCCGTTTTCGACTTTCAGCTCAATGATGAGCGGTGTCCTTTTTTCAAACAGGGCCAGAACCTCCGGCAGGAGCGGGATGGTCTCGTGGCTGCCTTTCAGGGGATAGTCCTTTAAGTCCCCGGAGGTGAGGGTCTCGATGACAGCACTTTTACCGCAGACCCGGGCCAGGTCGCTGTCATGGACCACAGCCAGCTGGCCGTCCGCCATCAGATGCACGTCCAGTTCTGCGCCGAAGCCTCTTTCCACGGCTCTGCGGAAAGCAGACATGGAGTTTTCGGGGATGTTCTGCTCTATGTCGTGGAGACCGCGGTGGGCGTATCTGACGCCGGTCAGATTTTTCCAGCCGGCGTGGTTTCGCCTGGGCAGCAGCATCAGGCACCAGAGTACGGCAATGATAAGAGCTGCCAAAAGTATCCTGAATATGATTATCATTGTAACATTCCTTTCTGGAAGCTGGTATTCTCGCAGACCCTACTCCCTGAACTGGCCGGCTGTCCCTGTACTTCGGGTGTTACGGCCAGCGCCTGTCATCCGGGAAGACTATCGACCGGTCTTTCTCCGACCGTTTTTTGGCAGTCCAGGGCAGGGAATCTCAGTCGTCCATGTCTTCAAAAGCCGCCAGCCCTTTCTTGGCCTGGGCCTTGCTGTCCCCATGGCGGACGAAGCACATGGTGATGAAGCTCAGGGTTACGAAGAAAGCGGCGTAGGGGAAGAGAATCTGGTAGCTGACGCTCTTCATCAGAGAGCCTGCCAAGACCGGCGTGATGACCTGGGCCAGCATGGAGGCCGTGTAATAATAGCCTGTGAATTTTCCCACATCGCTGCCGCGGCACATCTCCACCACCATGGGCAGGGAGTTTACGTTGATGGCTGCCCATGCCAGCCCCACCAGCGCAAAGGCCGCGAACATGATGACATTGATGGAGGAGAACAGGGTGGTCAGAAAGAAACCGGCCAGGAAACAGGAGGCCAGCAGGATGATGCCGGCGTGGATGGTCTTCTTCCGGCCGATTCTGGAGGCTACGATGCCGATGGGGATGTAGGAGACTATGGCTCCTGCGGTAGCTACCAGCAGGCAGGTGGACGCGCCTCCCAAGCCCTCGCCCATGACCTGGGCCACATAGGTGGTGAACCAGGTGGTGACGCCGTTGTAGCCGATATACCACAGGGCGATGGAGGCCAGCAGGAAACCAAGGCTTCGCTTCACCGGCGCGGGAAGAGTTTCGGTGCCGCTGCCGTCATCCTGGGCCAGATTCCACTCGGGGTGCCGCTGCTCCAGCTGTTGGTTCTCCCGGGCCAGGGCCGGCTCCTTGACGGTGACCAGCAATACGATAACAGCCGCCGCCATGATGACAGACACCACGATGAACAGGGGCTGATAGTCTACATGGCTCAGGCCGGCCACTTTGGAGGTGGGGTAAAGCAGAGCGGCCACCGCCAGGTAGATGACGCCTCCCACGGCCCCCATCAGGTTGATGATAGCATTGGCCTTGCTGCGCAGAGGCTTTGCGGTCACATCCGGCATCAGAGCCACCGCAGGGGAACGGTAAGTTCCCATCGCGATCAGGAGAAGCCCCAGCACGATGACGAAAGTCACCAGCTTATAGGACGCGGCCTCGCGGGAATAGCTGTTGTCCAGCGCTGGCAACAGATTCATCAGGATCACTGCGCCCGCAGTACCCGCAAGGATATAGGGAGTGCGGCGGCCCAGTTTCGTATGGGTCTTGTCCGACAGTCCGCCGAAAAAAGGCAGCAGGAACAGAGCCAGTATATTGTCCGTGGCCATGATGATGCCGGTCAGGGACTCGTCCATGCCGAAAGTCTCTCTCAGAATCAACGGCACCACGCTGTCGTACATCTGCCAGAAAGCGCAGATGGACAGGAATGCCAGACCCACCAGGACGGTTCGCTTGTTGTTGAGCTTTAATTCATTCATTTGTTTTCCTCATGTTTTCATTGGATGTGATTTCGGAGGAGACTGCCGCACCTTTGCTATCACGTTGCTGTAGACATTGTCATTTTATCACAGGTGAGAATTCTTTGCAAGGGATGGCGCAGATTTTGGATTTTTCAGTCTTTTGCCGGTTATTTTTTTATAGGCGGTTCCGTGAGGTGCTTTCGTGCAAAATAAGTATTTTTTGCTGATTTTATTGGCCCGGGAGAGCGGAAAGTGGTATAATGATGGCAAGCGAGGAGGATGAGACAATGGATGAAAAGAGGACAATTGATTCCGACGTGGACGTGGAGGCGCTGGTCGCACTGCTGGACGGCTGTACCCGGGCCGGAGACAGCCGGATTAAGGTGGATGTGGTGGAGGGAGAGGGGGAGACGGTGTCGCGCCGGTACCATCACGGCCGCTGCGATATCGGAAGCCCCTGGGCCTGCGGAGCCGCGTTTGACGTGCTGGAATAGGCAAAAGCCCTGAAAATAATTCTTGATATTTTCAGGGGTTGGTGCTATACTGACCCTAGTACTTAAAATTCAGTTGAAGGAGGAAATGTGATATGAAAAAAAGTATGAGGACGGTGAACCGAATCAACTGAACAGAGGGCATTTCGGATGCCGTATTTTAAGTACCTTTATGAACAGCTGTGGACCACAGGCACACATAATGGTGTGCCTTTTTTGCGCGCAAAAACAGGCGCGGCGGACGGAAAAAACAGGGCGTCGGGGAAACGGCAGCCATGACAACCGGCCGCGGCCTTTGGGCTGCGCAAGAGGGATTTCAGGAAAGGATAAGGTGATGATTATGAGAGAAAAAAAGGGATGGATGATGGAAAACGGATATCAGGGAAGCAAGAATTCTTACAAAACAATTATAACCAAAGAGCGCACGGCGGCTCTAAAAAGGAGAACAGAATTTGAAGAGATTAAAATATTATTTATTGAACATGAAACCTGCCGACGAGACCTATGAGGAGATGTATGAGGGCAGGATGTGCGAGACTTACATGGACAAGGACCCGATTGTGCACAACCATGCCCTGTACTGGGACGGGGAAATCGGGTATGAAATCACCAAGAGCAATCGGCTGGAACTGTCGAAGCCCACGGTGGTGATTCATATTCCCATGCACTTTCTGAAGTTGGAGGAGGCGGGGGTGGCCGCGTTGGACTATATATTCCGCGCTTTCCTGCCCTATGTGAGAGCTCTGAATGAGGAGAACGACAACCGCAAGCGCACGGCCAGGGAGAACGGGCACTACTTTATCTATGAGCCAGACAGCCAGGTGCTGGCCCGGAATGTGATTGCGGTGAAAGTGGTACCGCAGAAGTATTACAGGATCCTGAAAGGGGACACGGTAGAAATTCTGGACGGGCTCAGAGATAACGGCAAGGACTCTAACACGGCTGCGTGCTGCAGGATCGTTCCTGTTGACGGGGGTATGGAGGTACCGGCCTACACCTGCGTCAGCATCATGCTCCAGGTGCAGCTGCCCCTGGGCAAGCACAAGAAAGCAGCGCAGATGCTGGGCAGGGATCTGCCGGAGGCGGTGAACTGTTTTATAAACGAATTCGACCATGCCGGGCTGAGGCGGGCTCTGACTCTCTACGCCAGACAGCAGGCAATCCGCGCATGGCTCAGGGACAGCGATTACTGTGCCTTTGTGGCCAACGGAAGCATACTGCCCAGGGAGAAAGGCAGCGGTGCTCCCATGAAAGGGGCAGTGCCGTTTCAATCCACCCCGGAGGACGAGGTGGAGATAGCCGGGATCAGAGGCATGGCATTCCGGAAAGGGGTCACCGTCATCACGGGCGGCGGGTATTCGGGCAAAAGTACGCTGCTGGACGCTCTGAGCGCCGGCATCTATGATCATACGGAGGGGGACGGCAGGGAGCTTGTGATAACGGACTCCTCCGCCATGAAAATATCAGCGGAGGACGGCAGGAGCATCCGTCATGTGAATCTGTCCCCTTTTATCAAATGGATTCCGGGAGGAAATCCGGCGGACTTTTCCACGGAGCATGCCTCAGGCTCCACCTCCCAGGCGGCGAATATCATGGAGGCGGTGGGATGGGGCGTGAAGCTTCTGATGATTGACGAGGACAAATCCGCCACGAACTTCATGATCCAGGACGCTGTCATGAAGACATTGATCGAAAGGGAGCCCATCACGCCCTTTGTGGAGCGGGTGGGGGAGCTGGCAGAGAGACAGGGTGTGTCCACCATTCTGGTGATCGGAGGCAGCAGCGAATATCTGCAGGCGGCAGACCGTATTTATATGATGAAGGATTACGGCATAGGTGAGGTGACCGCCGAGGCGAAAGCGCTGCAGGAAAGGCTCGGGCCGGATCCGGACAAGCCCCGGACACTGGGAGCGGCAGATGGCTTTCGGAGCGAAGACCCGATCAAACCCGAGGAGCGGTGCGGCAGCGAAACAGTAACAAAGGAGCGTCAGGCGCTGGAGCCGGCTGACTTCAGCTTCCGGGACGAAATCGATGCGTCCCGCCTGAGCACCCGGCCGGAGGACTCCGCTACCGAGATACTGAAAGTGTCTGACCTGGGATTTCTGATTCTGGGGGAGGAACAGATCGATATCCGCATGCTCCACGACATCGCCACCATTCCCCAGCTGAATGCCATTGCCTTTTTGGTGAGGAAGCTGATCAATCGGCTAAACCCACTGGAACGCTTCCGGACCTTTCAGTCCCAGGGACAGACGCCGGGGGACACGGCCCGATGGATCTGCAGAGAGCGGGAAGTGGAGCGGCTTTTGGAGGAAATCGGGGAGGCAGGGCTGGAGGATGCCTATTCCACTTTCTTTTCTGAGTGCTCCAGATGGATGGATATGCCCAGGAAATATGAGATTCTGGCGGTGCTGAGCCGGATGCGGCTGCGGGTCTGAAAGAGCCGCGGCCTATGGGCCGAGGGTAATGCCCGCGAAGACACCAGGCGGAGCTGCCCGTGAACGGTAAGGTGAAATCCGCAAAAACGGAAAAACTACTGCAATAGTATTGACAGGGTCTTACGATTGTGATAGTATGAAAATATAAAACTATTGCAGTAGTATCGGGGAACCTGAAGCAACGACGGATTTTCCGCTGGACCGCGTAGAGCGGAGATAGGAAAACAGCTAGGAAATCGGATCGGGAAAGGATGCGGATCGGACATGAAATTATTTGACTCGGAACTGAAAGTCATGTCTGTACTTTGGAGGGAGGGAGATTCCACGGCAAAGCATGTCTCGGATATCCTGAAAGACGAAGTGGGCTGGAATATAAACACCACATATACCGTGATCAAGAAATGCATTAAAAAAGGAGCCATTGAGCGCGTGGAACCGAATTTCCTGTGCCGCGCGCTGGTTTCCAAGGAACAGGTGCAGGCCTCGGAGACGGATGAACTGATCGACAGAATCTATGACGGATCGGCGGATATGCTTTTTGCATCCCTGCTGAGCAGAAAGGCGCTTTCCAAGGAGCAGATTGGCAAATTAAAGAGAATTGTGGAGGAGGGAAAATAGGGGATGACTGTGGGACTGATTCAACGAAGCTTTTGTGGGGCTGTGATGATACTGGTCATCGTTGCGGTGCGGATATTGTGGCTGGATAAACTGCCCAAGAGGACATTGACCGTCCTTTGGAGCCTGGTGCTGGTCCGGCTGTTGGTGCCTTTTTCGTTCTCCTCCGTGTTCAGCCTGTACACTTTTCTGCAGACAGCCCAGAGCAGGAGCGTGTCGGACCAGTATGCGGGAGAGATGTGGGAGGGTGTGACGTTCACGGGAAATCCGCCTGCATGGACCATGGTACAGGAACTGGCGCTGGGACAGCCTGGGGCGCCTGCGGACAAAGGGGGCGGGATGCCGATACTGCCTGCAATCTGGTGCGCCGGAGCTGTGGTCCTGATGGTGTTCTTCGCGGCGGCATACTTTCGCAGTCTGAGGAGATTTCGCGAGGCCCTGCCCGTGGAGGACGGGCAGGTGCTGCAGTGGCTGGATGATTGCCGGGGAGGGAGAAAGGGGCTGACCAGGAGGATTTCGGTCAGACAGTCGGACGCAATTCTGGCGCCGCTGACTTATGGATGCCTGCGTCCCGTGATCCTGCTTCCACGCAGGGCGCTGGAGGACAGCGGGCGTGAACTGAAGTATATTCTCCAGCATGAATTTGTGCACATTCGCCATTGTGACGCGGTGCTGAAGCTGGCTATGGTGGCAGCTCTATGCATCCACTGGTTCAACCCGCTGGTGTGGATCATGTGCGGGCTGACGAACCGGGATATCGAGCTTGCCTGCGACGAGGGCGTTCTGCGCCGTTTCGGCGAGGAGGCCAGGGCGGGATACGCCATGACGCTGATCGGGATGGAGGAGAAGCGCGTGCTGCTGCCTCTGTACAACGGGTTCAGCAAAAATGCCATCGAAGAGAGAGTCAGCCTGATCATGAAATATAAGAAAATAAAAAATGTGGCCGTTATGGCATCGCTGATGCTGGTGGCAAGTATGGCGCTGGTGTTCGCCACCTCTGCAGAGACGGCGAAAGCCAAAGAGGATCCGGCGCAGGGCCCGGACGGTGCCTGGGGCGCAGAGCCCGACGGCGATGCCGGGGACGGACTGCCCATGGATCCGCCCCTGAGAGAGTCCCAGGAGGCAAACGGGGATCAAGATATGACGGCAGTGGATTTGGGAGCGCCCGGGGAAAGTGAAGTCATGGAGGACCGGTCCGCAGCCGAAGAGAGCGCAACAGGGGCTGACGGCGGCAGGATCAGCTATATGCAGGAGGGCATTCTCCAGGAGGAGCCGGCATATCTGTACAGGGGGGAGGGGTTCTGTCTGCTGATTCCCGAGGAGGGGTGGAAAACGGACGAATCCAATGGATGGATGTATGAACTCAATGAGCGGGTACGGTTCTGGGTGACGGATTACAGAGGGAATACAGGGGAACAGGTCCGGGAAATCCTGGAGGCGGAGGGTTATGCCCGGACAGAACAGGACGGCATCCTGACAAAAGAATATGACGGCATGCTTCTGACCGCCAGGCTGGGCGGAAGCGGAGACGGAATTATGACGTTCCACTATGTCTATCCGGCAGAACCGGAATACGAGGAGGGTTTTGGCATTGTCCTGTCTGCCATCGCAGCAAACTTCATCGTGCTGTCGGAGGAAAAACCGAGTCTTTCGTCGGACAGGTGGCAGCTGGAGAGGATGGCTTTGGCTTTCTGGGAGGCTTATCTGACGGGAGAGACGGCAGAACTTGCACAATATCTGGCAGCGGATTACGCAGGGGACGTGGAGACATTTCCGGATGGGCAGGACGGCCATGCGGCGGCGGAGGTGGAGCTTGTGACCCTGAAAGGGCTGGATATAGGGGAGACGGAAGTGGGGGATACCGTGGAAATCTGGGCTGAGTTCCGGCCCGGGGCCCGGGCGGACTATCTGGAGAACCTGAGCATATCCGCTGTGAAAGAGCAGGACGGCTGGAAAGTCAGCGGCTATGGCCTGGAGATGTAGACGGGCCGGAAAAATTGTATAAAAAAGGGTATAAAATAATGCGCAGAATGGAAAACTTATATAATTGAAAAATTTTGAATATCATGATATCATAGGAATGTGGTTATGTGGTAGGTGCATTTTTATGAGGATGATGATATGAGAATTGAACGAGTAGATGAAAAGACGGTAAAGTGCTTCCTATCCAATGAGGAATTGGAAGAATATGAGATTGATTATAAAGACTTCGTTATGCGCAGCGACAAGGCCAGGGAAGTCGTACAGGAGATCATCGAGCAGGCTGCGGAGGAGGTAGGATACAAGCCGCCTAAGTTCGCCTTTGATTTGCAGATTATGATGCTGCCGGACCAGGGACTGATTCTGACCTTTTCGGACAGGGATCCGGAGATTAAGGAGAGCGACCAGTTCATAGAGTGTCTCAGGGAGATGAAGCGGATTCTACAGAGAACCCGGGAGAAGATCGGAGCCGGGAGCGCTGACTCCGGGGAGGAGAGCGCCGATGCTGCGGCGAAAGACAAGAACCAGAATGCGGCAGAGGGGACCAAGAGAGGCAGGGAACAGCAGGAGAGCCGGCCCGGTTTTGCCGTGTTCGCCTTTGCGGAACTGGGCAGAATCATCGAGTTCGCTTCCATGCTGCCCTCCAATCTGCAGGTGGAAAGCAGGGTGTACGTGATGGACGGACTCTATTTCCTGTATCTGTTAAAGGGCCGCGCTTCCTATGAGCGCTACAGCAGGGCTTGTATACAGGCCATGGAGTTCGCAAGCCTCTATGCGGCCGAGCCCGGCCAGACCGCACAGTTGGAGGAGCACGGAGAGTGCCTGATTGCCGAAAAGGCGCTGAAGAAGCTGCGGAGATAATCGCGAGAAAAGGATTTGCGCACAGGCCAATGTATGTGATTTCATATACATTGGCTTTCGTTATGGGGAAAAAGGGATTTAGGCGGCGGGGAAGAAAGGCTGCAAGGGGGCAGAGGCCATATGGCACAGAAGAGGGACATGACAGAGGGAAAAATCGCGCTTCCGCTGGCGGCGTTCACATTGCCGCTGGTGCTGGGCAACCTGTTTCAGCTGACCTACAATGCGGCGGATTCCGTCATTGTGGGACGATATGTGGGGGAGGAGGCTCTGGCTGCGGTAGGGACCGCCGCGCCCCTGATGAACATTGCGCTTTTATTTATCAGCGGCCTGTGCATGGGGGCAAGCATCCTGATGAGCTCCCAGTACGGCTCCAGGGATTACGCGCTGCTGTCCCGTCAGATCAGCACCACGTTTCTGGCAGGCTGCGGCTTTTCGCTGGCGTTCTCTCTGCTGACCGTCCTGCTGGCGGAGCCGCTGCTTGGGCTAATCCGGGTGCCGGAGGAGGTGATGGGGGAGGCGGGGACATATCTGCGGATAGTCTTTCTGGGCATCCTGTTCACCTTTATCTATAATTTCCTGGCCAATACCCTGCGGGCTCTGGGGGACAGCAGGACCCCGCTGTATTTCCTGATGATCAGCGCGGTGCTGAATGTCTTCGGCGATCTGCTGCTGGTGGCGGCATTGGGGCTGGGGGTGCTGGGCAGCGCGGTTTCCACAGTGGCCAGCGAGGCGGTCTGCTGTCTGCTCTGCGGCATATATATCAATCGAAAGGTGCCCCTTTTGAAACTGGGGAAAGGCTGGCTTGTCTTCGACAGAAAGCTTCTGGGACAGACGGTGTCCTACGGCAGCACCAGCGCCCTGCAGCAGGTTTGCCTGCAGGTGGGGAAAGCGATCATACAGGCCATGGTGAACACCCAGGGGGTCAGCGTCATGGCTGCCTTTACCGCCGTGAACCGGGTGGACGACTTCGCCTACACGCCCCAGCAGAACATCGGCCATGCCATGACCACTTTCATCGCCCAGAACAAGGGGGCCGGGCATCGGGAGAGGATCAGACGGGGATTTCGGATCGGGATCGGGATCGAGGCGGCCTATTCCGTGGGCATCTGCCTTGTGATCCTGCTTGGGGCGCCTGCAATCATGGAACTGTTCACCGGGGCGGAGGATGCGCAGGTGGTCTCGCTGGGCGTGTCCTATCTGCAAAGGATCGCGGTGATGTACTTGCTGCCGGGGTTTACCAACGGGATACAGGGGTTCTTCCGGGGGATGGGGGATCTGAAAGTCACGCTGTACAGCACGTTCATGAACATGCTGGGACGGGTGGCGGCGGTGTGGGTGCTGCTGA
Organism: Lachnospiraceae bacterium; assembly: GCA_022799755.1. Lineage (GTDB taxonomy): Bacteria > Bacillota > Clostridia > Lachnospirales > Lachnospiraceae > Acetatifactor. The sequence goes on from JAAWOU010000016.1 coordinate 47,607, forward strand.
TGGTGTTTTCCCTTGGGTTCGTGAGTTTGGCCTGGGCCAACTTTGCGGGGTGGGCTGTGATGCTGGCGTTTGAGGTGCCGCTGCTTCGGAGGCAGCTGCGGGGGCCGGAGAGCGACAAAAGGCCTGGTGATTTGGAATAAGCCAAATAAGTCTGATCGGAGCAGTTTCTCTCAGCCCTGAAAGGGAAAATTTCGTACTGATTTTGCTTTGAAAAAATTTTTAAAAAAATTTAAAAAATTTGCAAAAAACACTTGCATTTATGGACGTAATCATATATAATTTATTTTGTTCTTGTGAGAGACACCGCAAAGCAATGCGGCACATAAGAGATGCGCCATTAGCTCAGTTGGTAGAGCACCTGACTCTTAATCAGGGTGTCCAGGGTTCGAGCCCCTGATGGCGCATTGTAAGGACTGTTTTTGAGGACATATGAGCCTTGGGGACGGTTCTTTTTTTGTGGCCGGAGGAGGATGCGGAAAAAATCAGGTAGTGCCGGCGGGCATGGGAGATAACGGATAAGAGAGTGGAAAAAGACGCAAAGACGACTGCAGAACCAGACCGAAAACCGATAAAGAAAATCCGGAAACGGAACCTGCAGGGCCATATCAAGGCGACATGGCAGTCAGGACTCCGCGCCCGGATCCGAAAGCCCCAACTTGTCCAAGTGGGATATGGAATCGCGGCTTGCTATGACCTCATAGGCAAAGTGGAGGTAGCGCCTGGTGGTTTCAACATCCTCATGGCCCATGATGTACATGAGGCGATATATGTCCACTTGACCCTTGTGCTCATATTGATCAATGCAGTAATTGGTGGCGAAGTTGTGTCGGAGTTTATGGGAAGAAAGCTCAAAGGGCAGGCGGCCAGCCAGTTTGGCAACCATAAGCTTAACAGCATTCCCGGTCAGGGACTCTCCGCGGCGGTTTACAAAGAGCACATCCGAATGATAAGGACACATGGCAACATAGCCATTCATGAAACGCTGTGTCAGGAGGCCCAGCGGAACCGTGCGCTCCTTATCGCCCTTACCACGAACAACCATCCGGTTATCGGCATAGGATATCCGGGAGCGGCGGAGCGTACAGACTTCAGACTGGCGCAGGCCGCTGTCATACATGAGGGCGATAATGCATTTATTGCGCAGAACCATCCAGTCGGACTCCGCAGTGATAGAGCCAAAGATGGCACTGACCTCCGGTTCTGTGTAAATACGAACCTCGCGTTTTGGGGACTTTGGCACTTTCACTTTCCTAGCATCATAGGACGCTCCATACTCTGCCTGGGCCCAGCGGAGGAATATTTTCACATGGCGTACGTAAGTAGCCCGGGTGGAGCGGCTAAGGGGCTTCTTCAGGAGCCGCAGGATATACTGCTGGACATCTTCCTGACGCACATCCGGAAACGGCCTGGAGGGGCCTACAAAGGCCACGAAAGGGGAAACGAAATCCCTATAGGCAGTTATGGTCTTATGGGACAGATCGGAAAGCTGTCTTGACAGGATGAAGTTGTCAAATGCTTCCTGAACCGTCATATGGCACCCCGCTTATCGAATGGAGCAACGACGCCAGGAGGGAGCGGCAGAAAGGAGTCCCTGCAGGAGAGCCCCGCATTGCGAATCATATCGGAGCAGTCTTTGTATTTAGACATAGGCAGGGAGAACCGATGAAAGCCGGAATCATCTTTCCAGTGATACATAACGGTACGAATACGCCTGCGAAGTTGGTCAAAGGTTTCAATGGAACGCTCCGACATGTCCTGGACATTCCGGTTATAGACCTGTTCCGGAGCATAAACACTAGTCAGATGAACCTCATTCCAGAGGGTAGAGACATTATGATAGCGCGAATGGACATCCGAAACATATACGTCCAGCAGAGTCAGGAGGAAGTTATAGGAGAACTGTCCCCGATATTCGTCCATGAAGAGCACAGGCTGGCACATGTAGCCGTCAAAGCAGCCGGTGCCATAGTCGGTCATGAAATAGACCTGGTCAGAACCGCTCTGCCCAAAATGCCACACCACATCAACCTCGCGGGAATGCCCGACATCCTGACGGCACTTGTCACGGTAAGCGGAGACTATGATATCCTCATATCTGCGATAAGAGAGGGACATGGCCATAATTTCTCTAGGAGACTTACCGGAATTCAAGAGTTCCTCTATGACCTCCAAATCCCTGCGCTGACCCTGGCAACCCTTAATCTCGCCATGCCGGGAAGTGGCAATAACCTTTTCACCTTTCTCCTCAAACTTACCGCGCTTATTGATATAATCTTCAGCTTGTTCCTTACTGCCTTTTGTAGGTTCAAAATGCGTGCCCGGAGCATAACTATTCTTCACTGCAGAGAACCGCATGGTCTTTACGTCCTCCAGAACCATGTGCATATGTTTCAGGCCATCGGCAGAGATGCAGTAAATCCAAGCACCAGTCCGAGACGGACTGACAGATATCCATTCATCAATTGCAAAAGAGTTGGAATGGCTTATCGAAAAACATATAGAGGAGTACGAAAAAGAACATGGAGAAATAAAGACTCTAGTAACAATAACCACAGACAAAGACACAAATTTTACGGAAAAAGCAAAGGAAAGCTTTAATCTAGGTTTTGAAAAAGGTACAGGAAAAAAACAAAGACTAAAATACCAGATGTGGAAACCATTTGAACCAGACGATGATTATAACATATATCCATCAGATGAAGATTCACCATTTGAGGAGGGATATAAAAAACGCTGGTAACGATAATTAGAAAACACCCTGCGGAGCCGGACAGCGCCGCAGGGTGAAAAAACGTAGCAAGGGCGGCCGCCAGCAGACAAAAAAGAGTAGAACAATGTCAGATCATGTGATATAATGTCTACGTTGCCCGAACCGAAACCCAGGCAATGGGAGGAGGTGAAGCAATGGAGATACTTATCAACTTTCTCGTGTCGGTCGCGGCTGGTATAGTCTGTCTCTATATCGGCAAATGGCTTGACAGGCACGACCCGGGTAACAAATAAAAGCCTGGCGGACTCTTCACCGCCCGAAAAAACGAAGAAGAGCCCCCAAGGCGTCACCAGCGCCAAGGGGGCTCATTCTTTTGCAATGGACTTATCAACTTCCTCTGTCTGAGGACATTATAGCATATGCATTTCCTGATTACAAGATACAAAATTAATATTTATTAACCCAGAAAATGAAAGGGCCCTGGCCGCTAGGCAAGCACGGCCAGGGAAATCCTTTCGTCCGCAGAGGCCTGCCACGCACATCTACGGACATGTTGTTCAACCTATACCTGACAATGGGAATGATATCATCATACCACATGCAGCCCCAGAGTACAAGCTGCAAAAAAACACTTGTAGCCAGCCCACTATGTAACTCTTAATCAGGGTGTCCAGGGTTCGAGCCCCTGATGGCGCATTGTAAGGACTGTTTTTGAGGACATATGAGCCTTGGGGACGGTTCTTTTTTGGGTGTGTGGGAGAAAAAATCATGGACATCTCCCTGGCGGACGTCCGGAAACGGACTGGCCGGACCACAAAGGACATGAAAGGGGAAATGAAATCCCTATGGGCAGTTACGGTCCTCTGGGACAAAACGGCAAGCTGCCTTGACAGGATGAAGTTGCCGAATACTTCCTGAAGTGTCATACGATACTTCGCGTAGGCTCCATCCGGTTACAAGAGCATCTTTGCCATCCATTCATGCCGCTCCTCTGCGGAAAACAGATTGATGCCCTCCGTCTCCCCGGTTCTGTCCCGGAATTCCGGAAACAGGAAGCCCGCTTTAGGCTCCCCTGCTTCATAATCCCCTGTTACAGGGCAGATGGCGCAGATCAGGAAATTGTATACCTCTTCCGACTCCCGCTGCTGCACCTTATCGCTTCCTTTCAGGGGCACGTCGTAATTCCCGTGAAAAATATAAATGCCATAGGAAAAGCCTGGCCGGTACCGCTCTCCTATATATTCATACAGGGACAGCAGCAGAGCGTCATTCTTCAGTTCGCACTCCCGAAGCGCCATGAGCAGCTGCCAGATGCTCCCCGGACGCCTGCTTTCCGGCCCAAAGCGGTAATTTTTCAGAGCCCGGTTTGTATCCGCAAAAAGCACGGCCTTTGCCAGCTTTAGATGCTTTGCCTTATCCGCGCCTGACAGCTTCTGAAAATGTGTATTGAATGTGCCGTCCACAAAGCTTTCCTCATCCATATAGGCTCCTGCTATTCTGCCGAAGCAGTTTCTGGCCACGGTCATTCTTCTGGTAAGCTCCAACATATCCTCGCGATTGATCTGCATATTTATCGTTTCGTTCCTTTTTCAATTGATGTAAGCCCGCTCATGGCATTTGGCTCATTCCTGCTGTGTATACTCTATGCCGGAGGCACGCTTTTCCCGGATTTTCTCAGGAAACAACTGTGCGATTTCCTCCGCGGCCTGCTCCGGTGATTTATTATCCACAAAGTACTTCCACTGAATCTTGCTAAACGTTGCCTTAACATACTGAATATCTTCCCGGATTTCTCTTAAATAATGGTCTCTGTGGGTTTCCTTATATTCATTGTCCTCATATACCTGATCATTCTCATCGGAAAAAACCAGTCTTTCGAAAATATGCTCTTTCGTATCCTGAAGCTCTACGGCAATGACATTTTCCCTCTGCAAAAGATAATTAAATTTTCGGGCATAATAAATCGGACTCACCGCAATTACCATGTTGTCCCCATTGTTATCGATTACTTCCCTTAACACCTTGCCCTTAACTTTGGCTCTCTCATAGGGCCAGGGATTCTTTTTCATAAATTCCTCCAATGTGGTATGAAATTTCCTCCTGATCTCGTCGTCCAGATCAAAAAAAGGATATTTTAGTTTCTTTGCCAGGATTTCTCCTGTAACTGTTTTGCCCACATTCGTCACGCCAAAAATTAACAGAATCATCTCTCATTCCCTAAATCGGTTGCCAAGTTTCTCTTTTCCTGCCGCTCCACATAACCGCTGATCTTGTCGTCATAGTCCGGATACGGATATCCCAGCAGGCGGGCTGTTCTCTTCGAAACTTCTCGAAATAGTTTCATACAGCCCGTCAGCGCAGTCCACATATCCCCATAGGAATCCATTCTGTAGGTGGAAAGCAGCCTCTGCCACAGTTCCCCGGACACATACTGCTCCAGAAATTTGTAATTTTTGCCCGGGCTGAAACCAAATCCCCGTTCTGCTCCGGCCATCCAGGAAATCATCCGCAGCAATTCTTTCCGCACCACATCGTTCAGATGATCTATGGCAAATAGGATCTCCCTGCGGCACAGGCCCTTTACCACATAGGGAACCGTGTTCCAGAATTCGTTGCAGCAGTCATCGAACATTCGGGCCGTGGGGCGCTGCAGACGGTAATCAATGTCTGTGGGCACAGGCGGCTTTTGTACCCGGCCGTCCTTGTCCAAGAGCAGCTCCACCAGTTTATCCCAGGTAAAATATTCCTCCAACAGCTCCAGAGGCAGCAGGGTCAGGTCGACTTTCACGCCGTCCGCAAACAGCATCAGGTAAGAATACCCTCTCTCCTCGGCGGGAAACAGTTCCATGTCCTCCGGCTTCTGCAGAATCAGCCTCTCCCCAAACACGTCGAGCCAACCGTCGTCCGCCGTGAAAGCATCCATGTCCGTGACAAAAAAGGTAATATCATAATCCTGGAACTCATCGGCCGGGATATTTCGGTTGGTTCTGGAACCTTCCAAGGTCACCAGACGAATCCGTTCCTCCGACTTTGCAAAACCCAAAATGATGTCATGCATCTGCTGCCGAGATCTCATGGGAGGCTCCGGAAAAGCTCCCGCCCCGGGATTTTTATGTATCTGCATTGGCTCGGTTCCTTTCCCGTCTGCATTTTCTGTGTTCATTATACTCTCACTTGCCCGATTTCACAATCAGATATTTTTCCCACGGCAACGGAACCGTCTGACCCAGTTACAATTCATGGCCTAGCCGATAAAGAAAAACCTCACAGAAAATGTTTACGGTTAGAGGGAAGTAATTTCAGATTAGGCGGTATAGCCCCGATTACAAGGGCTGTACCGTCTTTTTGAGTTCCTATGCGCCTTGCCGT
>JAAWOU010000116.1 GCA_022799755.1 Lachnospiraceae bacterium
GTACACCTTGGCCGGGGAGTAGCCGCAGCGCAGCATATAGTACAGGAAGAAATCATGCAGCTCATAAGGCCCCACCAAGTCCTCCGTCCGCTGGGAGATCGCCCCGTCCACAGGCGGCAGAAGCTCCGGGCTCACCGGCGTGTCCAGCACGTCCAGCAGCACATCAGCCAACGCTTTATCGCCACAGGTGTCCGCGTAATACTGCACCAGATGCCGCACCAGGGTCTTGGGCACGCCCGCGTTCACCCCATACATGGACATGTGATCCCCGTTGTAGGTGGCCCAGCCCAGGGCCAGCTCCGACATGTCCCCGGTTCCGATCACAAGGCCTCCCTGGCGGTTTGCAATGTCCATAAGCACCTGGGTCCGCTCCCTGGCCTGGCCGTTCTCATAGGTCACATCATGGTTGGCCATGTCCTGGCCGATGTCCCCAAAATGCACCGTCACCGCCTCTTTGATGTCCACCTCCTCCAGTGTGGCCCCCAGCGTCCGGGCCAGCAGGCAGGCGTTCTCATAGGTCCTGTCCGTGGTGCCGAAGCAGGGCATGGTCACCGCCAGGATGCCCTTTCTGTCCAGGCCCAGCAGGTCAAAGGCGCGCACGGTGACCAGCAGCGCCAGGGTGGAGTCCAGCCCGCCGGAAATGCCCAGCACCGCTGTCTTCAGCCCCGTATGCTCATACCGCTTCTTCAGGCCAAAGGACTGGATGGACAGAATCTCCTCGCAGCGTCTCTTTCGCTTCTCCTCGTCCCCAGGCACGAAAGGCATGGGGCCGAAGCTGCGGTCCAGCTTTGTCTGCGTAACTTCCAGCCGGAAAGGCACTTTCACATAAGCGGCCTCCGGCTCCTTGCCGAAAGTCCCCATGCGCCGCCTGTCCGCCAGGAGCTTCCGGACATCAATGTCGCCGTAGAGAGTCTCACAGGTGAACTTCTTCACCTGAGCCAGAATCGTGCCGTTCTCCGCGATCAGGTTGTGCCCGCCAAACACCAAATCCTGGGTGGACTCCCCCTCCCCGGCGGAGGTGTACACATAGCCGCAAAGCAGCCTTGCGCTTACGGATTTCACCAGAAGCTCCCGGTACTCGTCCTTGCCGATGGTCTCGTTGGAGGCGGAGAGATTGGCGATGACCGTGGCGCCTTTCAGGGCATGGTTCACCGCCGGGGCGTCCGCCACCCAAAGATCCTCGCATATCTCACAGCCCACGGTAAGCCCCTGGACAGTCTCGCAGGGAAACAGGATATTGGTGCCAAAGGGAACCGTTCTGCCCTGGAAAACAAAGGGAACCGGTTCCGAGTTTCCCTCGGAAAAGTGCCGCCCCTCGTAGAATTCCGCGTAGGAGGGGATGTTGGCCTTGGGCACCATGCCGAGAATCTCCCCGTTCCAGAGCACGGCGGCCACATTGTAGAGCCTGCCCTCCCGCTCCAGGGGCAGCCCCACCATCACCAGCGCGTCCTTTCCCTGGGTGCACTCCGCAATACGAAGCAGCTGCGCCGCGGCCCCGCGCAGCAGAATCTCCTGCAGGAATAAGTCCCCGCAGGTATAGCCCGTGATGCACAGCTCCGGGAACACAATGATTTTCGCGCCTTTCCCCCAGGCTTCTTCCAGCCTCTCGCAGATTACGCCCGCGTTGTATACCGGGTCGGCTACTTTGATCTTTGGCGTCACCGCCGCCACCTTGATAAATCCCTGCTCCATGCCATCCTCTCTTTCCTGTGCGGTTTTACGTTTTCCCTTTCCGCCCCATATCCTCCCGGCTCCTGCCGTCTCTGTCTAGGGCCGCCTGCTTTTTTGGTAGATGCTTTTCAACTCTTCCACACTGAACTGATAACCGGTATTGCAGAAGTGGCAGTTCACCTCCACCTCCTGCCCCTCGTCTATCATTTCCTTGATTTCTTTCTTCCCCAGGCTGATCAGCACTTTCTCCGTCCGCTCCTTGCTGCAGTTGCAGGAAAAGGCCACAGGGCAGGTGTCCGTCACCTGGCAGTCAAGCCCCTCCAAAATCCGCTCCAGCATCCGTTCCGGCGTATCCCCGGCATCCAGCATGGCGGTCACGGAGGTAATCCCGCTCAGATTCCGCTCCAGTCTGTCGACCACAGCGTCCTCCGCAAAGGGCATCAGCTGTACGATGAAGCCCCCGGCCTGCCTGACCATATTGTCCCGCGCCATGAGCACTCCCAGGCCCACGGAGGAGGGCACCTGCTCGGAGGAGGCGAAATAATAGGTCAAATCCTCCGCGATCTCGCCGGTCTGCAGTAAAGTCTGCCCCACATAAGGCTCCTTTAAACCCATATCCTTTATGACGGAAAGCGTCCCGCTCCCCACAGCCCCTGCCACATCCAGCTTGCCCTTGTCGTTGGCGGGAAGAATCACGTCCGGCACATTGGCATAGCCCTTTACCCCTCCTTTGGAATCCGCCGTCACCAATAGCCCCTGCACCGGGCCGTCCCCCTTGATCTGCAGAGTGACCAGGTCCTCCTGGCCTTTCTGCATGCTGCCCATCATAACCCCGGCGCTGAGGAGCCGCCCCAGGGCCGCCGTGACTACGGGGCTTGTATCATGAGCCCGTCTCGCGGTCTCCACCACTTCTCTCGCGGTACAGGCAAAGGCCCGAATCTGGGCCCCTGCGGCTGTGGCGCGCACCATATAATCTGACATTTCGCACCTCTTTTCATCTTAACTGCACGGAATCTCGCGGCCGCCCGGCCCCTTTGTCTGCCGGAAGCCTGATTTTGCCCGCTTAAATTCCGAGCTTTCACTCTCCTGCAGCCGGAAGCGCTTTCCCGCATCTGGCTACCAGGTATATCCTCTCGCTCTTTGGCCCGACGGCTTCCCCGGTGTCCGCGTCCATGGCCTCCACCACAGTCATGCCGGCCTGTTCGATCAGTGCCCGCATCTGTTCCTCGGAATATCCTCTCTGATAATGGGTCTCCCGGAATCTGCGGAACATTCCGCTCTCCTCCCGGACGAATACAGTCAGGTCGTACTCATTGATACCCTCGTCCCCATCGTAGGAGTTGTCCCAGATAAAGCTGCAGTCCTCCCGGTTCTCCGCGATGGTGGCGTCCCCGATGACCTCCCTGTACTTATAATCCGTGTTGAAATCAAACAGAAAGATTCCCCCGGGATACAGATAATTATTCACCAGAGAGAATATGTCCAGCAGCTGTGCCTCCTCCAAAATATAGTTCACGGAATCACATACACTGATCACAGTGCCAACGGTGCTGTACAGATCCAGCTCCCGCATGTCCTGCTGCAGGTAGAGGATCTCCGAACCGCTCTTCTCTTTCTTCTCCATGGCCGCGTTCAGCATACTGTCGGAAACGTCCACCCCAATCATGTCATAGCCCTTTGCGTACAGCAGCTCCGTCAGGGTACCGGTGCCGCAGCCTAAGTCAACCACCAGATTCCGCTCGGACTCCAGAAGTCCCTCCGTGTCCCGCTCCGGCTTCGACACACCGTATTTTTGTATCAGTCTGTCTATGCGCTCCGCCCACTGCTCATAAGGAACATTATCCATAAAACGGTCATAGACGTCTGCAAAATCCCGGTAGATGTTCAAGCTTATCTCCCCCTGTTCTGTATGTCAAATCTGTCTTCCAATGCTTTTGCGAAAATCCCCTGCACTTACAGATAGTCATCCGACCATTCCATATTTTCCCCGTCCCCGGTATCGCCGCTGTTCCCGGAATCCGCCGGTTCGTCCGCAGGCGGCGGGGCAACGGGCGGCGGCGTAGCCGGCGTTGTAGGCGTTGTGGGACCTGGATTTGAGGGGCCGGGGTTGGCGGGCTGCGATGTTCCCCCGCCTGGATTTCCTCCGCCGGTGTCTGCCGGATTCGGATCGGTCTCGGGCACGTCCGCAGGGGCCTGCGGCGGGGTCTGGGGGCGCTGCGGCGGCTTCGGCGTTTCCTTTACGCCCACGGACAATGTCCCCGAAGCATCCTGGTCGGCCCGGGCCTGACGCTGTGCCGCTTTCTCCTGGCGCAGCTGCTCGTCAAACACCTGAAACGCCTCCGCTGCCAGGCAGAATCTGTCTTCTCTCTCCAGCTCCTCCACAGATGCCGCCTCATGCCAAAGCCTGCCGTCAAACCACTGCACCTGATTGTCCTCTATCCGCACCCGTATTGTGTCAGACGCCACATATCCCATTGACTCCGGGCTGATTTCTTCTCTCTCCTCCGCCTGGCTTTCCTCTGCGGTCTGCTCTTCTGCGGGTTGTTTGGGCGGTCTGCCGGCATCCCGGACCGTACCCGCCAGAAACCCTGCGGCAAATATGGCGCCTCCGGTCACGGCCATCATTACATACTGCTTTTTCTTCATCCTTATCTCTCCTCAATATCCGCCCGGTTCCCCGGACCTGTGAACTGCTCTATGTCTACCCGGAAACAGTAACTATTTTTTCTCGACAGAATCGATGATTCCCTGCACATATCGATACCCGCTGCTGCCGGGCTTGAACTCTCCCTTGGCCTGCACCTGCTTTGCCACGGTGTACACACTTTTGTATACCGGCGGGCCGTATATGATCAGCTCCTGTCCGCCGCATTCCAGCACCGCGTATGCCCGGAAAGAGATATCCTTTGCGTACATGTTTGGGGCCAGATTGATCAGGACCGAGGTAAAGCGGTTCCGTCCCGCCACTGTCTCGAACACCTTGTCGTATACTTTGCCGTTTTCCGTCCAGTAGGCTCTTCCGCCCCCTACCTTTGTCCCGTCCTTTACAAAAGGATATTTCTCCCTGTTCTCATTGGTGATGAATAAGGTTCCGTACTCTTTTAATCTGCAGCCGTCCACATTTCCCGCTATCAGCCGCTGCTTTAAGTCCCTGTCGATTCCGGATTTGAAGCGGATTCCCGCCGGACTCTGCACCCGGATGGAGAAGCCATGGTAGCTCAACAGGTTCTGAAGTCCTGGCATGGGGACGGCCTTACAGACCTCCCCCTCCCATGACAGCTTCCACACATACATCCCCACCGGGATATTCCTGCTGTCATAGGAATACATCACAGCCGTCCGCCCGGACGTATCCGGAAGCTTCAGCCGGTAATCGCTCCCGCTTGCAGCAGCCGTGTATTCCACCCCGTCGATATAGATATGGCTGTCGGTATACCCCGCCGGAGGCGTCAGGGTCAACAGACGGGGCTCCTCTGCCGCAGGGGGATTCACCGGAGGCTTTTCCTCCCCGTCCCCGCCGGGCGGCGTCACGTCTCCCCCCGGTATGACTTTCCTGCGTATGACCAGGTTGGTGGTATTCTGAGCCCGGGTGGCAATATAGAGATTGGAGCCGTAACTGCATATCCCCACATAGTCCGACCCTGTTCCCAGGTTGTCGGCAATCATCTGGAAAGAGGCGCCTGTTCCCTGGAGAAGCTTTGTCTTCCTGAGGCCGGTGTCATAATAGGCCAGACAGACCTGATTTCCCACCATGGCCATGGACGCCGCATTAAATTCTTTCATGTCCGCAATCGTATGGTTCGTCCAGCCGCTCCCGTCGAACACTGCCATGACGCCGCTTGTCTTGCCGTATTCCCCGCCGCCGGCAAAGGCGTAGATAGATCTGCCCTGCCGGGCGATCTGATGCATATTGGTATGCTGGACGGACAGCGTATCCACCGTGCTCCACGCGCCGCCGCTGTACTTCTGAATCTTCGTGGCGCCGCCTTTCGCGTCCGCGTAAATCATATAAAACCCGCCCTCATACGCCAGCATGGCCGGATTGCTGAAATCCCCTGCCGTCAGGCTGTCGTTCACCAGGCTGTTGGTCTTCAGATCGTAGATCTTCCATATTCCGCTGTCCTCGTAGGCCCCATAGAGACTGCTACCGTCCACCGCGAACTGCATATATTTGGCATTGGACACATTATGCCGGGCCACCTGCTTCCAGGAGCCGTTCTCCAGCTTACAGTACACAGGCTGGCCGGACTGGTCCTGATAGGAGAGATATAATTCCCCGCCGCACACGGCCAGCGCCACGGTGGACGCCCAGGAAACCGGACTGATCTTCGTCCCCACCTGCTGCCATGCAGCCCCGTCCCATCGCTTCACGCATATCTGCTTACTATTGCTGTCCGGAATCTCCTCCAGAAACCCGGCATAGAGAGTCCCGGAAGCCGGGTCGGTGCAGACAAAGGGATCCCCGATACACTGATTGCTGACCACATCCCCCATGTTCTCCCAGGATATGGCGTCCTTGTAGTCCGCAAAAGTCACCGTAAAGGTCAGCTGCTTCTGGTCATCGGACAACTTGAGATTACTGATCTGTATTCCGCTGTTGCTTCCGTCGGAATAGTACAGCGTATTCTTCGTAAAGTCCGCATTCAAATCCGTGCTGCCGTAGGATGTCTTCCCGGAAGTCCCGTCCAGGGCGGCGCCGTAGACCAGGTTGAATCCATTGGCCCCTCTGTCCCTGGCCGCTTCCGGATCCGTCACATCCGGGCGGTACACATATATGTAATTCTTTCCCTCGCTGTTGGTCAGGCTGTAGACCTTGGTGTCAACCCGGTACATCAGCAGACCGCTGGCGGGAATCCTCTGTTCAAAAGCTCCTGTTGTGAAAGTATTCTTTTTCCGGTATTCCAGACAGATGAACTCTGTGCCGGACAGGGGCGTCCGCAGGGCAAACACCTTGGTGCCGCCGCTCTCCGAGGCTGCCGTCAGGGTATAGGTGCCGCTCTGGGTAATGTTTCCCATGGTAATCCATCCCTGCCTGGCCCGCAGATAGGACAGCGGATACTGCAGAAACGGGCTCACCGAGGCCATCACGTCCCATATTCCCACCGGCTCGCCGTTTGCGTCATTTCTGCGGTAGAGATCGGGCAGTCCCAGCGTGTGCAGGAACTCATGGGCTATCACCCCCTGCTCCGAGTACACATGTCCCGGCGCCGCGTCCTGGGGAAGCAGTCTTCCGGAGGGAATGATATTATAGTCAAACACGCGCAGGCCGTTGATGGTCTTTGACCCGGCATATGTGGAATGAAATGCCGTCTCGCTGCCGCCTATGGTATCCCCCTGCAGGATAATGGTCAGATTGTCAATCACATTGCTCTTCTGGTTGTCCAGCTTGTGGGCGTTGGTGTCCAGTTTGATGTCGCCCCTGGCTGCCGCGTCCATCACTTCCTCCACCAGATCGCTGCCCCCGTAGCTGTTTCGGGACAGGGTCAATGTCTGTACGCCGGTTTTGTTGGTCCGCTCCTGGGGGAAATAGTTCGTCACCTCCACGCTGCCTTCCGTCACCGCCCGGATATAACTGCTGAAAGAATTATTGTAGCCCCCTGCGCCGTTGCCCTCGTCGTACATCTTCCTGATCCGCTGCCAGTTGGACCACATTTGTCCCGTGCCGTCCACCGCGGTGGCATTGAAGATATCGCTGGCATCATTGTTATGCTTTACAAATATGACTACATTCGTTATGTTCTTCGTGCCCGAGGCAGCTTCCGCCTCCCCGTGGGGCAGGAAAGGCAGGGGAACCGATACCGCCAGCACCGCGGTCAGCAGCGCTGCCAGAATCCGGGCCCATATTTTGTTCTTTTTTCCTGTTCCTCCCATTTCCTACCTCCATTCCGTATACTCCGGAAGCCCTAAGGAGACGGCGTCCAGGCGAAAAGCACCGGGGTCGGCGTTCTCCTGGTACAGATAGGATTTCCCGTCTCCGGTATACGCATAAACCACGCCTCCCGCCTCCGCCACTTTTGCGTACTGCTCCTCTGCGGTAGTGCCGTCGTCGTTCAGCTTCCCTGTGTAGGTCACTCCCTGGTACTCGATGCTTATCTGTTCCACACAGACACCCTCCCGGAGAGTGCCCGTGTAGCTGCGGGTCACATTTCCCTCCCCGTCGCTGTGAATCACGGTCACGGCTCCGCTGTAGGCGCTCTCCGTTAAGACAGTCTCTCCCAGCACGGCACCGTGCTCGTCTCCCCGGTAAAAGCAAAACCGCCCCTCCGCGCCCAGCCATGTGATCTCCGCCCAGGCGCCGTCCGCCGCTATCTGCAGCAGGTCCTCCCCCTGGCGGTAGCGGGTTTTTGTCTCAACTCCCAGCATTCCGTCCTGGAGAATCCTCCGCCAATCGTCCCGGGCCGTCAACTCCCGCAGCGCCGCCGTGTCATGCAGGTCAAGCGCCTCCATGATCTGCCGGGCCAATTCGGCCATCTCCTGGTTTTCACCGTTCTCCTCCACCACGATAGCGCTTACCTGCAGCGCTGTCTCCCTGGAGGGGTACAGACGCAGCGCCTTGGACAGAATATCCCTCTGCAGCGCCGTCTCCCCCATGTGGGCATACAGCTGAGCCAAGGCCTCATAGTCCGCCTCCTGGAAGACATCCATGTAGAACAGCTGCTCGTAATACTCCCGCTTCAGCGCCTCCTCTCCCTGGCCAAGCTGCCCGATGGCCTGCCGCAGCTCCTCCTCCGTCTCCGGCGGGGCAGGCTCCGGTTCCGGGGTCTCCACGGGTGTTGTATTCTCTTGTTCCGGTGCAGTCTCTGCCTGCCCACAGGATGTGAAAAGCAGGGAAAGAATCAAAAAAATGCAGATCTGTACGGGTTTTTTCTTCATTAGAAATGTTCTCCTTTTTAAAGTCCCTGGGCCGCGCGCGCAGGACTTGCGTCAGACAATGTACGCGCCGGCAGTCTATATATCGACATTTTTCCGATTCCCCTTAGCGTATGCTTGCGCCGCACTAGAACACCATCCCCAGCGCGCCGAACAGTCCGGCGCTGGCCAGTCCCATGATAATGCCCGCCAGCACCACGCCGAAGAGCACCGCGATCACGCTGGACTTGAAATCCATATCCAGCAGACTGGCCGCCAGGGTTCCCGTCCATGCCCCGGTTCCGGGCAGCGGAATCCCCACGAAGAGCAGCAGCGCCACAAAAAGCCCCTTGCCCGCCTTTTCTTTCAGCTTCTCCCCGCCTTTGTGTCCCTTTTCCAGGCAGAATGTGAAGAATTTACCAATAACCGGTTTGTCCGCCCCCCATTCCAGAACTTTCCTCGCGAACAGGAAAATAATGGGAACCGGAAGCATATTCCCCAGAATACAGACCACATAGCTGGGCAGCACCGGCAAATCCATACCCAGGGCAATGGGCACCGCCGCCCTCAGCTCAATCAAAGGAACCATGGAAACAAAAAACACAAACAGATATTTCTTCAGCATAATGATCTCCATTCTTCTATTTTTTCTTTTTATACTTCTTCTAATGTTATCCGAAACTTTCCGGCACCATCCCTGTCCTCACCCCCGGGCAGCCATATAATCTCTCAAAAATGCCACCAGCCGGTCCATCTCCCGGTCCGTTCCCACCGTGATGCGCAGGAAATCAGAGATCCGCGGCTTGTTCCAGTAGCGCACATAGATGTCCGCTTCCCGCAGGGCCCGGAAGATCTCCCGGGCGGGAATGGTCTCGTGGGAGGCGAAGATGAAATTGGCTTTGGAGTCCGGAAAGGTAAATCCCAGCTCCTTAAGCTCTCCCTTGACACGCTCTCTGGTGGCAATGATTTTACCGGTGACAGCCCTGAAATAGGCATCGTCCCGCACTGCCTCCGCCCCCAGTATCTGGGAGGGCAGATTCATGGTATAAGAGTTAAAGGAGAACTTCACGTCATTCAGATATCCGATCAGCTTCTCGCTGCCCACGCACAGGCCGATGCGCAGTCCGGCCATGGCACGGGATTTTGAAAAGGTCTGCACCACCAGGAGATTGTCGTACTTCTCCGTCAGCGGCAGCGCGCTGATGCCTCCGAAATCGATATAGGCCTCATCCACAATGACTACGGAGTCCCGGTTGGCGCCAATGATCTCCTCCACTGTCTCAAGGCTCTCCAGAAGCCCCGTGGGCGCGTTGGGATTGGGAAAGATCACGCCGCCGTTTGGCTGTCTGTAGTCCTCGGGCCGGATATGCCAGTCCTCGTCCAGGGCACAGGTCCGGTAGGGAATCCCGTGCAGATTCGCCCACACATCATAAAAGGAATAGGTCACGTCCGGAAACAGGATGGGCTTTCCGCCGTTGAAAAAGGTCATGAAAGCCATGGAGAGCACGTCATCGGATCCCACCCCCACAAATACCTGTTTCGGGCTCACATGATAGTATTCTGCCAATGCGTCCGTAAGCACCCCGGTATCCGGATCCGGGTACAGCCGCAGCGCCTCATAGTCCATCTGCGCAAGCGCCCGCTGCACCCCCGGCGCAGGGGGGTAGGGGCACTCGTTGGTGTTCAGCTTGATCATGCCCGG
>JAAWOU010000117.1 GCA_022799755.1 Lachnospiraceae bacterium
GCGGAGCTGGGCAAGAAAGGCGTGCTGGCGCTGATGTGCGATTCCACCAACGCGGAAAGGCCCGGATTCACTCCCTCCGAGCGGACCGTAGGCGCCACTTTCGACAATTTATTTGAGGAGCATAAGAACACCAGGATCTTCGTGGCCACCTTTGCCTCAAATGTGGACAGGGTCCAGCAGATCATCAACACCGCGTACAAATTCGGGCGCAAGGTCTGTGTGGACGGCCGCAGTATGGTGAGCATTATCGATACGGCCAGGAACTTAGGCTGCATCAGCATTCCGGACAATACCCTCATTGAGGTGGACCAGATGAAAGACTATCCCAATGAGAAGCAGGTGGTCATCACCACGGGAAGCCAGGGGGAGAGCATGGCGGCCTTAAGCCGCATGGCCAGCGGCATGCACCGTAAGATTACCATCGGTGCCGGGGATACGGTGATCTTTTCATCCAACCCCATTCCCGGCAACGAGAAGTCCGTCACCAAGGTTATCAATGAGCTGATCCGCAAGGGAGCGGACGTGATCTTCCAGGACGCCCATGTGTCGGGCCACGCCTGCCAGGAGGAGATCAAGCTGCTGTATGCGCTGATCAGGCCGAAATATTCCATTCCCGTCCACGGAGAGATCAAGCATCTGAAAGCCCAGGCCAAGATTGCCCAGAGCCTGGGTATCGAAAAGGAAAATATCTTCATCCTTTCCTCCGGGGACGTGCTGGAGCTGGACAAGGACCGGGCGGACGTCACAGGCAGAGTGGCGGTGGGAGCGATTCTGGTGGACGGCCTGGGCGTGGGAGACGTAGGGAACGTGGTGCTGCGGGATCGCCAGCATTTGGCGGAGGACGGCATCATGGTAGTGGTCATGAGCCTGGACCGGGTCGGAGAGGAACTGGTGGCAGGACCGGACATTGTGTCCAGAGGATTCGTGTATGTAAAGGAATCCGACGAACTGATAGAAGAGGCCAGACAGATTGTGGACGACGCCATCCAGAGGTGCCTGAACAGAGGGATAACGGACTGGGGGAAGCTGAAGAATACCACAAAAGATGCGCTCAGCGATTATGTCTGGAAAAAGACAAAGAGACGGCCTATGATACTGCCTATTATCATGGAAGTGTAGTATGGACGGAAGATCCGGGCCTGTAAATGGCCCGGCGCTTCAAGGGCCGTCCCATAGGTCGGAATGCCCCGGGACGGGTATTTTTCCGGGCTGCTGCGGCCGGCCTGTGGATTTACAGGGATTGGCCGTGGCGGTGATCTGCCGCTGCGGGATGGAGGATTTTATGAAAGTGACTAGCATTATAGCTGCCGTTATGGGGGCTATCTTTCGGGTAGTGACGGCTGTGGCTGTGGTCTATGTGATTTACAGGGGAGCCGGGATCTGCTATGATTACGGGTATCGGATTTTTACGGAGCCGGCTATGTCTGCGGGAGAGGGCAGGACAGTGACCGTGACCATCGGGCCGGAGATGTCGGCTTTCGACATCGGAAAGCTCTTTGAGAGCAGAGGGCTTGTCCGGGACGCCAAGCTGTTCGTGCTGCAGTATTATCTCTCGGAGTGCAGGGCGGATGTGGGCCCCGGGACCTTTGAGCTGAGCACTGCCATGACTGCCGAGGAGATGATGCAGGCTATGGTGGTGGAGGCGGAGGAAGAGGAGAGCGGAAGCGCCTCCTTTGGAGGAGCGGACGACGAAGAGGGCTCCGGGGCGACTCCGCCTGCGGGAGGGGCGGCGCCGGAGGGCGGTGAGCCCGGCGGGGACGCCGCAGGAGAGGATACTGCAGACGGGGACGGAACGGAAAGCTAAACGGACGCTTAGGGCGGCAAAGCTTTCCGGAGGCATGAGAAAAGAGTATGATCATAGACGAGAGGATGGCGGCCTTTATCGACTCGCTGGACAGGGGAAATACGGCCTTGCTGGACGAGATAGAAAAGGAAGCGCTGGAAAACCG
The DNA here is from genome assembly GCA_022799755.1 of Lachnospiraceae bacterium. GTDB lineage: Bacteria > Bacillota > Clostridia > Lachnospirales > Lachnospiraceae > Acetatifactor. The sequence goes on from JAAWOU010000117.1 coordinate 1,950, forward strand.
GATTCCCATTGTGCAGAAGTCTACCCAGAGCCTGCTGAAATTTCTGCTGGCGGCAAAGCGGCCGGCGAATATTCTGGAGGTGGGCACTGCGGTGGGCTTTTCTGCGCTGTTGATGAGCGAATACGGGCCGGAGGGATGCCGTATTACCACCATTGAAAAGTTTGAGAAACGGATTCCGGCGGCAAGGGAGAACTTCAGGCGGGCCGGGAGAGAGGGGCAGATCACTCTCCTGGAGGGGGATGCCGCCCATATCCTGAGGGACCTGACAGGGACCTATGAACTGATTTTCATGGACGCGGCAAAGGGACAGTACCTCGCTTTCCTGGAAGACTGTCTGCGCCTGCTGGCGCCGGGCGGGCTGTTGGTGTCCGACAATGTGCTGCAGGACGGGGATGTGGTGCAGTCCCGCTTTGCGGTGACCAGACGAAACCGCACCATCCATGCCAGAATGCGGGAGTATTTATATGAACTGAAGCATCACCCCAGACTGGAGACGGTGGTACTGCCTGTGGGCGACGGAGTGACGGTGAGCGTCAGGCGCGAGGAGACTTGGGAGGCGGCAGGGCGGAAAGTGACAGAGGAATTCGGGATATTGGGGAGTAAGGAAAGGGAGGACGGACAGAGGCTATGAGCAGGAGGAATAAACCGGAGCTGCTGATTCCGGCGGGCAGTCTGGAAGCGCTGAAGACGGCAGTGGTATTCGGAGCGGATGCGGTGTATATCGGCGGCGAAGCTTTCGGCCTGCGGGCAAAGGCCAAGAACTTTACGCCGGAAGAGATGGCTCAGGGGATTGCGTTTGCCCATGAAAAGGGCGTGAAAGTATATGTCACGGCCAATATCTTAGCCCACAACCATGACCTGGAGGCAGCCGCAGCCTATTTTCGGGAGCTGCGGGATATGGAGCCCGAGGCCTGCGACGCGCTGATCATTTCCGACCCCGGCATGTTTTCCGTTGCCAGGGAGGTGTGGCCCCAGGCGGAGATTCATATCTCCACCCAGGCCAACAATACCAATTACGGAACCTACCGTTTCTGGTGGAATCTGGGAGCGAAGCGGGTGGTGTCCGCCAGAGAGCTCTCCCTGGAAGAGATCCGTACGATTCGGCAGCGGATCCCGGAGGAGATGGAGATAGAGAGCTTCGTGCAGGGCTCCATGTGCATCTCCTATTCCGGGCGCTGTCTTTTGAGCAATTATTTTACCGGGAGGGATGCCAACCAGGGCTCCTGTACCCATCCCTGCCGCTGGAAGTACGCGGTGATGGAGGAGACCAGGCCCGGGGAGTATCTGCCGGTGTACGAAAACCAGCGCGGCACATATATATTTAATTCCAAAGATTTGTGTATGATAGAACATATTCCGGAGCTGGTGGAGGCAGGGATAGACAGCCTGAAAGTGGAGGGGCGTATGAAGACGGCCCTGTACATTGCAACAATGACCCGCACCTACCGCAGGGCCATAGACGATTACTTCGTGTCCAAGGAGCGCTATCGGGAGAATATGGCCTGGTACAGGACGGAGATCGGAAAGTGTACCTATAGACAGTTCACCACAGGCTTCTACTTTGGCAGGCCCGACGAGGAGACCCAGATCTACGACAACAGCACCTATGTGAACGAATATATCCATCTGGGAATCATTGAGGAGGTGGCTGAGGGAGGCGCGCGGGATCAGGGGATTCCCCTGGCTCTGTTTGAACAGCGCAACAAATTCTCCGTGGGAGAGACGATTGAGATCATGAAGCCGGACGGGGCAAATGTGCCCGTGACCGTGGAGGCAATGTACAATCAGGCGGGAGAGGCCGTGGAGAGCTGCCCCCACGCCAGAGAGAAGATCTGGATCAGGCTGTCAGAGACGCCCTGTCCCTACGACCTGCTGCGGGTGGCCAACCGGAGCGCAGGGGCCGGGGCGTGAGACAAAAGGGACGGGCTGTGGGTGCAAAAGCTGTGGGGGAGGAGCAAAGGAGAAAGAAAATGAGCGAGAGATTAAACGTGGAAGAGATTTTTGCCAGCAAGGTCTTCACTTTCGGCAAAATGAAAGAGAGACTGCCCAAGAGCATATATAAGGAAGTCAGACAGATCATGGATCAGGGCGGGGAACTGTCCCTGGCGGCCGCGGACGTGGTGGCAAAGGCCATGAAAGACTGGGCCGTGGAGAACGGCGCCACCCACTATACTCACTGGTTCCAGCCCCTCACCGGCATCACGGCGGAGAAGCACGACGCGTTCGTGACACACCCGGACGAGGACGGCAAGATGATCATGGAATTCTCCGGCAGGGAGCTGATCAAGGGCGAGCCTGACGCCTCCTCTTTCCCCTCGGGAGGCCTGCGGGCCACATTTGAGGCCAGAGGTTACACCGCATGGGACATCACCTCTCCGGCGTTTTTGAAAGAAGACGCTACCGGAGTCATCCTATGCATTCCCACCGCGTTCTGCTCCTACACCGGGGAGGCCCTGGACAAGAAGACGCCGCTTCTGCGCTCCATGGAGGCTGTCAGCCAGCAGGCGCTGCGCATCGTTCGCCTCTTTGGCAATACCGGGGCCACAAAGGTGGTGCCCAGCGTGGGGGCGGAGCAGGAGTATTTCCTTGTGGACAGGGAGAAGTACCTCCAGCGGGAGGATCTGATCTTTGCCGGGCGGACATTGTTCGGCGCGCCCGCGCCCAAGGGACAGGAGCTGGAGGATCACTATTTCGGCGCCATCCGGGAGCGGGTGGGGGCTTACATGAAAGATTTGAACGCGGAGCTGTGGAAGCTGGGCGTGACGGCCAAAACCCAGCACAATGAGGTGGCCCCGGCCCAGCATGAGCTGGCCCCGGTGTACGAGACTGCCAACATCGCAGTGGATCACAATCAGCTGGTGATGGAAACCATGAAAAAGGTGGCAGGACGACACGGGCTTACCTGCCTGCTCCACGAGAAGCCTTTTGCGGGGGTGAACGGCTCAGGCAAGCACAACAACTGGTCCCTGGGCACGGACAATGGCGTGAACATGCTGGATCCGGGCGAGACGCCCAACGAGAACATCCAGTTTCTGCTGGTGCTGGCCTGTATCATCAAGGCAGTGGACACCCATGCGGACCTGCTGCGCCAGAGCGCGGCGGACGTGGGCAACGATCACAGACTGGGCGCAAACGAGGCGCCTCCCGCCATCATTTCCATCTTCTTAGGCGAGCAGCTGGAGGATGTGGTGAAGCAGCTGGTGGAGACCGGCGAGGCGGATCACTGCCTGGAGGGCGGCAAGCTGGAGACCGGCGTGTCCACCCTGCCGGATCTGGAGAAAGACGCCACGGACCGGAACCGGACATCGCCCTTTGCCTTTACGGGGAATAAATTCGAGTTCCGCATGGTAGGCAGCGCGGATTCTGCCGCCAGTCCGAACACCACCCTGAATGCCATTGTGGCGGAGGCTTTCTGCGAGGCTGCCGACAGGCTGGAGAACGCGGAGGATTTCGATCTCGCGGTGCATGATCTGATCAAGGAGTACATGAGCGCCCACCAGAGAATCATCTTCAACGGCGACGGCTATTCCGACGAATGGGTGGAGGAGGCTGCCAGGAGAGGGCTGCCCAACATCAAGTCCATGGTGGAGGCGGCATCTACTCTGACCACGGACAAGGCGGTGAAGCTGTTTGAGCGGTTCGGCATCTTTACAAAGGTGGAGCTGGAGTCCAGGGAGGAGATCATCTACGAGACCTATGTGAAGACCATCAATATTGAGGCCAATACCATGATCGACATGGCGGGCAGGAAGTTCATTCCTGCCGTGATGAAATATACAGGACAGCTTGCGGATACCGTGCTGGCTGTCAGAGAGGCTGGCGTGGAGCCCGTGGTGCAGGCAAAGCTTTTGGGCGAGGTGAACGCAAAGCTCACGGCAGCCCAGGAGGCCCTGGGCAGGCTGAGCCGGGCCGCTGCGGCCGCTGCAGCAGTGGAAGACACAAAGGCGCAGGCATTCTATTATATGGATACCGTGAGAGTGGCCATGGATGAACTCAGGGCTCCCATTGACGAGCTGGAGAGGATCGTGGACAAGAGCGTGTGGCCGGTGCCGTCTTACGGGGAACTGACATTTGAAGTCTGAAGCAGAGGTCCTTTCCCCACAGGGACCGTGAAAGGACTTTCACCCGCTTCCATGGGGTGTCTCCCATGCAAACTTCGGACGCAGCGGGAGAATTCGGCGTCTGCGTGGAGGACGAAAGAGATATGGAACATTTCCCCGAAGGGAATGAAAGATTTCGAGAGAGTATACTATGCAAAACTTCTTGGAGGTAAGGCAATGTTGAACCGTATTGACCGTTTTAATCATGTGGTCTCTATGCAGTCCGTAGTCCCTGCTTATTATTGGCAGAGCAACGGGCTTACATTGCCGTCCCCTTATTCAAGGAATTAGAGCAATCGTTCTAACCTGATTAAGCGAAATGCAGTGCAAGCTATGAGTGAATCTTAGCCTGCACTGTTTTTTAGTTTTTATAGGAGGGTGCGATATGGAAACGAAAGACCATTTAACAAACTATTATGAGGGATACGATGAAGAAAGACGGCTGACCTCAAAACACAGAATGGTAGAGTATGTGACTACCATGAAATATGTTGAAAAGTATCTCAGGCCCAATATGCGGGTCCTGGAGATCGGCGCGGCAACAGGCCGATATAGTCACGCTTTCGCACGGCAAGGCTATCGGGTACGCGGCTTCATTTCGCCGCCACGGATGGTTACACAAATTATATGCGGGAAACCGCTCTCATCACACACTTGATATATTCAGAAAGGAATAAAGAAAATGAACATAAACATACGACCCGCAGTTCTGGGAGATTGTGAGCGTATCCGCCCGCTCCAGAAAGAGATTGCAGACTTACACCATAAAGGCAGACCAGATTTGTTCAGAACCGAAGCCCGCTACTTTACGGAGGAATCTTTCGCGGAAAGGTTAAATGATCCGAAACATACTGTCTACATTGCCGAAACCGATGACGGCAATGTGATAGGATACGCTTTTGCCTGGGTTATTTCTTACAGAAATCACTCTACATACATTGACTTTGACTGCTTCTATATTGATGATATTTGTGTCTTAAAGTCTCATCAAAGAAACGGAATCGGAAGAGAGCTGTTTGCGCGCTGCAGGGAAATGGCTCGGGAGAAGAAATGCAAAATGATTGAGCTTGGCGTATGGGGATTTAACAGGGATGCGATTGCCTTTTATGAGAATTGCGGAATGACTGAACGTATCCGCAGGATGGAATACAGATTGGAGGATTAAAAAATGATTAACCTCGGCCGGAGCGTTTCTTGACATATCCGATTACGGGATAGGTGTATCCCTGTTTTTTGCCCGGCTTCATTGCAATTTCTTCTGTTTTATGTTACCCTGAAACCAGACCTGCCGGATTCCCGATTGCGTACAGAGAGGCCTTGCCGTGCAGGCTTTGGCCTCCCATTGGGGAACCGGAAAACGCAGACGGTCCGGACCATCAGGACAACAACCAAAAGGAGGCGCATGAATGGAGGGCGGCAAAACGATCAGGGAGAAGCTGGAGGGCAGGGAACTAAAGATATTCAGCTATTTTTCCGTGCTGCTTTTGTTCGCGGCGGGAATCATAGGCATGAAAACGGAGGGGCAGGGCGTGCTTTCCGCCGTCCGGGGCCTGTGGACTATAGTGATCTCAAGGGATGCGCTGATCACTGACTATTTTGAGCTGGCAGGGTATGGGGCGGCATTCTGGAACGCCATGCTTGTGATGGGAATGGGGCTATGGCTGTTGCATCTGGAAAAGGTCAGATTCACCGGGCTGACCATGGCGGCGATTTTCATCAATGTGGGCTATGCCCTCTGGGGGAAGAATCCGGTGAACATTCTGCCCATTCTGTTCGGAACATTTCTCTATGCTGTGGTTCACGGCTCCCGGCTGAGCAGATATATCTACACAGGCCTGTTCGGGACCAGCCTGGCGCCGCTGGTAACCGAGCTGGTCTATGAGCTGCCCTTTGACTGGAAAGCGAATCTGCTGATATCCGTGCTGGCAGGGATTGCCATAGGGTTCATTCTTCCGGGGCTCTCGGTACATACGGCATCCATGCACATGGGCTATAATCTGTTCAACGTGGGCTTTTCGGCGGGCATACTGGCATTCGTTATCGTCTGCGTGCTGAAGTCCTTTGGCATAGAGAGCCAGTCCGTGATGATCTGGCGGGAGGGGAGGCCGCTGTGGATTGCAGCGGGGCTGTACGGCTACTTTCTGCTGACTTTTCTGTATGGATTATACTTATGCGGGGGAAAGATAAAGGGCATACTGAAAGTGTGGAAACACCCGGGCAGGGCCGTGGCGGATTTCGTCCTGATGGAGGGCGAGGGGAACACGCTGATGAACATGGCTCTGGTGGGGACGCTCAGCACGACCTATATCTGTCTGGTAGGAGGGGATCTGTCCGGGCCGGTGGTAGGAGCCATCCTGACGGCCTTTGGATTCTCCGCCTTTGGGGCCCATGTGTGCAATTACGCGCCGGTGCTGGGGGGCGTGTTTCTGTCCACTTTTCTGACCCGGTTTACGCCCACCACGCCCGGCGTGCAGCTGGCGTCGGCTTTTGCGGTGGGGCTGGCGCCGATAGCAGGGCGTTTCGGCATAGGCCCCGGGATCATAGCAGGGATGCTCCACTCGGCGATCGTCATGTGCACGTCCCAGATGTACGGAGGCCTGAATCTGTACAATAACGGCTTCAGCGCGGGATGGGTGGCAGTGGTCATGGTGCCTGCCATCGAGAGTGTTCTGATGGAGTATGAGCGGAGGAAACAGCAGGCAGGGGAGCGGTAGGCGCACAGGGATATGACAAAAAAGGTGCACACATTGCAGAATGGGATATAGGAGAAAAGAGAATGCTTGAGGAGCAGAGGAAACTTGTAAGAATCATTGCGGAACTGACCATGTTCTTTCTGGAGATCGGGGCTGAGCATATCAGCTCAAACGTGGATAGAGAGGGCGCTGAGGAGAGGATCTCTTTTCGCGCGGACTATCGGCCGGGCTGTGAGGACAAGCTGAAAGAAATGCAGAAATGCCTGAGCGAACAGCGCAACGACGGCATTGAGGACATCTACTGGGAGCTGGCCGGCAGCGGGAACCACGGACAGACCACCCAGCTGATGCTGGTGGGCATGATGATCGACCGGGCGGAGGTCAGCATTGGGGACGGCTTTGTGGAGCTGACCTTGCACAAGAAGCCGAGAGAGTGAGGGCTTTACCACATCCTGCGGTACTCTCCCGGGGCCACGCCCTCCACTTTCTTGAATACCCGGCTGAAGTACCCGGGTTCCGGGATGCCCACTTCCCGGCCGATGGCCTCTACGGTGAGATTCGAGAAGCGCAGCAGCCGCTTGGCGTGGGTGACGCGGATTTGATCCAAATGGCCTAATATCGTGACTCCGAACTGTTCTTTGAAAGTGCGTGCCAGGTAGAATTTGTTCACATAGAACTGCCCCGCCAGACGGTCCAGGGTGATATGTTCTTTATAATGTTCCTCCAGATACGATTTTACGTACTGGAGGGATTGTCTTTTCGCGGGTTGGGAGCGGTTCTCCGGGTGCCAGCTCTGCTCCATGATGCGGGTCAGCAGGCAGGTGATCTTCTCGTTGATGCGCATGTCCCGGATATAGTCCTCGGAGCCGGCCAGGGCCAGGAGATCTGTCAGCAGGTCCCCAAAAGCGGCCCCATCGCCGCCCAAGATCACCGGGCCGCCGCCCCGCTGGACATATTTTTCATAGATTCCGCCCATACTGGAACCGTAGAAATGGATCCACTTCAATGACCACAGGTCGTCTTCGGAGGAGCTCTGGGAGTAGGCTTTCCGGCAGTCGATAAAGGCGCAGTCCCCCGGCGCCAGTCGCCAGGTCTGACCCTCATAGACCAGACTTCCGGAACCGGCAGTCACCAGGAAGAACAGGAAAGAGCGCAGCCCCGCCCGGCTGTTGACATGGGGCTTTAGGGCGCGCAGTTCCCCGGCCTCCTGCAGATAGAGGAGGTTTGCCTTTGCGAAAGGGGAGGCTGTGTATATGATGCGGTTGGACTGGACGAAAGTTCCCTGGAACATGGAATCCATGGACGGCGCTCCTTTCTGCGGAGGATATGTTAGGCGTTTGCGAAACGCCAGAACCCGCATAAATACGGGATTCTCTTTGTTACAAAATAAAACAACTCCTCACTGGTCTGTGGTATAATTGAAAT
>JAAWOU010000017.1 GCA_022799755.1 Lachnospiraceae bacterium
GGCGTAATTATATTTCCTAATTCTGAACGTGATGTGTCACGTTTAAATCCATTTTCGCTAAGAAACTATTATAGCATTTCACTCTAAAGAAAGAAATAGATTTCTTTGCATTTGATAAATAGAATAGATAAATGAGCGGTATTCCGCAGTAGCCGGATTGCCGGTAATGTGTATAACGGGCCGTCTTTTGGCGTTATCCATGACGGAATAGCCAGTTATGCACATTTCCATAATACTTGTCTTTTGGTCTCTGGTTTCTTTGGTACGGAATAGTGTGGTGCCGGTGCGCGCTCTCTCGTTTTCGGTTGCTTGCTTCTTTATCATACCTGAGCATTCATTCCTGTAATCTATCCGTATGTGCACTTTTGCGCCCAGCCCTTACAGAAAAGCAAGCACGACAAAGGGGGAATTTACCCGTCCCCGTTTGGCCCCTTGACAGGCGTATTTTCCAAAATCCGCTGTATGTTTCTAAAATCGGTTCGCTCGGCAACCGGCGCATACACGTTTTCTGCAATGCGCCACTCACTGGAATGACAATGCCGGGAGACGGGCCGGGAGACAGGTCTATAAATGCATATTGCAAGCAGCAGACATATATTTTATAATCAATTGTATAAGTCACGGTTTGCGGAGGTAGTTATGCGATATTATGAAATCGAAAATAAAATGTATCAAAAAGCAGTAGAACTAATCGAAAAGAGGTACCCTGTGGGCTGGGGTGGCGCCGGTGTTGTTTACACATCCAAAGGAAATTATTATACAAGTGTCTCAATTGAAACCGCTAATGCATCTGCAATCGTTTGCATTGAATTGGGAGCTATGCTGGAAGCCCACAAATACAATGAAAAAGTAACGCATTGTATGTGCCTTATTCGAGATGATGAAAATTCCCAATACAGGGTATTGTCACCCTGCGGCATATGTCAGGAGAGACTGCGATATTGGGGCGAAGACGTACAAGTGGCTGTCACAACCAAAGAGAATGCAATCAAATTTGTAGAATTAAGGGAATTACAGCCATATCATTGGACGAAAGCCTACCCGGCTGACGAACTGGAACACTGGGAAGAATAAGCATTTCATTTTATATTTCAACAGGGAAAACGGATGAACAGATATCGAAACAGAAGAAATATGCGCAAGATTGTGACAGAGGCAATGCTCTGCGCTTTACTCCTAACCGGATGCGGTAAGCCGTCTGCCCGGGAGGCAGAACAGGAACGAGGAGATGCGGCGGATACAGGAGCCCTGGAAACCATTGCATTTATGCCGGAGACAACAGAGGAAAGCAGTGCGGAACGAAGCGCAGAACGAGTGCTGGCCCGCCTGGTAGAGGATGAGGGATTTCGGGACTGTGTACGGTATGCGGCGGGCATTGACAGCGAAGATACCGAGGAAATGATCCTGCACAAGTTGGACCAATGCGAAGAATTGGTATTGAGAGAGCCTGCAGGAGGCAGCTTGCTGCATTCTCTGGAGGCTCTGTCTTATCTGCCGAATCTGAAAAGCCTGGTCATTGATTTTGATGCCTGGGACGATTCCTGGGCTGCGGATTTGACTCCGATTGCAGGACTTTCTAAGCTGGAAAAGCTCAGCATAGAGAATCATGCAAAGGAAGAAAAGGAAGAGACAGACCTTTCCTTTCTGGCAGAAATGACACATGTTACGGAGCTGTATCTGTCCAACTGTCAGATAAAAGAGACGGCATTTTTGAGAGATATGCAGCAGTTGGAACGGCTGTCTCTGTATGAGACAGAGGTCGAAGACATGGCTGTATTGGAAAATCTGCAGGGATTGGTGGAGCTGGCTCTCAGCGGCAATTCCCATGCCCGGAATATGGAGGCAGTGGGAAAGCTGGTCAGGCTGCAGGAGCTGGAGCTGCGAAACTGCGGAATCAGGGATATCGGTTTTCTAAGTGAATTGACACAACTGCACAGCATAAACCTGAACAACAATTTTATTACAGATCTGACTCCGCTGGCAGGTCTTATCAGGCTGGAGCGGCTGGCGCTGGCTGAAAATCAGATCAGGGATATTTCGCCGTTGGAAAGTCTGGCGGAACTGTTTGATTTGACTTTGGACGGAAATGAAATCAGCGATATCTCTGCGCTCAGCGGTCTGGCACATTTGAATCAGGCAGGCCTTTCGGACAACGGGATTTCGGATCTGGCGCCTCTGGCAGGGAAAGAGGAACTCATGTTTGCCTCTGTATTTGGAAATCCCTGTACAGATTTACAGCCTGTGTGGGAGGTGCCATTGCTTTCCTGGAAAAGCTGTGAGGCCATGGACGGGAAAAGAGAATATGCGGAAGCCTGGATAGAAAAGGAGCATCCCGAAGTCACGGAATACACATGCATTGATTACGCGGAGGGGGATTTGAACAATGATGACAGAAAAGATATAGCCTTTGTAATAGACGGGACATTCGGGGAGCAAAAAAATGACGAAGTGTATGCGGATAACCGGCGTCTGTATGTTTTGCTGCAGCAAGAGGACGGTTCCATGCAGGAAATGACCCAAGTGCCTCATCTAAGCGGCGGAGACGCCGGCGGAATGCGGGGAGATCCTTACCTTGGCATTTTTATGGGAGATGGCTACCTGATGCTGAAAGAGGGCTGGGGAAGCAGTACCGGTATGACGGTTACGCAGATTTATTGCTGCCGGGAGGGGAAGCTGGAGCTGGCAAAGAGCATCAGTGTGGGGGACAGCCGTTTTGCCGACGGCTATGACGTAACTGTAACGGATGTGAAAAATGATACATGGTTTGCATATGCCGTTGCCATGGACGGCTTCCGCATGGTGAGGGTCGATCTGGCGAACTCGGAGCACCCTTTCCATAAGGCCTTTCCCCGGATGAATCTGTATGACGCGTCCTACTCCGTATATGATGAAAAGGCGGATACAGACATGACCGCTGAGGAGGCTTTGGAGCATTTCATGAATGCCGCAGCCGGGAAAGGAGAAAAGGAGGATTTGCCCTATGAGGCATGGCAGAAGACAGGATATGAGCTGCTGAAAGGTGTGGAATTGCCGGATTATTATTATGCAGTTCCAGGAACAGAGGAGACAGCGCAGGAAGAGACAGACAGCAAAACTCAGGCAAAGGCGTGGGAGGGAGACTATATTTATTATGACGGCCTGACGGTCAGGGACGGACAGCTCTATCATGTCATTTGCTATCGAACGGAAAAAGAATGCGCGGTTTATCTGCTGAATGACGATACCGGAGAGATACAGGAGGAGTGAGCTTGTGGAACTCTGATACACTTATAAATGCAACCTAAAGTTAAGTTCTCCATCCGGCATACAACCTTTCGGGTATGGTACAAAGGGCTATATTTCTCTATAATGAAGAAAATGGGATTATATGGAAGACGGAAATGTTTGTTAATGTGAAAGCAGGGAAGCAGATTGCACTGTTCGGAAAAAGCAAAGGATTCACACAGGAGGATGTGGCCAGATATTTGAACATAAGTTCTCTGGCAGTAAGCAAATGGAAAACGGAGTTTCCCATAGCTAAAGATACCGCACCAAATATGACGACCCCACGCTTATCTGCATTGAGCCTTTTTCTTTCTCACATTATTTCTAATTCCTGTCTAATATTTATAACGATAAATTGAATTTTTCACATTTTCGTGATACACTCTATATAGTGATTCTCACGAGCAAGGAGGACTATATGGCTGTAACGTATAAAAAACTATTTCACTTGCTGATAGATCGGGGCATCCCGACCACAGAATTGACGGAGAAAGCTGGATTTAGTGCTAATATTCTAACCCGACTAAGGCGTGACCAGTATGTTTCATTGGACAGTATCGAAAAAATCTGTTTCGCTTTGGACTGCAAAGTAGATGATATTCTGGATTTTGTTCCAGTAGAAAAGGAGAACGAAAATGGCTGATGTAAGAAAAGAACAAGAGCGTGACGAACTCCATCGTGCGATATGGGCGATTGCTGATGATCTGCGTGGAAGCGTAGATGGATGGGATTTCAAATCCTATGTGTTGGGTATGATGTTCTATCGTTATATTTCTGAGAACTTAACCAACTACATCAACGAGGGCGAGATTGAAGCCGGAAATACTGGTTTTGATTATGTAAAGCTGTCCGATGAAGAAGCGGAACAAGCTCGTGAAGATTTGGTAAAAACAAAGGGTTTCTTCATTCTGCCTAGCGAGCTTTTTTGCAATGTCAGAAGGAAAGCAGCAAATGATGAAAACTTGAATATGACTTTGGAAGCTGCCTTTGATCACATAGAGGAATCCGCAAAGGGCAGCGAAAGCGAAGATAACTTTGCCGGACTGTTTGATGATATTGATGTCAATAGCAACAAATTGGGAACTACCGTTGCCAAGCGCAACGCAAACCTCGTGAAGCTAATAGAGGGTGTTGCGAATATGGGATTGGGAAACTATAAAGATAATTCCATTGATGCCTTTGGTGATGCTTATGAATATTTAATGAGTATGTACGCATCCAACGCCGGAAAAAGCGGCGGGGAGTTTTTCACTCCGCAGGAAGTATCTGAACTGTTGACCAGAATGGCAGTTGCCGGAAAAACTGAGGTCAACAAAGTGTATGACCCTGCTTGTGGTTCTGGCTCTCTACTTCTGAAAGCGGCAAAAATTCTCGGCAAAGAGAATGTCCGTCAGGGTTTTTACGGTCAGGAAATCAATTTAACTACATACAACCTTTGCCGTATCAATATGTTCCTGCATGACATTGACTTTGACAAATTTAATATTGCCCATGAAGACACCCTATTGTCTCCGCAGCATTGGGATGATGAACCATTTGAGGCTATTGTTTCAAATCCCCCTTACTCTATCAAGTGGGAGGGCGATGACAACCCTATTTTGATAAATGACCCTCGTTTCTCTCCTGCCGGAGTGCTTGCGCCAAAGTCCAAGGCTGACCTTGCGTTTATCATGCACTCTCTGGCTTGGCTTGCTACTAACGGAACAGCGGCTATTGTTTGTTTCCCCGGCATCATGTACCGCGGCGGAGCTGAGAAGAAGATCCGCCAACATCTTATTGACAACAACTTCATTGACTGCATTATTCAGTTGCCGAACAATCTGTTCTTCGGAACTTCCATTGCGACCTGCATTATGGTTCTGAAGCGTAGCAAGTCCGACAACAAGACTTTGTTCATTGATGCTTCCAATGAGTTTGTCAAGGTGACGAACAACAACCGACTGACTAAAGAAAATATCACTCATATTGTAGATGAATTTGTTTCTCGTGCTGATGTTAAACACTTTGCCCGTTGTGTACCTTATGAACAAATTGTTGAACAAGACTATAATCTTTCTGTAAGTACCTATGTAGAAGCGAGGGATACCAGAGAGAAAATTGATATTGTTAAGCTCAATGCTGAGATCGATGAAATCGTTGCCCGTGAACAGGTGCTCCGTGATGAAATTGCGAAGATTATCTCAGAAATCGAGGTGGGAGTATGAGCAGGCTTGAGGAGCTTATTCAAGAATACTGTCCTAATGGAGTGGATTTTAAGCCAATCAAAGAAGTGTATCACAGACTGAAAGGTACTCCGATTACTGCAGCTAAGATGAAAGAAATTGAAAGTGTAGATGGCGGAGTTCGTATCTTTGCAGGTGGAAAAACCGTTATTGATGCACATGAGGAAGATATACCAAAGGCAAATATAACACAAGTTCCGGCAGTATTGGTTCAATCTCGTGGCGTGATTGACGTTGTCTACTACGAAAAACCATTCACTTTCAAAAATGAAATGTGGGCATACACGCATAAAAACAAGACAGCAGTTAAGTTTCTTTATTATGTGTTAAAGAACAATATAGAAAAATTCAGAGAAGCTGCTTCAGGTATGGGGTCTTTGCCACAGATTTCTTTAAAAGTTACAGAGGGATTTGAGATGCCTATACCTCCCATTGAGGTACAGAGTGAAATTGTCCGTATTCTGGACAATTTCACAGAGCTTACAGCAGAGCTTACAGCAGAGCTTACAGCAGAGCTTACAGCGAGAGAAAAACAATATGGTTATTATAGAGATAAGTTGCTTAATGTGGATGGCACCGAATGTGCGTTAGAAGATGTGTGTATGATTGTTGATTGTCCACACACTTCGCCTAAATGGAAAGAGTCGGGAGTTCCCATTATACGCAACTTTAATCTCGTGAATGGACAAATAGACACTGCTAATCTCTCGTATGTTGACGAAGAAGAATATCTTTCGAGAATTAAGCGAATTGTTCCAATGGAGGATGACATTCTCTTTTCGAGAGAAGCACCCATTGGCAATGTAGGTATTATCCCAAAAGATTTTAGATGTTGTCAGGGACAGCGTGTTGTTCTCTTGCGTCCTAACAAAGATATAATTATTCCTAAGTTTCTAATTTATATTCTACAAGGTGGATTTGTGCGAGAACAGATATATCGTGTAGAAAAAATAGGAACAACCGTCAGCAATTTTAATATTGCAGACCTTAAAAAACTGCGATTTATTGTTCCGACAATTGAAACACAAGAGTGTATCATAGCGAAGTTGGATGTATTCAGTCATCTATGTGTGAATATTTTTGACGGATTGCCTATCGAAATTTCCGCTCGGCAAAGACAGTACGAATACTATCGAAACAGATTGCTTTCGTTCTCTAAAAGGCAGGTGGCATTATGACGATTAAAGAGAATACGGAAATGCTATTATTTCGCTTTAGTAATTACGGAAAAAACTCGTTCATCAATGAGCATAAAGCGGTTATAGATGAACATGGATATGTTTGGATGTTGAAGATTGGAAAGCGTTCAAGCTTAACGAAACTTCACGCAATAAAAGATGCAGGTGGATGGCTCGTGTTACGCTCCCCTAAAGCGGATGGTAGTGTAAGCTACATTGCGAGATTTACAGATGTTTCGGAAGAAGAACCGAGCGATTTTTGCTATCCAAGATATTACAACGATATTTTTGATGGAGATGAAGATGAATACTACAATCCCAATGCAGTATATCAATGGTTCAAAATTGAAAGTCTGGCGCAGATGGAAGAAACTGATGTCGAACATCTTGTGATTTCAAAAACTGGGAAAATAGTTAATGAGATTATTGGGACAACGAGGACAGCAGTTATGTTTATTAAAAACAATAAACCATTGGTTTTGTGAAGGAGGTGTAGGTAGAGTGTCAAATTACAATATTGTACTTTTGACCAACGAAAGCACGGTTGTGACCGAATATGAGCCACAAACCAAACGCTCTGATGCATACCAGAGTGAAGCGGCTCTGGAAGCGGCATTTATTAAGATGCTTGGCGAACAGGGCTACGAGTATGTGACCATTCACAATTCTGATGTACTAATTGCCAATCTTCGCAGACAGTTGGAACTATTCAACAACTATCAGTTTACGGATAAGGAATGGGACGGTTTTTTCAAAAGCAAGATTGCCAATGCCAATGAGGGCATCGTGGAAAAGACCCGAAAAATTCAGGAAGATTGTGTGCAGAACCTGACCCGTGAGGACGGTACTACCATGAACATCTCCCTGATTGATAAAAAGAACATTCACAATAACCGACTGCAAGTAATCAATCAGTATGAAGAAAGTGCCGGAAACCACGATACTCGATATGATGTGACTATTCTGGTAAACGGTCTGCCTTTGGTTCATATTGAATTGAAACGCCGTGGTGTGGCAATCAAGGAAGCGTTCAACCAGATCAACCGCTATCAGCGTGATAGCTTTTGGGCTGGTTGTGGTCTTTACGAGTATGTGCAAATTTTCGTAATCTCCAACGGCACATTCACAAAGTATTATTCCAACACCACTAGAGCAAGCCATATAAAAGAGAATGACGGAACTGGCAGGAGGCACAGCAAGAAAACTTCCAACAGCTTTGAGTTCACTTCCTATTGGGCTGACGGCAACAATAGGGTTATTTCCGACCTTGTGGACTTCACAAAGACATTCTTTGCCAGACATACCATTCTTAATATCCTGACGAAATACTGCGTGTTCACATCCGAGGAATTGCTGCTTGTCATGCGCCCCTATCAGATTGTGGCTACCGAGCGTATTTTGAACAGAATTGAAGTGTCCGCCAACTATAAAAAGACTGGCACTATCGAAGCTGGAGGATATATCTGGCACACTACAGGAAGCGGCAAGACCCTGACTTCCTTTAAGACTGCACAGCTTGCGACGGGACTTCCGTATATCGAAAAAGTTTTGTTTGTAGTTGACCGTAAGGATTTGGACTACCAGACCATTAAGGAATATGACCGCTTTGAGAAAGGTGCTGCCAACGGGAACAAGAGTACCGCCGTTTTACAAAGACAGCTTGAGGACAGCGCTTCCCGAATTATCGTAACGACCATTCAGAAGTTGGATGTATTCATTACAAAAAATCCGAGCCACCCCATCCGTAACAAGCACATTGTTCTTGTGTTTGACGAGTGCCACCGCAGCCAGTTTGGAGATATGCACACCCGAATTGTTGGAGGGCAAATCAAAAAGGGCGAAAAGACAATCAAATTGGACAAGTATTTCAAGAACTACCACATTTTCGGTTTTACCGGAACCCCGATTTTCGCCATTAATGCCGGAATAGGCCGCAATCCAGAACTGCGAACCACAGAACAAGCATTTGGTGCAAAACTTCATACTTATACCATTGTGGATGCTATTAACGATGGTAATGTCCTGCCGTTCCGCATCGACTATATCAACACTATCAAGCAGAAAGACAGCGACAAGGACAAACAAGTTGATGCTATTGATACTGAGGAAGCGTTGGCCTCTCAGGAGCGTATCTCCGAGATTGTGAAGTACATTCTGGAACATTTCGACCAAAAGACCATGCGTAATTCTTATTACAGCCTGAAAGGTCGGCGTGTGAATGGTTTTAACTCTATGTTCGCAGTTAGTTCTATTCCCGTCTGCAAAAAGTATTATCTTGAACTGAAAAAGCAAATTACAGAACAGCACTGTGAATTGACTATTGCCACCATTTTTTCATTCGCTCCTAACGAAGCAGACACAGCGGACGGTATTCTGGATGATGAAAGTTTTGACACTGATGGGCTTGACCAGACTTCCCGTGATTTTCTGGATATGGCAATCAGCGATTACAACAAAATTTTCAAAACCAACTTTGATACTTCCAGTAAGGGCTTCCAAGACTACTACAAAGATCTGTCTGATAGGGTTAAAAAGCGAGAGGTTGATTTGCTTATTGTAGTTAATATGTTCCTGACAGGATTTGATGCAACGACGCTCAATACCCTTTGGGTAGATAAGAACCTGAAAATGCACGGTCTAATTCAGGCGTTTTCCAGAACAAACCGCATCCTGAACTCGGTAAAGACTTTCGGAAATATTGTTTGCTTCCGTGACCTTGAAGAAGCGACCAATGATGCAATCGCCTTGTTCGGAGACAAGGATGCAAACGGCATTGTCCTTTTGAAATCATATGAGGACTATTACTATGGTTGCGTTGATGATAAAGGGCGTGAGCAGAAAGGTTACGAAGAACGAATTGCCGAATTGTTGCGGAAATATCCGTTGGGGCAGCCGATTGCCGGAGAGCAGAGTAAGAGAGATTTTATTGTCCTATTCGGCAACATTCTCCGACTGAGAAACATTCTATCTGCCTTTGACCGCTTTGCCGGAAATGAAATATTATCTCCGATTGATTTTCAGGATTACACTGGTGCATACCATGATGTGTATGATGAAATCAAGCCGAAGCCGGGAAGTAAGGATAGCATCATGGATGATGTGGTCTTTGAAATGGAACTTGTTAAACAAGTGGAAGTCAACATTGACTATATCCTGATGTTGGTTGCGAAATACCATGACGGAAACTGTGAAGATAAGGAAATCCTTGTTGCTATTGATAAGGCAATTAAGTCTAGTTTACAACTTAGGTCTAAAAAAGAACTGATTGAAAACTTTATTGCTACTATCAATACCAGTGCAGATGTAAATGTAGATTGGCAACGATTTGTAAGGGAACAGCGTGAGACGGATATTCAGATTTTGATTGCAGAGGAAAAATTGAAGCCGGAGGAAACCAGAAAGTTTGTTGAGAACGCTTTCCGAGATGGTGCACTCAAAACAACTGGAACAGATGTTGATCGCTTAATGCCGCCTGTTTCCCGCTTCGGTGGTGGTGGTGGATCTGGTTCTCGTGATAAGAAAAAGCAGACAGTTATTGAAAAACTGAAAGGGTTCTTTGAAAAATATTTCGGACTGGTTAGCCCAGAGGTTTCAAAAGAACCAGGTAAGGTTACATATCTTTATGATACAGAACCGCTATCTATGGTGGCAGAGGAACCGGTGCATTACGGAATTAAAAAAGATAATTGAGGTGGTGAAAATATGTTGTATAATATTTACTGTGATGAGACATGTCATCTTGAACATGATAGCAGTAATGTTATGGTGTTAGGGGCTGTGTGGTGTCCGCAATCGAAACTGAAAGAAATCAATGAGCGGATTCGTCAAATAAAAAGAAGAAATAATGTTTCCGAAACAATGGAAATGAAATGGACGAAAATCAGCCCTGCAAAAGTTGATTTGTACAAAGATTTAGTTAATTATTTTTTTGATGATGATGACTTGCATTTTCGGGGAGTTATTATTCCAGATAAGACAAAACTAAATCATGAATGTTATCATCAGACGCATGATACATGGTATTATAAAATGTATTTTGATATGCTCAAAGTGATCTTATCTCCAACTGATAATTATGAGGTTTATATCGACATTAAAGATACTAACTCTGCTCGAAAAGCAAAAAAATTGAGAGAAGTATGCTGTAATTCTATGTATGACTTTTCTCGAAAAGTGATTCGGAGGTTACAACCTATACGATCTGACGAAGTTCAAATCATGCAGATAGTTGATATTATTATAGGAGCTATCGGTTATGAAAATCGCAGATTTCCTGATGGATTTGTCAAGAGCAGTGCAAAACAGGAAGTTATTGACTTGATAAAAGAACGTTCGGGCTATACATTGCGAAAAACAACACTATTGCGCGAGGAAAAAATAAACCTGCTTTCGTGGGAAGCGGGAGGGACAGTATGACAAGAGATAATTGTTGGTTGCCTAAATTTGAATTTTGGGATGATTATAATAATGACTATTCCAAATATCAAGAAGCGTTATATGCGATTTTTCAGAATGACTTCATAAAATCACGTCCTACATTTGAAGGAAAGCAGGTAAATATCCGCAGGCATCCGATTGAATATGGTAAGGAAGAGGCATTTTTTCATGTAACCTGTCAAGATTATCTAAAAAGTGGAGAACGTGTTCCGGATTTTAGAAGATGTGAGAGAATAAGGTGGGTTCGTGCGTTTATTGAGAATTATAATTGTGATACAACACAATGTGAAGAATGTGCGGGAGTAAAAGTTTGGAGTGAACCGTATCGAAACACAACCAGGGTACATATGCTACTTGAAGAGGAACGTTATATGGTTGTCGTAGAACGACGAGATTCATATTGTTTATTAGTTACGGCTTTTTATTTTGAACAGGATCACTCATTAAGAAAAAAGCTTCAGCATTATGAATATTATAAGGCTCAATCGCAATCGGCAGGAAATAACTAACAAATATTTACAAATATTTACAGTCCAAACGCATTGACAAATCATTTAAAATCGCATATACTAATAGTAGCTCATCTGCCATGCGTAGAAAGAGTTCCTAAAGACGTCTTGCTTAGTAAGGCGTCTTTTGCTTTGTCTAAACAACTTGCGGATAGTCAATGCTCCGTCAGTTCCGCAATTACATTACTCTGCTGATATAGCGAGTATTGTATAAACGTGGGTTGTTTCTTTGAGAAAGAGGAAAAAGTACCTACTCCCGGCTGGCTGAATTATGAAAGATATGGGACTTTCGTTAATATCTATGCCGGTACGCCCACAGAAAAAGCCTATGCGTGGACAATTGCACAGGTTAAAGGCATTAGCCGCTTGTGGGATACGAGTTGGTTATCTATGACAACTGGTGCAAAGGGCTCCAGAAGGAAACGAATCAGGAGCTGGTGGACATTGACAGAAACGCTTTCCGGACCGCAATCTCAAAATATGAGGAAATACTGTCCATCAGTGAGAAATGCATGCATAAGAGGCTGCCGCGCACGCCTGTGAATGCAGAGGAAGCCGGCATAAAGCGGCAGACATATATCGGTATACTGGAAAGAAGCAGACAGCTGGAAGAGGAGGCGATCCGGGCAATTGGTTCTGCGGTGGGCGAATCAAGCGAACTTGCGGGATTGGAAGCAGGAGGCAGGATGCATCGGGCCGAGCGCGCTGACGATAGATTTAAAACGGTATTTTGGAAAGATTAGGTGCTGTTCTTTTTGGACGAAAATACGAAAGAGCAGATATTTAACTTTGCCCATTATGTGGACTGGCCCAATTGCCAGTCTTTCCGGCGGATTGCCTGTGCCGAGAAATTTTTCTTATTTTTGTGTCACACAGATGCGGAAGCGTTGTCTAATTAAGTAGGAGGGAAAATCTATGAATAAAAAAACAGAGAAAGAGATGCAGAACTTAGTTGACAAAGCAACCGCAGGGGACAAAGAAGCCCTTGAAACCCTGGTTGCAGGTGTGCAGGACCTTGTCTTTAATCTGTCTCTGCGGATGCTGGGCACATTTGCGGATGCAGAGGACGCCACCCAGGATATTCTGCTGAAAATGATTACTCATCTATCGTCTTTTAGGGGTGAGAGTTCATTTACAACATGGGTATTCCGTATTGCGGCGAATCATCTGAAGAATTATAAAAAGCATATGTTCGCCCGCTATCCGCTGAGCTTTGAGTACTATGGGGACGACATAGAAAACGGAAAAATAGAGGATGTGCCGGACTTGACGCAGAATGTGGAAAAGGACATATTGGCGGAAGAGCTGAAAATGTCCTGTACCAATGTGATGCTCCAATGCCTCGACGTGGAAAGCAGATGTATTTTTATATTGGGAACAATGTTTCAAGTGGACAGCCGCATTGCCGGGGATATTTTGGACATGACGCCGGAAAATTATCGGCAGCGGCTTTCGCGCGTGCGGAAAAAGATGGCGGATTTTCTCGGACAGTACTGCGGAGAGTATGGCAGCGGCCGATGCAAGTGTAAGGAGAGAGTGAACTATGCGATACAGAGCCACAGATTAAATCCGCAGCAGCTGGACTATATGACGGCTGATGTAATCCCCATTCAGACCATCATGAACGTGAAAAACGCTATGGAAGAGATTGACGATTTATCCCAGGACTTTTCGTTCTGCAAGCCCTACAAATCTCCCGAACGCACAAAAGGCCTGATACAGGAATTTTTAGATTCCACCCAGCTATCCGTTATTCAGAAATCCTAAAGGAGAAGACAAATTATGAATACACAGTCGATCTTGGACTATCTATCCGCACTGAGCCTGCACAATAACCGTGAATGGTATCATGCCAACAAGGACGAGTACAAAAAGGCAAATGCCCAGTTTGAGGCGTTGATACAGACATTGATCCTGGAAATCGGGAAGTTTGACAACAGTATTTTACATAACAATCCCAAAGACCTTACCTTTAAGCTTGTCAGGGATACGCGTTTCAGCCATGACAAATCGCCTTATAATCCCGCATTTCGGGCCCATATTTCCGCCGGGGGTAAGCTGCCTGTTCCCGTGGGGTATTATATTATGATAAAGCCGGGCAACCAGTCTTTTCTGGGCGGAGGCCTGTTTGCGGATATGTTTAAGGACGCGACATCCATGATACGCAGCTATATTGCCCAAAACGGCAGGGAATGGGACAGAATCATACATGAGCCGGTGTTTGAGCAATCTTTCAAGGTACAGGGAACGGCGCTGAAGAATGTTCCCGCGGGATACGAGAAAGAACACCCGCAGGCGGAATATCTGAAATATAAGAGCTGGTATCTGGAATACCCGATAAAAGACGAAGAACTGAGAGACGCGGATATATTCACCGCAAAGGCTGCGGAGCTTTTCCGGATCATGAAGCCTTTTAACGATTATCTGAACAAAGCGCTTGAGGGTTTTAGCATGCCCGCCAGGTGATTCCAGGAGGAGGGACCGGGCGGAATGGCCCGGGGGAAAACAGGCCTGCCCTCAGGACAGGCCCGGAAAGCACCACTGGGCCAGGTTTTTCAGGCTGTCCGCCGTCGCAAAGGATATGCTGTCCGGTTCGGCCTGTTCCGCCCGGGGCGCCGGAATATCCCGTGCAATCCGCTTGACACCGGCAGTCCTGTCCATGCCGGATGTCTTAGCCAGCCATCTTCCGCTGCTGCGGGGGCGGTATTTGCCGACAATCTGCGATTTCCCGGGCATTTCGGAAAAGATGCTGTCCAGGTATTCCATAACAGCGTATTTTTCCTCCGTTCTGTGGCAGTATGCCGTGACCCACACACCGTCCCGGATGCGGATGGCATAGACATCCCCGGCCCGGACGGGGCCTTTGCCGGCATCGGGAGCGGAGGGCAGCCTCTTTCGGGGCGTTTTCCTGCTCTGCAGATAGCCTGTGACGGTTTGGGACAGTGGGAGGGCAGGCACAGGACGGTCCGTGAGAGAAACGCTGGAACAGTCCGTTTCGCCGAAGATTTTTCCAAGGGCGGTCTCATTGATGCCCATGGAGGAATCCCACCACGCAAGGGGAGCCTGTACCTCCGCTTTCACGGAGGGGCGTAAGTCCCGCTCCTGATAAGTCGTGAACCGCGCCGCCATCCCCGGATGGTCGGGCGTGTCCAAAATACCTGCCAGAGCCAGGGCTTCCAGCAAAGAACAGACATTTGCTTTTTGGGAAGCGGGCAGCAGCTTTTCTCTGTGCAGAGAATCCCTCACTTTACTGTATCTTGACTTTGGCGGCATGTGTCGTATCACGGTCAGGACGGCGCGGAAAGTCCAAAGGTCGTATGATGTGGGAGTGGGTTTTAGCCCTGACTGTGCCATTTCCCGCAGTGCAAATACATACCCCGTGGGATCGCCGTCCAAAGGGATGCCGCCGGTCATCCGATTGTACCAAAGCAGCGTGGAGTCCACGGCTTTTTTTCGAAAGCCGCAGATGATACAGGTGTCCGCGGACCCTTGATAGGGGGTGAAAGCATGGCGGGGCGTGACCAGGGAGAGAAGCTTTGCCGTCAAAGCGGACTGCCACAGGAAAGGGGCAGTCCACAGCCCTGCTATGAATGCGTCCGCTGCCTGGGAAAGGGTCCATGTGTCCGCCAGAGCGTACATTGCGTCCCATATTTCGTCATGCCCGGGAGAGGACATTTGATTGGGCATGCGTCCGGCCTGCCCCAGCGCTTCCAGCTCATCTGCCGAGATATCCGCAGGTATCCGGTGCAGATGCAGAGCCTTTTCACTGTCATAATAAGCATTCTCATGGCGATAGATTTGTCTTAAAATTCTCAGCTGTTCTATGAGATCCATTTTTCAGACTCCTTTTAAAAAATTGCAAAAGATTTCCTGCCTTTTGGAGCGCGGGCCCGCCGGCAGTAGCTGTATCAAGTATAACATTTTCTGCCAGGGCTGTACAGCCTTGGGGGGATTGTGTAAAATATAATAGCATATTGGTGCGTAGTATGATAAAATAAAGACATTCAACATTACATGCAGCCAAAAAGAAAGAGAGAATGATCATGAATAAAAACAGTATATTGTCCGGAGGCAGCGCAGGCATTGCCAAAGGCTACAACAGAGAGAGCATCCTGGAAGACGACTTTCGCTTGGAGGAATGTTATGCCGCCGCCCGGGCCGGAGACCCCGGCGCCCAGGGGACGCTGGGCGACTGCTATCAGTACGGCTGGTTTGTGAAAAGGGATTATGCCCAGGCAGTGGCATGGTATGAGAAAGCCGCAGAGCAGGGAAACGCCGCCGCCCAGAGGAGCCTTGGCTGGTGCTGGAGTCAGGGAAAGGGAGTAGGGCCAAGTGATAAAAAAGCCGTATACTGGTACACGAAAGCGGCGGAGGGCGGCGACGCGGATGCACAGCACAATCTGGGCGTAAACTATGATTACGGACATGGCGTAGAACAGGATCGGGTCCAGGCGCTTAAATGGTACCAAAAAGCAGCGGAGCAGGGGCACGAATGGTCCCAGTATAATCTGGGCGTTTACTATGAGTGCGGATACGGCGGCCTGGAACAGGATTATCAGAAAGCGGTGGAATGGTACATAAAGTCCGCGCAGCAGGGCTTTTCGGACGCCCAGTACAAGCTGGGAATCTGCTACTATCAAGGATTGGGTATTGCCCGGGACTTCGGGAAAGCGGTGGAATATTTTGAGAAAGCTTACAGCCAGGGAAGTCTTTTGGCCCTCAATCATCTGGGCGTATGCTATGAAGAAGGAAACGGTGTGAAGCAGGACTGCGTCAAGGCATTTACGCTATATCTGGAGGCGGCCCAAAAGGGTAATGCTGTCGCCCAGTATAATGCTGCCATATGCTATTTCTACGGGGACGGCGTGGACCAGGACGATGACGATGCCTTTTTCTGGTTTGAAAAAGCGGCGCAACAGGGGAATGCATCCGCCCAATACCAGCTGGGGCTCTGCTACGAGAACGCAAGAGGTGCAAAGCAGGATGTGAACAAGGCGGCCCAGTGGTATGAAAAAGCTGCGGCTCAGGGGGATGCCGACGCAGAGTATGCCATGGGCTTATGCTGTGATCTGGGTACAGGCGTGGAACAAGACAGCGCCCGGGCGGCCCAGTGGTATGAGAAAGCAGCTGTCCAGGGCCACATATATGCCCAGTGCAACCTGGCATACTGTTATAAGGAAGGAGAGGGCGTAACCCAGGACTACCGCAAGGCGGCCGAATGGTACGAGAAAGCCGCGCAGCAGGGAGACGCCAGCGCGCAGAACGATTTGGGCTGGTGCTATGAAAAGGGGAAAGGGGTTCGGCAGAGCGCTACCCTGGCGGCAGAGTGGACCCGGAAAGCGGCGCAGCAGGGACTGCCCCAGGCACAATTTAATTTTGCCGTTTTCCATGAGCGGGGAACGGGAGTGAGCCAGGATCTTGCCAAGGCGGCTTATTGGTATGAGAAAGCGGCCGAACAGGGCCATGGGGACGCACAGTATGAGGTGGCATGCTGCTACAGGAACGGAACCGGAGTGGAACAGGATTTCGCCAAGGCTTTCCAATGGTTTGAAAAGGCGGCTTTGCAGGGAGACGCCTATGCCCAATATGAGCTGGGCTACCTCTACAGAAACGGAGAGGGCGTAGAACCGGACAGCGCGGAGGCAGCCAAATGGTACAGAAAAGCAGCCGAACAAGGGCATGCGGACGCGCAGAACAACCTCGGCTTTCTCTACAAAAAGGGGGACGGCGTAAAGCAGGACAGCGCCAAGGCGGTCCAGTGGTACGCAAAGGCAGCCGCCCAGGGGCATATGCAGGCGCAGCTTAACCTGGGTATCGCCTACATCACGGGGAACGGCGTGGAACAGGACGACGTCCGGGCCGCCATGTGGTTCGGCAAAGCCGCCATGCAGGGTTCTAATACGGCCCAGTACAATCTGGGATTATGCTATGAAACCGGCAGGGGAGTGGAGCAGAATGTGGACGAAGCGGTGGCATGGTATGAAAGGGCGGCCGAACAGGGAGACAGGAAAGCCCAGGCTGCGCTGGAGCGACTGGAGGAATAAGGGAAGAAGAGGGGCGAAAAATGCCGTTTGAATATGGTTTTTACGAGTTGTTTTTTACATTTTTTTTCTGGGGATTTGCCGGCTGGCTGGTGGAGCTGGTGGACATGCGAATTGAGGCGGGGGAATTTCAGAACCGGGGATTTCTGCATATGCCTTTCTGCCCCATATATGGTGTGGGAATGGCGGCCGGGACAGTGGCCCTTGACGGCGTAAAAGATTCCTATGTCATCTTATTTGTATTCGGAGTGCTCTTTTGCTCCGTGGTGGAGTATGTTGTGGGCGGAATCTTGGAGAAGCTGTTCCATTCCAAATGGTGGGACTACTCCCATATGCGCTTTCATATCAAGGGGAGAGTCTGCCTGAGAAATGCCGTATTGTTCGGATTCGGCGCCATTATAGTATTCCGCTTTGTGCAGCCTGTGGTGGAGAGCGTGATCAGCGGGATTCCCATGCAGATAAGAGTCGCGATCACTGTCATATTCAGCATTGTCTTCGTGGCTGATCTGGCATTTTCAGCCAGGAAAGCCTGGACATACCGGAAAAATCAGGAGGGCGATGCGCTGAGGCTGATTTTTAAGGCGCACAGGTAGGTTCGCAGCCTGGGAGAGCCGGGACTGCGCCAATATACCAGCCCGACAGGAGAGAGAACCATGGAGGTAAATGCATGAATGTCCAAATCGATATAAGCAATGTGACACTTAGGACCGAGAGGCTGACGCTGCGCCCATGGAGGGACACGGACTTGGAGGACTTATACGAGTACGCGTCCGTGGACGGCGTGGGGCAGATGGCGGGGTGGAAACCCCATGCGGACAGAGACGAATCCCGCGGGATATTGGAGCGTTTCATAGAAGGGCGGAAAACCTTTGCTCTGGAATATCAGGGTAAGGTCATAGGCTCCCTGGGCATCGAGAAATATAACGAGGAGCGGTATCCGGAATTCGGGGAGAAGAAATGCAGGGAAATCGGATATGTCCTATCCAAGAGCTGCTGGGGGCTGGGATTGATGCCGGAGGCGGTGGAGAGAGCCATTCGATATCTTTTTGAGGAGGCAGGCCTGGACGTGATTTTCTGCGGGCATTTCCTGTCCAACAGCCAGTCCGCCCGGGTTCAGGAAAAATGCGGATTCCGGCATTATGCATACGATACCTTTACCACCAAAATAGGGACGGTGGAAGACAACGAGATAAACATTCTGACAAAGGAAGATTGGTCGGCGGGATCCGGACGACGTTGAGGGAGATTAAATCAGGCCGCTTTCGGGCGGCGGAATGTGAGGAGAGATGTACATAGGAGATCTGCATATCCACTCCAGGTATTCCCGGGCAACCAGCAGGGACTGCACGCCGGAATATCTGGATCTGTGGGCAAGGAAAAAGGGAATCCACATCGTGGGCACAGGGGACTTTACCCATCCGGCCTGGCGGGAGGAGCTGAAAGAGAAGCTGGAACCGGCCCAGGACGGCCTGTACGTGCTGAAAAAGGAATACCGGATCGGGGGAGCGGGGGAGAGCGGCATGCAGCCCCGCTTTGTGGTCACCGGCGAAATCAGTTCCATCTACAAAAAGGGGGACCGGGTGCGCAAAGTCCACAGCCTGCTGGTTCTGCCGGGGCTGGAGGAGGCGGAGATGCTTGCCAGGCGGCTGGAGCTGATCGGGAACATTCATTCCGACGGACGGCCCATCCTGGGAATTCCCTGCAGAGATCTGCTGGAGATCATGCTGGAGACTGCACCGGAGGGAGTCTATGTGCCGGCCCATATCTGGACGCCTCATTTCTCCCTGTTCGGGGCCTTTTCCGGGTTTGATCGTATAGAAGACTGTTTTGAAGATCTGACGCCCCATATCCGCGCGCTGGAGACAGGGCTTTCCTCTGATCCGCCCATGATCTGGCGGGTGGGCGCCCTGGACCGGTTCCACCTGATCTCCAATTCCGACGCCCATTCCCCCGGGAAGCTGGGGAGGGAGGCCAATCTCTTCGACATCGAGATGTCCTACAAAGGGCTGGCGGAGGCCGTTCAGGAGGGAAAGGGGCTGGAGGGCACCATTGAATTTTTCCCGGAGGAGGGAAAGTACCATTATGACGGACACAGGAAATGCGGCCTGTGCATCAGCCCCCGGGAGACGGAAAGATTCGGAGGGCGCTGTCCGGTGTGCGGAAAGAAGATCACCATCGGCGTGCTGAACCGGATAGAGCAGCTGGCAGACAGGGACAGGGAGGAGGGATTTGTCCTGCCGGAGGGACGCCCTTTCGAGAGCCTGGTGCCGCTTCCGGAGGTCATCGGCGCCTCTATGGGGATTTCCGCAGCCGGGAAAAAGGCTTTGGAAAAATATGAGCAGATGCTGGACAGGCTGGGGCCGGAGTTCGAAATTCTTCGGGAGGTTCCTCTGGAGGATATCAAAAAGGCAGCGGGGCCGCTGCTGGCCGAGGGCATCCGGCGGCTGCGGGACGGAAAGGTGTCGCGCACACCGGGCTTTGACGGAGAGTATGGGAAGATAGGACTGCTCACCCCGGAGGACATCAGCAGCCTGGAGGGGCAGATGAGCTTTTTCACGGCTCAGGAGATGGAGGCCATGGGCAGGAGCCGGGCGCAGGAGCAGATTCCGGAAATGCCGGGAGAGGAGACAGCCTTGAAGTCTGCCGGGCAGGCCCCGGGAGCGGACACCGCCGGGCAGGAGCCGGGTGCCGGAAAAGCCTCGGAGGCCGCCGAAATCTTAAACCAGCGCCAGCGTGAGGCTGTGGAGCGGGCGGGGCGCTGCGTGGCCGTCATCGCCGGACCGGGCGCGGGCAAGACCAGGACGCTGATCGCCAGGCTGCGGTATCTTTTGGACCAGAGAGGAATCGCGCCGGAGGAGATTACGGCAGTGACTTTTACTAACAAGGCGGCAGAGGAGATGCGCGCCAGGACAGCAGACTGGGGCCGGGCAGAGGAGGGGCGTAGGAAAGGCCCAAAGGACAGGAACATGGCAGAGGTTCGGATCGGAACATTCCATGCCATCTGCAGCCGTTTCCTCCAGGAGGCCGGACGCTCCTTTGTGGTGGCGGACGAGGGCCTGCAGACGGAGCTGGCGGAAAAGGCGCTCCGGGAATTCGGAAAGAAAGACTCCCCCGGAAAATTTCTCCGGGAGCTTTCGCGGGTGAAGAACGGCCCGGGCGGGAGCTTCCGGGCTGTGCCCGAGGCTTCCGAAGAGGCCCCTGCCTTGGACGGACGGCCTGCGCCCGAGGCTTCCGAAGAGGCCCCTGCCCTGGACGGCCGGCCTGTGCCCGAGGCTTCCGAAGAGGCCCCTGCCCTGGACGGACAGCCTGTGCCTGAGGATTTTGAAGAGGCCCCTGCCTTGGACGGACGGCCTGCGCCCGAGGCTTCCGAAGAGGTCTCTGCCTTGGACGGCCGGCCTGTGCCCCAGGGACAGACCGGCCACGGAATAGAACCGGAACAGGAGCTTTCCTTTGAAGATTTTGAAGACACGCCGAACCGGCGGGTGTACGAATATTATCAGAAGCTGCTTGGCCAGGCGCATGCCTTGGACTATGACGACCTGCTGCTGGAAACCCTGAAGCTGCTGGAGGAGATGCCGGAGGATGCGCCGGAGCGCAGGCGTTTCTCCTATCTGCTCATCGACGAATTTCAGGACATCAACCCGCTCCAGTACCGTCTGGTAAGGGAGTGGGGACGGGGCGGCAGGGAACTGTTCGTGATCGGGGACCCGGACCAGTCCATTTACGGCTTTCGGGGCTGTGACCCAAAGGTCTTCTCCCGGCTGGAAGAAGACTACCCTGATCTTGACGTCATACGCCTGGAGGAGAACTACCGCTCCCATCCGGCCATTCTGCACGGGGCTCTCGGCGTGATTTCCCACAACGGAGGGGGAGAGCGCAGGATGAAAGCCATGGCGGCAATGGCAGGGGACAGTGCGCCCGTGCGCATGGTGTCGGCAGGGGACGAGCGCAGGGAGGCGATTTTCGTGGCCAAGGAGATCACCCGCCAGATCGGCGGCATCGACATGCTGGACACGGATCAAAACGGCACACCGGAGGGCCGCAGGGTGCGGGGATTTTCGGACATGGCGGTGCTCTACCGGACCCACAGACAGGCGGCCTTGCTGGAAATGTGTCTGCGCCAGGAGGGGATTCCCTACCTGGTGGCAGGGCGGGAGGATTTTCTGCAGGAGCGGGAGGTGCGGGCCTCACTGTACTTCTTCCGGCATGTCCTGTATCCCGGCGAGGAGGCCTGCGAGGCGCTCTGCCGCAGGCTCCTGGGGCCTCTTTTGGGAGAGAACCGGGAGGAAAAGCTTGCTCTCCTGGCGGAAAAATACCGGAAAAAGGTAAGGAAAGGCAGAACGGTGAAGCTGCTGGAGGAGTGGTGCGGGGACCTTTCTTTTGAGAACACTGAGGCCATGAAGAAACTGACAGATATGTCGGTTCTGTACCCCCAGCCGGAAACCTTTCTCCACACCCTTTCTTTCGGGGAGGACGGGGATATTCGGAGGAACAGCGGCAGGAAGTTCACGGCGGACGCGGTGACGCTGATGACCCTCCACGGTTCCAAGGGCCTGGAATTCCCTGTGGTATTCCTTTATGGGATGGACAGGGGGCGGCTCCCGTTAGAGTTTGCCGGCGGGGCGGCGGACTTACAGGAGGAGCGCCGCCTGTGCTATGTGGGCATGACCAGGGCCCGGGAGGAGCTGATTTTGGTCTGCGGGGAGGAGCCCTCCTCATTTCTGCAGGAGATTCCGCCAGGGGATGCGCGGCGGGAGAGGGCCGAGAGGGAGGACAAGGAGACCGTGCAGGCCGTTCAGATGAGCCTGTTCGACCTGATGTGAGATGCGGGTATCTGTAAGGCACAGCGGCCGAGAGCTGCGGATGCCCTCCGGGGGACTGCGCCCATGAAGCCGCAGCCTGCCCGGACAGCCCGGGCGGTGGGCCGCAGCCCGGAACGGGCCGCGAAAGACGCAGGGCAGACAGGCGCGGGAAACGCAGAGGGAGGAAAACGGACCATGCACAATGAATATGACAATGAGAAATTCTTTGAAGAATATGCGAAAATGTCCCGCAGTCAAAAGGGATTGGACGCTGCCGGGGAATGGCGCCAGTTTCGGTCCCTGTTCCCGCCCCTGGAGGGGAAGAGCGTCCTGGACCTGGGATGCGGGTACGGGTGGCACTGCAGGTATGCCGTGGAAAAAGGGGCCGGACAGGTATTGGGAATCGACCTGAGCCGCAAGATGATCGAAGAGGCCGGAGCGCGCAATGCGGACCGGCAGACAGAATACAGGGTCTGCGGGATAGAAGCCTACGAATATCCGGAGAATACATGGGTCTGCGTGATCTCGAACCTGGCGCTGCACTATATCCGGGATATTGCGGAAGTTTTCCGAAAAGTCCGCAGGACATTAAAGCCGGAGGGCGTGTTCCTCTTTAATATCGAGCATCCGGTCTTCACGGCAGGTGTGGGGCAGGACTGGATCTACGGCCGGGACGGAGAGCCCCTGTACTGGCCGGTGGACGATTATTTCATGCCCGGGGAGCGCAGGACCCGCTTTTTGGGGTGCGAGGTGATGAAGCAGCATCACACCCTGACGCAGATCGTCATGGGACTTTTGGAGAACGGCTTTGCAATCCAGGCCCTGGAGGAGGCGGTGCCTCCCGGGGAGATGATGGACATTCCGGGGATGCGGGATGAACTGCGCCGTCCCATGATGCTGCTAGTCAGGGCGAAAGCGGAAAAGTAGCGGGAGAGGTGTGGACGGCAGAACGGCCCCGGCGGATTCATGAGGCGTGGTCAGGGGCGATTCAGGACATTGCAGGGAGACTGCGCCGTTAGATCGCGGCTGTGGGAAATTATGCCATATTCCGATTTGTCTGAGTGAATAAAGGTCATTTTGAGGATAATAAGCCGGAAACCAACAGGATTGGTCCCATAAGGCCCTGACGGAGTGAGAAGCCATGAAAAAGAGCAGAAGACATGACGCAGACACATACGGCGCACACGGCGGAAAGAAGATTGCGTGGAAGCCGCAGCTGGTAAAAAGCCTGAAAATAGCCGCCGCGGCCGCAATGGCCATTGGGCTGGCCGGGGAGCTGGGGCTGGCATACTCCCCCACCGCAGGCATCATCACGGTGCTGAGCATACAGAATACCAAGAGAGAGACCTTGAGAAGCGCGGGAAACAGGTGGCTGGCTTTCCTATGCGCGCTGTTTTTGTCCAAAACCTGCTTTACCCTGATGGGATACGACTTGTGGGCTTTTGGAACGTTTCTCTTCCTGTTTGCGCTGCTGTGCCTTTGCGCCGGCTGGACCGAAGCCATTGCCATGGACTCGGTGCTGGTGACGCATTTTCTGGCGGAGGGCCACATGGAGCCGGAGCTGGTGTTCGACGAGGTGCTGCTGCTTTTGATCGGCACAGGGACGGGGATTTTAGTGAATCTGCATCTTCGCAGAAAGGAGGGGCAGTTTGACAGGCTGGCCCAGGAGGCGGACAGACAGATGAAAGGAATTCTGGAGCGGATGTCCGGGTGGCTGCCTAGGGAGGACAAGGAGGGCTATCAGCCGGACTGCTTCCCGAGACTGCGGGAGGCGCTTCACGAGGCGAAAGCCTGCGCGGTATCCGACTACGGAAATACCGTGCTGGCAAAGCGGACTTACGAGCTTGACTACATTTCCATGAGAGAGCAGCAGAGCACAGTCCTTAAGGACATATACGACAATATCATAAGGCTTCGGTACCTGCCGGCACAGGCAGGGCAGGTTGCGGCACTGCTGGGACAGATAGGGCAGGATTTCCACAGGGACAATACGGTGGCGAATCTGCTGGAGAGGCGTGAGGAGCTGCTGACGGAGATGAAAGGGCAGCCCCTGCCCCAGAGCCGGGAGGAATTTGAGGCCCGGGCCATTCTTTTTTATATTCTGATGCAGACAGGGCAGTTTTTGGAGATTAAGAGGGAGTTTGTGCGCAGCCACAGGCAGGGAGCGGGGGACTGACGGCGGTTCGGCGTTTCCGGGAGAGGGATGGAAGAAGAGCATTCCAGGCGTAAAATATAGAAATGATAGACGGATAAGGAAGAGACAAACGGTTTGGCCGAGAGGCTGAGCCGTTTTTGCGTTCCAAAAAGTGTACTTTTTGGGAATTCTGTTTTTTGTCAAAACTATTTTTTATTCTATCATAAAATGACAGTATTGCAAATACTTTTTGGTAAAAATAACTAAAAAAACCATGTTTCAGGGGGCTGTGGCAGATTGCTCCAAAAAGTACACTATTTGAAAAAAGAGTGAATATAAAGAGGACAGTATGGTTACATATCAGATTATCAGCCGGACGGGAAGCCGTCCAATCAATGAAGATTGTGTGGGGATGCACCAGAGGGAGCAGTGCTACGGCTTCTTTCTGGCGGACGGCCTGGGGGGCCACGGAAAGGGAGAGATTGCGTCCAAGATCGCCATAGAGCAGGCGATCATGCAGTTTCAGGCAGAGGGCGGCTCAAAGGATGTGCTGAAAGTGATCTTCGAGGCCGGGCAGGCGGGTATCCTGGAGCGGCAGCGCCGGGAGGGAAGCAGCCGGAGTATGAAGACGACATTGACTGCACTCCTGGTAGGACCAAAGGAGATCCGCTGGGGGCATGTGGGGGATTCCCGTATCTACTATTTCCAGAATAATCATCTGGTGGGCAGGACCATGGACCACAGCGTACCCCAGATGCTGGTGGCAGCCGGGGAGATCAGGGACTCCGAGATCAGGCACCACCCGGACCGCAACCGCCTGCTGCGGGTCATGGGAATCGAATGGGACAGGCCGGCCTATCAGCTGGCGGAGCCCGTGGACCGCAGGGGAAAGCAGGCCTTTTTACTGTGTTCGGACGGCTTCTGGGAGCTTGTGGAGGAGAGGGAGATGACGGCTCTGCTGAAGCGGGCTTCCACCGTGGAGCAGTGGGTGGAGGATATGGAGACACTGGTCATAAGGCACGGGGCGGGCACGAACATGGACAACTATTCTGCGGTTGCGGTCTGGGTGGAGTAAGAGGCTGGGCAGCCATGTGCCTGTGGCAGGGAATCCGGAGACCCGAAAAGGGGCAGCCGGAGGAAAAACTGTCGGAAAGCGTCGGGATGCAGCCCTGTTGGTGCGGCAGTCCGGGGCGGCATGGGAAGAGGAGATTATATGGCGATTGTGCAGTGTCCCCAGGGACATTTTTATGATGATGAGAAGTACGCTGTCTGTCCCGGCTGTGAGGAGGGCGGGGAAGAGGTGAGAACCGTCAGCCTGGAGGCTTTTTCCGCCACAGAGGAAATTCGGCTTACGGCCAGCCGGCCCCGGACGCAGTCTGTCACAGGGGTCTGGGATGAGCAGAAGACAGCGGCATACGCAGAGGAGCCGCGGCTCATCGCAGGCTGGCTGGTGTGTATCGGCGGTCCCGGGCGGGGCAGGGATTACAGGCTTTACGCCGGTTTTAACCGAATCGGCAGGAGTATGGGCTCGGATATCTGTATCCGGGATCCCCAGGTCTCCGGAGACAACCATTGTTCTGTAGTCTATGAGGAGAGGGCGGGGGTCTTTTACCTGGTGCCGGGAAAGGGAACGGTCACGTACCTGGACGGCACTGCGGCGCAGCAAGCGGAAATACTTTCGGAGGGAAGCAGAATCTGCCTGGGGGAGAGCGTTCTGGAGCTGGCAGTATTCTGTAAGGGAGAGCATATATGGAGCAAAATGTAGGAAACGCCGGACAGACCGGGCAGAACCGCCTGGAGCAGGTGTTCATCAACATGCCGGAAGTCCGGTTCTATTTTTCCGGGGACAGGGAGCAGACAGGGGAGAACCTGGCAGCCTACCTTGGAAGCGAAGCATTGGAACTGCGGTGGATAGAACGTTTCTCACAGACCGGGGAAAGCATCCGCTACTATGTGCTGCTGGATGTGTCGGCCTCTATCCGGGCAGGGGAATTTGACGGTATCACCCAGGCCCTGGCGGACTTTGCAGGGACCCTGCGCCCCCAGGATCAGATGGCCTTTCTGACGTTCGGGGAGGAGGTGGAGGTCCTCTTTGACCTGACCGGGGAGGAGCTGGCAAAAGAGAAAGGCGGGGCGCTTATACGCGGACTGGAGAATACGGATCAGTACACGCTTTTGTTCGAAGCCATACAGAAAGCGGCAGAGGACGCAGGGAGCTTAACGGGTGCCCGGCCGGCCAGGCGGGTCTTCTTCGTGGTCACGGACGGCGAGGATATTGCCAAAGGGATGGCCACAAAGGAAGAGGCCCTGGAGACATTGCAGAGGAGCAGTATCCCTGTCTACGGATTTACCGTGGCCGGTGCAAAGCAGGATGCGGTGAATGCTTTCGGGGAATTTTCAAGGACTACGGGAGGCTGCCTGACCATATTGGGGTCCGGAGAGGAAAAAGAAAGCTTCGAGTCGGTGAGGCAGGAAATTCTGGATTCATACGAGGCGGTTTTTGCCGCAGATTCCAACCGGGTGTCCCACGAGACGGTGAGCGCCGTGCTGGAATTTGCGGCCCAGGGGGAGAAGCGGCAGCGCAGTGTGATGCAGGATCGCTGGATACAGGACACGGAAGCCCCTGTGGTGACAGAGGTCTTTCAGGAGGGAGCCAGACAGATCCGCGTGCTGTTCTCGGAGCCGGTAGAGGGAGCGGAGGCTGCCGAGAATTTTCGCCTGGAGGGAGAGCAGGGCGCCGTTGTTCCGGCCTATGCCTCTCCGGGAAGCGCCGGGGACAGCGTCGTTTTGACCTTTTCGGAGGATCTGGCCAAAGGGGACTACAATATAGTCTGCGAAAATATCAGGGACCGCTCCATGGAGCGCAATGCCCTGGAAAGCCAAAGCCCGGCGGGGAGCCTGCGGGTGGAGGGGACCGAGGTGCCGGCGGAGACCCTGACGGAAAGCGGGGAACCGGCCGGGGAGACGAATCTGCTTAGGGACTATGGCTGGGCCGGGGTACTGGTGCTCTTGGTGCTGCTGGCAGGGGGCGTTTGGATCTTCTGGAAGCGGTTTCAGAAAAGGCAGGCAGTGGTCACCGTGGAGGGCAAGGCTGTGCTGGAATCCCGCACCCAGGTGCGCCGGCATATATCCGTGGAAGAGAAGAAATGGGAGGAGAGGCAGGTCTACTTTCATGTAAAGGGACAGAGGGAGGAAATTCCTGTGGTGATTCGAAAGAGCATGATTGTAGGCAGGGCTTCCACCTGCGAGCTGATTTTCGACGATCCGGCACTGTCCAGACAGCACTTTGCCATAGAGCTTGACGGAGGGAATCTCATGATACGGAACCTGAGTCAGAGCGGCTATACGGAGGTGAACGGCAACCGGCTGGGCACAGGCGCTTATACCCTGCGCCCGGGAGACGAGATCGGCGCAGGACGGCTGAGGCTGACCATACGCTGGTGACAGCACGCCGGCGGCAGAAAGGGACGTAAGAACGTGGAGACAGAGAGTTTACAAAGTGGGAAATATCGGGTGGAGTCCGTCCTTGGCGCGGGCGGATTCGGAATTACATACAAGTGTACGGATGCGGACAGAGGGCTGGTCTGCGCCGTAAAGGAATACATGCCGGAGGCCATTGCCTCCAGAGATTCCACAGGCAGGATTGTGCCGAATGAGGAGAAGACAAGGGCCTTTCTCCATGGGAAGAAGCGCTTTCTGGAGGAGGCCCAGATACTGATGCGCATGGGAAACATCCCAGGGGTTGTCCATGTATGGGAGTCCTTTGAGGAGAACGGGACGGCATATTATGTGATGGAATTTCTGGAGGGGACCACCCTGAAGCGGCTGATGCGCTCCATGGGAGGGAAGCTTCCGTATCCGCTGGCCTGCGAGGCCATAGAAAAGGCGGGGGCTGCCCTGGACATGATTCACAGGCAGGCGGGCATTTTCCACCGGGACATCAGCCCGGAGAACATCATGGTGATGCCGGACGGCGCTATCAAAATCATTGACTTCGGCAGCGCGAAGCTCATGTCCGTGTCGGAGAACCAACAGTTCTCCGTGGTGCTGAAACCGGGCTTCGCCCCGCCGGAGCAATATGCCAGCAACTTAAGCCAGGGGAGTTTCACGGACGTGTATGCGCTGGCCGGCACCTTTTACTATGCGGCTTCGGGGCGGATGATTCCTGTGGCGCCTGACAGGCTCATGGGCGCCCGGGTGGAGGATTTGTCCGGATTGGTGGCGGAGTGCAGCCGGGAGACTGCCGCTGCGGTGGAGCAGGCGCTAATGCTGGATCCCAAGTTCCGTACCCAGACCGTGTCGGAGTTCATCGACGGCATTTTGCAGGGAACCTGCGGCAACCGGACGCAGCGCCCGGCCGTACCCGGGAATGCGGATCTGGGAGAGAGCCGGCCGTCCCGGGAAACTGCGGCCTCAGAGAACATCCGGACCCTGCAGAAGACCCTTGACATGGAGCCGGAGAGACAGGACGCCTGGCTGGAGGTGGTGGCGGGGGCATGCGCCGGAAAGAGATATCCCTTTGCAGCGGATATCCCCGTGACCGTGGGCCGGTCTCCGAAGAAGAGCCAAATCGTCTTAAGCGGCCATCCGGAGATCAGCGGCTGCCATTTCAAGCTCTTGTACGCACCGCAGAAAGCAGGGTTCTATGTGATCGATGAGTCCGTGAACGGGCTGTATTATCAGGGAGTCCGCCTGGAGAAAGGGAAGAAATACAAGGTGTTTCCGGGAGACCGGCTCGGAGTGGGGAGCATGCAGTGCGTGATTACGGTAGGGGTGGAGAGCGATGGTAGATGAGAGCAGGGTCGTGACATTGAATCTGGAGGAGACGGACAGCGGGAGCGGACTGCGGTATACCGCATATTCCGTACCGGGTGCAAGGGAGAGCCAGCAGGACGCCTTGTTCGTGGGGGAGGGATCCGGAGCCGTTCTGGCAGTGGTCTGCGACGGCATGGGCGGTATGACAGGAGGGGAGAAAGCCAGCGCTTTGGCGGTCCGGATGCTGGCGGAGACCTTTTTCCAAAGAGAGCCGTCGGATGTGCCGGGCTTTTACCGGGGAATCGTCGGGGATATAGACGAGGCCGTCTACGGGCTGGAGGACAATGGGAAAAGGCTGGGAGCCGGTACTACGATAGTCGCTGTGACAGTGCGGCCGGAGGGGCTCTACTGGCTGTCCGTGGGGGACAGCCGTATCTATCTGCTGCGCCGCGGCCAGATGCTCTGCCCGGTGCTTGCCCACAATTACCGTTTGCTCCTGGACGGGATGCTGGCGGAGGGCGCCATCGATGAAGCAAAATACAGACAGGAACTGCCCAAGGCGGAGGCTCTGATCAGCTTTCTGGGAGTGGGCGGGGTGGAACGGATGGAAGTGAATCCCAACCCTTTCCGACTGGAGGAGGGAGACCGGATCCTGCTGTGCAGCGACGGACTTTACAAGAGCCTGCCGGATGGGCGGATTCAGGAAATCCTGGAGGGCAGGATGCAGTTGGGGGCAAAGGTGCGGCAGCTGGTGGAGGAGGCGGTACAGGCCGGGGGACGCAGACAGGACAATACCAGCGTGATACTGCTCCAGGCGTAACGGGCAGTGCGGACGGTATAGGGCAGGCGTTTTGGGCCCGGGAGCCGCAGTTTTTGCGGGATCAGATTTGTGACGATGGCTGTGACTTCAAATTGGCTGTTGTTTCAAATAGATAAATTTAAAGGAGGTTTTTTGGAATGAATCTGAAGAGATGTAATAACGGTCATTTTTATGATGCGGATAAATTTACTACCTGTCCGCATTGCAACCCCACAGTCTCTGCATCGGAGGTTACGGTTGCCATGGATCCCGGGGATATGGATCCTCAGGTCAGGGCTGCGGCAGGCGCTTTCGGGGATGAAGACAGCAAGACCGTATCCCTGCAGGATGCCGTCAGTGCGGCTGTAGAGAGGGAAGCAGCGGCGCCGGCCGCGCCTGCGGCATCCTATGGGGCGTCCGACGACTCCAAGACTGTCAGCTTCTATGCGGCATCCTTTGGCACGGAGCCCACGGTAGGATGGCTGACCTGTATCGAGGGAGACCACTATGGGAAGAGCTTTCCGCTGAAATCCGGCAGAAACTTCATCGGCCGAAATCCGGATATGGACGTGGCGCTGACCGGAGATCAGAGCGTATCCAGAGAGCGTCACGCGGTGCTCATCTATGAGCCCAGAGCGAAATGCTTTATCGCCCAGGCAGGAGACGCCAGAGAGCTGTTCTACCTAAACGACAAAGTGGTGCTGAACAACGAGATGATGAAGAACTACGATATCCTCTCCGTTGGCAATGAGAAGCTGATTTTCGTGGCTCTGTGCGGTCCGGAATTCAGCTGGGAGGATCACCCGAAAAAGGAAGAGGAATGATTTTTTATCAGGAGGGAGAGATACATAAATGAAGAATAAGAGCAAGATTCGTATGACACTGATGGTTATGGGGCTGGTGCATCTCATCGCGTATTTCGTGCTGCCTTACGGAAAATTGTCCGGGCTTATGGGGGGCCTGGGGGATTTGGGAAGCGCGCTGGGACTTGGGGACATGTACCCGAAGAATCTGACGGGCCTGGCAGTGTCGAAGATGTCCGATATGCTGGGAGGCGGCCCGGGAGTCACCTTTCTGTTCCTGATTCCGGTGATTTTGGGACTGCTGGTTTTGGCTTTAAACCTGATGGGAAAAGGGCGGCTCAGCTACGGATTTTCTGTGGGCCTGAGCCTGGTGTCCATTGTGGTATACGGAATTATTATGGCCTGCATAGCTGCGTTCGCAGCGGCAGGCTACGGCATAAGCTTCGGCGGCCCCGTTCTGCTGGCGCTGTCTGTGGCCCAGTTCGTGGTGTCTGTCGTGGGATGCGTGAAAAATGACGGCGGGAAAGCGAAAGCGTCCGGCGGAAAGAATGTGAAAGCCGGCAGGAAAGACGGGAAGCTGATCGGCGTCAGGGGCACTTATATGGGCGCGGAGATTCCTGTGAAGAGCGGAGACAAAGTTGTAATCGGACGCGATCCGTCCGTATGCAGCATTGTGGTCAAGGATGAAAAGGCTTCCAGGAGACATTGCGAAGTAAGCTATAATGCGGATAACGGCATGTATATGGTGACGGATCAGTCCTCAAACGGGACTTTCGGCGGTGACGGAAAGCGGCTCCCCGAGAGGACGGCAGTACCCATGTCCGCAGGCAGCACCATCCAGATCGGCAAGGACGGGGATGTGTTCCGGCTGGGCTGAGTGTGAGGTGCGCAGGGGCATTCTTCCAAGCGCGTCCCTTGCGCTTTGCTGGCCCCGGTATTGATTGTTCTTGACAACAGGACTGCATTCTGCTGGACTGCGGCGAAGCGGCATGTCGGGAAGTGTAGAAAATACGCTGATGTAAGGGCATTACGGACTTCTGTGGCAGCAGGCTTTGCCGCAGAAGTCTTTGTCATGAGAGGAAATCCGCCGTAAGGTATGAGGGAGGAGAAAAGGATGAGGGATCCGAACAGGCTGTGCCTCGGATGTATGAATGAGTGGGGGGATTCCGCCAGGCCGTGTCCTGTATGCGGATTTGTCAGGGACGGATATGAGAAGCCGCCCAGGTGGCTGCCCCTGAAGCATGTGCTGAACAAAAAATATATGATCGGAAAGGCCATCGGAGAGGGCGGTTTCGGCATCACCTATCTGGGTTGGGACTTAAATCTCCAGGTGCGGGTGGCCGTCAAGGAATACTTTCCCATGGGGCTTGCCACCAGGGAGACAGGGGCCGGCAGGGGCAATACCATCACTGCGCTTTCCGGCGCCCGGCAGGAGAGCTACCGCCAGGGGCTGGAGAAATTCATGGCGGAGGCCAGGAATCTGTCCAAATTTTATCAGCTGCAGGGCATCGTGGCCGTAAAGGATTTCTTTTTTGAAAATGATACCGCGTATATGGTGATGGAATATGTGGACGGCATCACTCTGGGCGCTTATCTGAAAGAGCGGGGAGGACAGCTGGGGGAGCAGGAGGTGCTGCAGCTCTTTCATCCGGTGATGGAGTCCCTGAAAGTGGTGCATCAGGCGGGCATTGTCCACCGGGACATCAGCCCTGACAACATTATGATGACCAAGGACGGCAGGATGAAGCTCATCGATTTCGGCGCGGCCAGATTCGCGGGAGGGGACACGGAGCGGAGCCTTACTATTATCTTAAAGCACGGCTATGCGCCTGCGGAGCAGTACCAGAGCCATGGGAACCAGGGACCGTGGACGGATGTGTACGCTATCTGCGCCACCATGTACCGGATGATCACGGGAAAGGTGCCGCCCGGCGCCATGGACAGGCTCCACGAGGACACTCTGGAGGAATTCTCCGCCCTGGGCTTTCAGGTGTCGGAGCGGACGGCATATGTGATTCTGGACAGGGGGATGGCCATCAAGGTGGAGAACCGCTGTCGGAGCATGGAGGAGCTGATGGAGGCGCTCTACGGCGCCGGGAAGTTTCGCAGGCAGAGAGGGAAGCGTATGCTGCCTGTGATTTTGGGTGCGTCCGTGGCGGGGGCTCTGTGCCTTGGCATAGGGGCATATCTGATAGCAGGGCAGATGGCGGGAGACATATCTGACGGACAGGGAGCAATCGGGGCAGGGGCTCAGGTTTCACCGGGACAGCCCCAGGGAGGTTCCGATTCAGGGGACTCTTACGGTTCCGGGGGACAGGATCCGGCAAAGCTGCCGGCGCGAAAGGAGGCGGAGCCGGTATCGCCGGAGGAATTGGCCGCCCTGCAGCAGGAGGCCGCGGAGGCGGCGGGCAGACTGCAGGCGGGGGCATACCATCTGATTTCGCTCCGGGATGACGGCACCGTGGCAGCCAGCGGCATGAACCGTTACGGAAATCTAAATGTGGGCAAATGGAGCGGCATCCGCTCCGTCTGTGCAGGTCCGGGCCACACGGTGGGGGTCCGGGAGGACGGAAGCGCCGTGGCCGCAGGGGACACTTCAGAGGGAAAGTGCGCGGTGGATACCTGGAAAGGGCTTGTGAAAGCGGCTGCCGGAGAGAATCATACGCTTGGGCTTAGGGAGGACGGCACCGTGGTGGCTGCAGGCGCAAATACCCAAAATCAGTGCAATGTGTCCGACTGGAGCGGGATACGGGATGTGGCCGCAGGCGGAAACCACTCTCTGGGTCTGCGCCAAGACGGAACAGTAGTTGCCGCGGGAGACGACGCCCAGGGCCAGTGCCGGACCGCGGAGTGGACGGATATCGTTCAGATTGCCGCCAGAGGGAATGTCAGCGCAGGGCTGAAAGCGGACGGCAGCATTGTAATAGCGGGGGACAGCGGAGCGTTTGAGGATGCCCTTTCGTGGAAGCAGGTCACAGCCATTTCCCTCAGTGAGGGCTGTCTGGCGGGAATCTTGAGCGACAGGACGGTGGTGGTCGCGGGAAGTTCTATCATATCCCGGGACAGGGTGGCCTCATGGGAGGGAATAGAGGCCATTGCGGCGGCGGACGAGACTTTGTTCGGCAGAAAAGCGGACGGCAGCATCGTCAGGACCACCTATGAATACGGCAATGCCGCCAGAGAGGAGCTGCGGGGACTGAAGAAAGCGGTATCCGGAGGCGGGTATCTTGCAGGGCTTAAAAATGACGGCACAGTGCTGGTATGGGGCTTGGCAGGAGAGGATTTCGGACAGGCGGCAGTCAGCGGCTGGAGCGGGATACAGGATGTGGCAGCCTGTAGGGATGCCGTATTCGGGGTAAGGGAGGACGGTACGGTTCAGGTCATCGGCCAGGGCTATGAGGAGGTGTCCCACTGGACGGGCATACAGAGGATAGAGGCCTGCGACGGGATCGTGCTGGGCCTGGGCACGGACGGAAAAGTAAGGGCTGCCGGAGCGAATGCCCGGGAGCTGGAAATAAGCAGTTGGGAAAATGTCCGGGCCATATCGGCAGGAGACCGGGGAACGGTAGTGGCGGTGCTTGATGATGGAAGCATAGTCGGAAGCGGTCGGGAATTTATGTACGGAGAGCCGCATACGGAGAGCATCTCTTCCGCCAAGTCCGTGGCCTGCGGCATGTATCACGCGGTGATCGTCCTGGAGGACGGCACCGTAAAAGTCAGCACCATCAGCGCAAGGAACAATGGCGGATACGGCAATGTCTATAGCTGGAGGGATGTGGTGCAGGCGGCTGCAGGCGCGGAACACACGGTTGGGTTAAAGTCGGACGGAACTGTCCTGGCTGCGGGCTCCAACGCCAACGGCCAGTGTGAGGTCAGCGGCTGGACGGATGTGGTCTGTGTGGCGGCAGGAGAGTATTATACCCTTGGCATACAGTCCGATGGGACGCTGCTGGTGGCCGGAAAGCTGCCCGGGGAGTTCTGAGGACTTGGACGGACTCGGTCTACGAGAGTTTCACTGCAGGATCCGGAAGCCATGTTAAGCGCAGGCGCTTCAGGGGATGCAGCTTCGGGAACAGATACGGATTTCAGGAAGAAAGGACGGGAGAAAGGAATGGATATCAATCAGTTGTGTCCGGGTTGTATGCGGGAATTGCCCGGGGCGGAACACGGAAAGTCCGGGGCAAACGAGAGGGGCCGGCAGAAAGCGGGGAAATGTCCCCGCTGCGGTTTTGACGCCGCTGCCTACCGGCAGAACAGCCGCTGTCTGCCGCTGTACACCATCCTCGCGGGGAAATATCTGGTGGGCGCCGTGCTGGGAGAGGGCGGCTTCGGCATCACCTACATGGGCTACGACCTGAACATGGAGACGCGGATCGCCATCAAGGAGTACTTCCCGGTGGAACTGGTGAGCCGCGATACCACGTCCATGACCGGGGACAGGGTCATTTCCCTGAGCGGGGACAAAAGCGTCACCTACAAGCAGGGCCTGAAAAAATATGTGACAGAGGCTCAGAACGTTTCCCGGTTCTCCGAGACGCCGGGCGTGGTGTCTGTAAAGGACTTCTTCTACGAGAACGAGACCGCCTACATCGTCATGGAGTACATAGAGGGCCAGAGCCTGAAAGATTACTTAAAAGAGCGTGGCGGCAGGCTAT
This sequence comes from Lachnospiraceae bacterium, assembly GCA_022799755.1. Classification (GTDB taxonomy): domain Bacteria; phylum Bacillota; class Clostridia; order Lachnospirales; family Lachnospiraceae; genus Acetatifactor. Next base: position 35,600 of record JAAWOU010000017.1, read on the forward strand.
CTGAGGAAGAGGCGCTGGATATCATGAAACCGGTGCTGGAGGCTTTGGTGAAAGTCCATGAAGCCGGGATCATCCACCGTGACATCAGCCCGGACAATATCATGCTGACATTTGGGGATGGAGGGGACGGTGGGGAATATAGCGGCGCTGCAGGACCGAAAGCGGAATACAAAGCTGTACCAGAGCAGGCTTTCGCCGCAATAGGAAATAGGGAATCCGGCATGAGAGCTGCAGCAGACAGGAGCAGCACAGGCGGTAGGGCAGGGGAAGCCGGCAGGATCCATACAGGCAATGGGGCAGGAACAGAAACAATGGCTGCAGACAGAGGACGACAGATAGATAATAGCCGCCATGTGACTTCCGTGAAGCTCATAGACTTCGGCGCCGCCCGCATGACGGAAAAGAATGATCAGAAGTCCCTGACCATCATCTTAAAGCACGGTTACGCCCCGGAGGAGCAGTACCGCACCCATGGCGAACAGGGCCCCTGGACGGATGTGTATGCGCTCTGCGCCGTGTTCTACCGGATGCTCACCGGCCAGACCCCTGTGCCCGCTATGGACAGGCTGTTTCGGGACGATCTGAAGTCATTGGAAGAATTGAACGCAAATGTCACCAAATCCACCCAGGCAGCCATCCTGAAAGGCCTGGCCGTAAAGCGGGAAGACCGCATCCGCACTGTCACGGAGCTGATGCAGGCTCTGTATGAAAGGAAAGCCATAAAGAATCATTCCGGCAGGAAGCTTTTTTGGGCTGCGGGAATCTGCTCAGGCTGTCTGCTGCTGGCGGCCGCTGCAGGGGCGATTATACTGTGGTCGCATCCACAGGAACAGAGTAAGGGAAATATCCCGGAAATCAATCCGGCGGAGAACGGTTCAGAACCAGAAGCCATTGCGCCGGAAATAGGAGCGACAGTGGAATTTGAGGCGGAAGAGCTGGGAGAGACAGTGGCATTTCCGGATTCCCAGACCAGCCTCAGTATCGGAGGAAACCATGCTTTGTTTGTAATGCCGGACGGCACTGTAAAGGCCAGAGGCGCAAATGCGTACGGGCAGTGCATGGTAAAAGACTGGAGGGATATTGTGGCAGTGTCCGCGGGTCCCTGGCATTCTCTTGGCCTGCGCTCGGACGGAAAGGTATTTGCCGCCGGGAGGAATGGGAATGGGGAATGCGATGTGGATACCTGGGAAAATGTGGTTTCCATTGCAGCCGGCGGAAATGATGTCAGCTATGGGTTGACGGCAGAGGGAAAGGTCCTGGCCTGTGGGATGAACACAGGAGACCATTTCAGCCATGCGGCGGAGTGGGAGGATATTGTCGCCATTACGTCTACGGACTGGGGCGGCGTAATAGGACTGGACAGGGAGGGTACGGTCCATTACGCAGGCAGCGCTGAGGGCGTGGACGAGGACGGTTCTCTGCGTCCGTTCAGATTTGAGGAGGAATATCTTCCGGTATCCGGATGGACGGGAGTGAAGCATCTGTTTCTGTTCTCACAGGATACACTTCTGGGACTGAAAGAGGACGGAAGCCTGATGTCCGCATATATCACGGAAAATGCGGTGCCCCATGATGCGCTGCTTTCTGTAGAAGCATGGCAGGAAATAGGACAATTGGATGTAGGATGGCCTGTGATGGGCGTCAAAAGAGACGGCACGATGGTCTTTGGCGACGATTCGGATGTCATTGAGATGCAGGGGGCTTTAAGCGAATGGGATCAGGTACAGGCCGTGGGAGTAATGGGTGGTATGGCAATCGGACTGGGGAAAGACGGTACCATTCTGGAATATCGGCAGAATGTGGGGAATGCGGATATAGAGACCATGGACAACCTGGAGTGGATTCATGTGCTGGAGTCTTCGGACGGCGATAACCTGGTAGCCATGGACAGGGAGAATAGAATTCTGACCCATGGCGGCGGAGGGATATATCTGAACCCGCTGGAGACGTTGAATACGGCGGAAGAAATGTCTGCCCGGATGATTGCGGATTTCGTGGGAGAGGACGCGGTGGTTCTGAAAGACGGCAGAGTCTGCTTTTACAGGGACTGGGCCGGCGGCGGAGCCTGGATGGGGGATGCGGAGCCATATGCAGGGGAACATGTCATGCAGGCGCTGGAATTGCAGAGGAGATATCAGAGGCATCTGTATGCGTTCCTGCTCGAAGACGGATATGTAGAAATCTGTCTGGCGGGACCTGACTTAGAGAATGGGGCGCTGGCGGAGGAGATGGAGAGGCAGAGACAGAGCGTAACGGGAGCGGAAAGCTGGGAGGAAGTGGTCCAAATAGCCGGAAGCGCGCAGAACGGCCTATATGGATTGCACCGGGACGGTACCGTCAGCCTGGCCAGGGCAGGAGGGACGAAAAAACTGGAAAACTGTCAGGGGATAACAGGGCTTGCAGGCCGGGGGGGAGATATCCTTGGCGTGAGAGAGGACGGCACCGTGGAAGTGATAGCGGCCGGAGAGTATGCGGTTATGTTCGGGAGGACGCAGGTGTCTGCCTGGACCGGCATTCAGGATATTTCCATGGGAGAGAGCCATGTGGCCGGGCTGAGAGAAGACGGCACTGTAATTGCGGCCGGAAGCAATCACGAGGGACAGTGCGATGTGGAGGACTGGACCGACGTGATATACCTGACCACAGGAAGAAACTGTACTTTGGGGATTACCAGCGCTGGACAGCTGAAAATGGCCGGTGAGCTGTATTAGAATCGGAAGATTCTCTACAGTGCAACAGACACAGGAGCCCAGAGGCTGTGTCCGCAGTATCCGGCGGATCTGCCCGTGAACAGCGACAGCCGGTTCAAACCGGATCTGTCCGGCCGGAGGCCGGAACAAAAGGTTGCGGGATATGACATTTTGTGATAAGATAAATTGCAAATCAGCTGTTGAATATACGGTTTACCTGAAAGAGGGAGGACTGATATGAACGATTATGTGATATGCATGGATGCTTCCGGGGACATTGTCCGGGAGACGGCGCGGGAGAACGGTATTGAATTCGTGCCCATGGAGTATTCCCTGGGGGAGGAGATGCGCACGTCCAGGGGATGCGAGGACGAGGCGGTGCTGAAGCGTTTCTATGACGGACAGCGGGGCGGAGACCTGACCAGGACTTCCCAGATTTCCCCCTATATGTACGAGGAATATTTCGGGAAATTTCTGCGGGAGGGCAAATCAGTGCTGTATTTCTGTCTGTCCAGCGGACTGTCGGCTACCTATGAAAGCTCCATGCTGGCTGCCGGAAATCTGAAAGAAGAGTATCCGGAACAGGATATTCTGTCAGTGGATACCTTGGCGGCTACCGGCGGCATGGGCATTCTGGCGGAACGGGCCATTGAGAACCGGAAAAACGGCATGGGCCTGCGCGAGAACTTTGAGGATGTCAGCGCCCTGATTCCGAATCTGCGCCATTTCTTCATGGTGCAGGATTTGATGTACCTGAAGCGGGGCGGCAGAGTCGGCGCAGCCACCGCCATCGTGGGCTCTGCGCTGAACATCAAGCCAATCCTGAAGATTGACGAGAAAGGCAAGCTGGTGACCATAGACAAGAAGCGGGGCAACAAGGCGGCCATGACGGCTCTGTTTACCTATTTAAAAGAAAACCACAATCCGAAGCTGTGCAGGACCGTATATATCTGCGATGCGGACACGCCGGAGCTGGCCGATGCCCTGGTGGAGAAAGTAAAGGAGGAGGGCATTGACGCGGAGGTTCGCCGCACCATGCTGTCCCCCATCATCGGAGCCCATACCGGGCCGGGAATGCTGTCCATGATTTTCATCGGAAAATGACGGCATTGCAGAGAGGATGCGGGTATACGCCCGGGGCACCCTGCAGAACGGATAAAAGCGGATTTCGGATTTACAAAGGACGACTTGTACGAAAGAGAATAGATCTGCGGAAGAAAGTCTCATTGGAATATTTCAGTGGGCTTTTTTTCGTGGGCTGACAGGGCTGCGTATTTTGGACTATCCGTCCAATGACGAAAGGAAAATTTTATGTTATGATGGACTAAACGGGAAGAAAGGGGATGGAGCCGAATGGGACGGAATGAAACGGAGACAAAGGGAAACGTGAAATCCGACAGTTTATATCTGCACATTGATTCGGTAAAGACCGGCAGGCGGCTGGAGCGGCTGATAAGGCAGAGGGGATATTCGGTGAGGGATATACAGTGCCTCCTGCGCTTATCCTGCCCCCAGCCGGTGTATCGATGGATGCGGGGACAGATTTTGCCATCGGTAGAGCATTTGTTCGTTTTGTCCAAGCTGCTTCAGGTACATATGGAGGAACTGCTGGTACCTTTGTATGAAATGCCGGGAGAAGCGCCTGGAGCGGGAGACAGGAATTGTCCAGAGCGTTTGAGATGGAGGCGGATGACTGCGTACAGCTGTAAATATCTATATTGGAAAGCGGCATGAAGTCGGCATGAAGCGGGGACCGAAATGTTTCATTTTATGATAGATCTGGAGAATACTCGGAGCAAAGGCCTGCAGGGGGCGGAATATCTTTCTCCTGACGATCATGTGACGGTTTTTTACAGTGAGTCCTGTCTGAAAGTGGAGAAAGGAAAGCTGCAGCAGATCATCGATGCGGGCAGCGTTCTGGACATCTGCCGTCTGCAGAGGAACGGCAAAAATGCGCTGGATTTCTATATCACCTCCAGAATCGGGGAGCTCTTCGGCGCCGGATACCAGGGGATAGTGGCCATTGTGAGCAGTGACAAGGGATACTGTGCCGTACAGGATTATTGGGCAAAATGCGTGAAGCCTGCCAGGACGGTGATTTTACAGCCGAATATCGAGCAGTGCATCGGCTGCTCCAACGAGAACAGCGCCAGGAGAGGGATGATTCAGGAGAGACTGCGGGAAGTGAATCTGGAGACCCAGTACGGCCTGTATGGGGAACATCTGAAAATGAGGCAGATACTGGAGGACAGCTTCGCGGATACGGCCTACAGGGATCTGCTGGGACAGATTATAAATGTGGTGGAAAGACAGAAAGGGCACGGACGCAGGGTGCTGTATCTGGATACAATCAAGCGATTCGGCAGGGAGAAAGGGCTGGAGATATACACGAAGATAAAGCAGACAATGTGAACAAAAGAGAACGCAGTAATGGAGGAAGAGCCTCGTTGCTGGCAAATGCAGAAGCGAAACGGAAGACTGCCAAAAGCGAAGGAGGTATCTATGAGGGACTGGATCGTTATCAACGGAAAGAGAGTTATCTGGGAGGATTTTGTAGGGATTCTGGACTATTACAGGTATAAGAGCATTATCCGGGAGAGGAGTCGTGATGTCAGGAATCAGTATAATTACATGTTGTATGTGCTGCAGGAACTGGCCTGCGACTATCACGAGGGCAGCGATTACGTGCTTGACCACATGGAAGACTTCATAACCAGGCATTATATGAAGATGCCCAAAGAACGAAGACTCCCTGAGGCACTGGAGGAGCTTTTCAACCAGATGCAGGCAAGGCTTCACATTGATCTGTCCGAAATGCTGGACGAATGTGTGCAGAATTCGCAGAAGACCTATCAGGACATGCAGGATGCGCAGAAGCGGGAGAGCGAAAGGCTCGCTCTGATCCGCTCGCTTTCCGTAAAGCACAGCGAGATCAACAGCAGGGAATTGCCAAAAAAGGTGTCCTATCTGATGCATTTGCAGAAAGCGAAAACCGGATGCAAGGGATACAAGGTAAAGGAGCAGGAGATCCGTGCCACGGGCATGTGGTGCGAGCTTCTGATCCGCAGCCTCTCGGTAAATACCATAACCAATGGTCTGATGAAGCGGGCGGTGGAAAATGACATCCTGTCCGAGATAGAACTGTCGGATCTGCTTCGAACCAAATGCCATATAGATACAGAGTATGAAAAGTACGCGGCGGAGCTTTCAGGCCTGTCCCTGGACGAGCCTGTGGATATCTATATAAAGGATTTCCTCGAACTGTGCGAGCCCAGGTTCCGGGAAATTTTGGGGATAAGGGAGGAAATTCTGGGGAAAGAGGGCGGAAAATAACTGTTAATAAGCGCGGCGGTAAAGAAGAAAGGCTGTGGCAAAAGACTGATAAAAACTGTAGAAAGACCGCGGCGTTCGAAAATGGGGTTGACAAATATTTCTAATAAGTACATAGGTGCATAATGCAAGATGGAGCGGACAAAGTTGTCTTTCTGAAAAGGGAGATATCTTTGTCTTTTTTTGCTCGTTTTTTCATTCATTTTTCAGAAGCTGGGTGTCATATGACGAAATATACCTTTATTACAGGAGGCGTGGTCTCAGGGCTCGGCAAGGGAATCACCGCTGCGTCTCTGGGGAGACTTTTGAAAGCCAGAGGCTTGAAAGCGGCGGCACAGAAGCTGGATCCGTATATCAATGTGGATCCCGGCACCATGAGTCCCTATCAGCATGGGGAAGTCTATGTGACGGAGGACGGCACGGAGACGGACCTGGATCTGGGGCATTATGAGCGGTTCATCCATGAGGACTTGACTTTTAAGTCGCCATAAAAGCTATATTCTGGACAGGAGAGTATCCCGGATAGGAAAGAGATATAGCCTTGGATGCGGATTGCAGATATTGCACATTCTATGGTTGGCAGATTCGGGCTGATATGGTAAAATAATGGTTATGGTAAATTAAATTTATTAAAGTGAATAATCACACAAATACTGGACAATCGCAATGGTTTTCTGTATGATTATGGTAAAATGACCTTTTTTAGGGCAAGCAGCGGCCGGATGGCCGACCTGCCATGTGCGTTGCTGTGCACATGGTAAGACCATAAGCCGCCGAGCCGCCGCTTCGATTAATGCCAGGAGGCGTATGGCCGTAAAGGAGCGTAATGGACGATGAACATCCGATGCGTTGTGGAGCGAATTACATACCAGAATCCGGAAAACGGCTATTCCGTGCTGAAAGTCCATGTGAAAGGCTATGACGACCTGGTGACAGTGGTGGGGAACCTCTTGGACGCCAATGTAGGCTCCGTGCTTTTGGTGGAGGGGAATTGGAAAGTGGACACCAAGTATGGTCGTCAGTTTATGGCAGTAAGCTGGGAAGAGACGCTGCCCGCCACGGTCTACGGCATGGAGAAATACCTGGGCAGCGGGCTGATTAAGGGCGTGGGACCAAAGTACGCAAAGAAAATCGTCCAGAAATTCGGGACAGAAACCTTTACTGTCATAGAGGAAAATATCCAGCTTCTTATAGAGATACCTGGCATCGGGCACAAGCGCATCCGCATGATAGAGGAAAGCTGGGAGCGGCAGAAAGAGGTAAAAAATGTTATGCTTTTCCTCCAGGAGCATGGTGTCAGCACAGCCTTTGCCGCCAGGATATACAGACAGTATGGAAACGAGAGCATTGCCAGGATGAGAGAGAACCCCTTTCAGCTGGCGGACGATATCTGGGGCATCGGATTCAGGACCGCAGACGGTATTGCGCAGAAGCTGGGTATTGGAAAAGAGGCTTATGTCCGTCTGCGCAGCGGCATCATGTACACCTTAAGCGAACTGGCCGATGAGGGGCATGTGTACGCGCACAAAGAACAGCTGATCCAGAAAGCGGCAGTTCTGCTGGAGGCCGACGTGGGCTGCGTTGTCATGACCATGGATCAGATGCTTAAGGACAAGGATTTAATCCAAGAGGAGGATGCCGTTTATCTGCCTCCTTTCTATTATGCGGAGACAGGCACGGCCAATAAACTAAAGCGTCTGGCCCAGGCTCCGGCTGACGACAGGCTCTGGGTGCGGCTGGCCAAAGCCAGACAGGAGAGCGGGAACAAGGCTCTCTCCGTGGACGTGGCCAGGATTGAGGAATCCGTAGGCATGCATTATGATGAGATACAGGCAGACGCCATCAGACGCGCCGCCATGGCAAAGGTGATGGTTTTGACAGGAGGGCCCGGCACCGGCAAGACCACCACCACCCAGGGAATCATCGCCGCTTACCGGGCATACGGCCTGAAGATCCTGTTGGCGGCTCCCACGGGCAGGGCTGCCAAGCGGATGACAGAGGCCACCGGCCTGGAGGCAAAGACCATCCATAGGCTGCTGGAATGCAAGCCGCCCCAGGGCTACCAGAAAGATGAGGGGAACCCTCTGGAGGGGGATGTGCTGATCGTGGATGAGTGTTCCATGATCGATATCGTGCTGATGAATTCTCTGCTAAAGGCAGTTCCGGCAGGAATGCGGCTGATCCTGGTGGGGGACATTGACCAGCTGCCCTCGGTGGGAGCCGGGAATGTGCTGCGGGACATCATTGATTCCGGAAGCTTTCCGGTGATCCGGCTGACCAGGATCTTCCGGCAGGCACAGGAGAGCCGGATCGTCATGAGCGCCCACAGGATCAATGCCGGGCAGATGCCGGACATTTCCAACGGAAAGGGAACGGACTTCTTTTTCCTCCAGCGGGAAGAGCCGGAGGAGGCAGCGGCGGAAATCGTCAGGCTTGTGAAAGAGAAACTGCCGCGCTATTATCATGTGGGAGCAGCCGCGGTACAGGTGCTGACCCCCATGCAGAAAGGCGTGGTGGGAGCCACCAATCTGAACCTTGCGCTCCAGGAAGCCCTGAATCCGGAGGGCGAGGGGCTGCGGCGCAGCGGTTTCGTATATCGCGCCAATGATAAGGTAATGCAGATCAAGAATAATTACGACAAAGAAATCTTCAACGGAGACATCGGCACCATTGAGTCCGTAGATGTGGCGCAGCGGATACTCACCGTGAACTTTGATAATCGGAGAATCGAGTATGAGGCAGCGGAGCTGGACGAGCTGGTGCATGCCTATGCCACCACCATCCACAAGGCCCAGGGGTCGGAGTACTCCATCGTGGTAATGCCGGTGCTGATGACCCATTTCGTGATGCTCCAGAGGAACCTGATCTACACCGGCATCACCAGGGCCAAAAAGATACTGGTGATGGTGGGGACGAGGAAAGCCCTTGCCTACGCGGTGGGAAACGTGACCGTGACGGCGCGCAACAGCATGCTAAAGGCACGGCTGTCAGAGGAGATAATGACGCAAGGGGGGCGTACGACAGCCTGACAGTCAGGAGGACTGAGAGGCGTTTCGCTGGGCAATTAGGCTTTTTACCAGCTTCTCCACCTCTTCCAGACAGGCTCCGCAGACGGTACCTGCGCCGGTGATTCCCTGTACTTCCTCCACTGTATCGGCTCCGGAATCCACGGCCTCTTTGATCGCGCCGGCTGTGACGGCCTGGCAGTTACAGATGATTCGCTCTAAATCCATACATTATCACCATCCTTTCGGGGACAGTATGTGCATAAACTGAAATTTTATGTGAAATTCACATCAGATAAGGAGAAACCAATGACAAAGAAACAGCGGGCACTGAAAATCATCGAGAGATTAAAGGAGGAGTATCCCCAGGCAGACTGCACGCTGGAATATGACCAGGCATGGAAGCTGCTGGTGAGCGTGCGCCTGGCTGCCCAGTGCACGGATGCCCGGGTGAACGTGGTGGTGGAGAAATTATATGAAAAGTTTCCGGACGTGAACGCCCTGGCAGAGGCTTCTGCGGAGGCCATAGAAGAGATCGTCCATCCCTGCGGGCTGGGGAAAAGCAAGGCCAGGGATATCAGCGCCTGCATGAGGATGCTCCGGGACGAATACGGCGGGAAAGTGCCGGACGACTTCGATAAGCTGCTGGCTCTGCCCGGCGTAGGGCGCAAGAGCGCCAATCTGATCATGGGGGATGTGTTTGGGAAGCCGGCCATTGTTACGGATACCCACTGTATCCGCCTGGTGAACCGTATGGGGCTGGTGGACGGCATCAAGGAGCCGGCAAAGGTGGAAAAGGAGCTCTGGAAGATCATTCCGCCCGAGGAGGGGAATGATTTCTGCCACCGTCTGGTAGACCATGGCAGGGCAGTCTGCACGGCGCGCACAAAGCCTTACTGCGATAAGTGCTGTCTGCAGGATATCTGCAAAAAGGCAGGAGTATGACAAAGGACATTTCCACCGAAGTAAGAACCGCAAATAAGATCACAAATTCAATCTCCAGGCAACAGGCGCAAGGCCGCCAGAGTGCAAAGAGATGCGCATCTCTTAGAGATAAATCAATATCTCCTGGAGGGAATTGAGATAGGAGGCAAAATGGAAGAATTGAAGAAACTGATGCAATCGGAATGGCGGGACAGGCTGAAGCACTGGCTCCGCACCCTTAGGGAGGATTTCTATGGGCCTTTGGGAGAGATTTCATGGGAGGCATTTCCCACCATGGACTACCTGACCCGCGAAGAGGCGCTCGGGGGCAAGTTTGAGCCAGTGAAGCCGGGATATACCTGGGGAAAGCTTTGGGAATACTGCTGGTTCAAGGGAAGCATTGATCTCCCTGAGGAAGCGCAGGGGCAGCGGATCGTCATGGATCTGCAGCCCGGCGGAGAGTCCACGGTGTTCATCAATGGAAAAGCTTTCGGAACCTACCGGGCTTCCTGGGTGACGGAGCCGCATCACTTTATGGAGGACAATGTGCTTGCCGCCTGTGCGGAGGCAGGAGAACATTACGATGTGGTGATGGAGACCTATGCGGGTCACTTTATTCCGGAAGCGCCCAGCGGAGGCTGCGCAACAGGTCCCGTACTGCCCGGAGCCTATCAGGATCCCGCGAAAGAGGGCGAGAGGCGGGTGCTTGGCAAGTGCACCTACGGCATCTGGAATGAGGATGCCTATCAGCTGTATATGGATGTAGAGACCTTAAGACAGCTTCTGCAGACTTTGGATGTGAAGTCTCTTCGGGCGGCGAAAATCGCAAAGGCATTGGAAAAGTTTACCCTGATCGTGGATTTCGAACAGGAAAGGGAGGGGAGAATTGCCACATACCGGGCAGCCAGGGAAGCGCTGCGTCCTGTGATGGAGGCAAAGAACGGCTCCACTGCTCCCGTATTCTATGCAGTGGGCAACGCCCATCTGGACCTGGCATGGCTGTGGCCCATGGCTGAGACCTACCGCAAGACCGCCAGAACCTTTGCGGCCCAACTGCGCCTGATCGAAGAATACCCGGAGTACAAATTCATCCAGAGCCAGCCGGCTTCCTATGAAATGTGCAGGAAATACTATCCTGAGCTGTTCGCCAGGATCAAAGAGGCGGTTAAGGGAGGCCAGTGGATTGCGGACGGAGCCATGTGGGTGGAGCCCGATACAAATATGGCCAGCGGCGAGGCGCTGATCCGCCAGCTGGTGCATGGAAAGCGCTATTATAAGGAAGAGTTCGATGTGGACAGCCAGATCCTGTGGCTGCCGGATACTTTCGGATATACGGCGGCGCTGCCTCAGATCCTGAAAGGCTGCGGCGTGAAATATCTGGTGACCCAGAAGATATTCTGGTCTTACAATGAGGGGGAGCAGTTCCCTTACCACTATTTCAACTGGGAGGGCATGGACGGAACCCAGGTGGTATCTTTCCTGCCTACCAGCTATACCTACCGCACGGATCCTACGGAGGCCAACGATATCTGGAAGAACCGCTCCCAGGTCCAGGATCTGGACGCGTTCCTGATGCCTTACGGCTATGGGGACGGAGGAGGCGGTCCGGCCAGGGACTATATAGAGTTCGCAAAGCGCCAGGAGGATTTAGAGGGCAGCGTCAGGATAAAGATGGCGGGTCCCGGAGAATTCTTCCGTGACATGGAAGAGCAGGGAGGCCCGGAGAATACTTATGTGGGCGAACTGTATTTCAGCGCCCATAGGGGCACCTATACCTCCCAGGCAATGATCAAGCAGAACAACCGCCGCAGCGAGCTCATGCTGCGGGAGATGGAGCTGTGGAGCAGCCTGGCCATGGAAAAAGGAATGGAGTACGATCTGCCAAGGGCGGACGCTCTGTGGAAAGAACTGCTGTTAAACCAGTTCCATGACATCCTGCCCGGTTCCAGTATCGCAAGGGTGTATGTGGAAGCGGAAAAGGCTCATCACGAACTGCAGAAATCCGCAGGCGAGATGACGGACAGGGCGCTGGAGGCGCTGACGGACAGCGGCTGTGAAGAGGCCGTGACAGTCTGGAACTCTTTAAGCTTTGAGCGGAGGACATTGGTGGAACTGCCGGAGCGCTTTGGAGAGGGAGCGGCGACTCTGGAGGGAGAGCATGTTCCGGTGCAGAAAGCGGACGGAAAGGTGAAAGCCTTGGTGACGCTCCCCTCCTGCGGCGCTGTCTGCCTTGTGCCTGTGGATGACCGGTCTTCTGGTTCTGGTGACAATGCAGAAACCGTCAGGGACGCTATGTCGGAAAAGGCTGGCTGTGTGGTGGGCGAAACCCATGACCTGGAGGCGGGACATCGTGTAATGAAACCGGAAGAGGCGAGTTGTGTGGTGAGAGAGACTCCGGACGGATTCGTGATGGAAAATGCCGAGGTCAAAGCGCAGGTCAACAGGCAGGGCGAAGTAGTGTCCTTTGTACTGAAGAGTTCCGGCAGGGAGTTCGCGGCCGGTCCCTTGAACCATCTGCGCCTGTATAAGGATGTGCCCCGCATGTTTGATGCCTGGGACATTGACTCCAATTATACCCAGCAGGAGATAGAGGCTCTCACGGACGTAAAGGTGGAATGTGTCAGGGATGGGCTGGAGGGCGTGCTGAAAGTAAGCGGCCATGTCAGCAAGTCCGCATTTACCCAGCTTATCACCCTTGCCGCGGACAGCAGGCGGCTGGAATTCCATACGGAAATCGACTGGAGGGAACTGCACCGACTGCTGAAAGCAGCGTTCCCTGTAGACGTCTATGCGGAAAACGGAATCAACGAGATTCAGTTCGGCTTTGTGGAGCGTCCTGCCCATCGCTCCAGACTGTACGACAAGGACAGGTTCGAGGTCTGCAACCATCGCTACAGTGCTCTCTGTGAGGGCAACCACGGCGCCGCGGTGCTCAATGACTGCAAATACGGCATCAGCATGAATGGGAACGCGCTGGAGCTGACCCTGCTACGGGCGCCGTCCTGTCCGGAGATGCAGGCGGACAATCGGGTGCATCAGTTTACCTATGGATTTACCGCATGGGAGGGAAGCTTCGCGGACAGCGATGTAGTTAGACAGGGCTATGAATTGAATGTGGAGCCTCAGGTCAGCCATGGCAGAACAGAGCGCTTCTCGGCAGTCTCCATAGACCGGGAGAACGTGATCTTAGATACCATGAAGCCTGCGGAGGATGGCAGCGGGGACATTGTGCTGCGCCTTTACGAATCCAAGAAATCCGCCACTTCCGCCAAAGTGCGCTGCGCTTTCGGCAGCAGGGCGTATCTGTGCGATATGCTGGAAAACGTGCTTTCAGAAATTCCTGTGGAGGACGGAAAGATTGATTTGAACTTCAAAGCGTTTGAGATAAAGACAGTCAGAATCGTAAAATAACCGTTCAGTGGTATCCACGGGATGTTTAGCATGGAAGAAAGGCATTCCAATGGAAGAAAGGCATTCCAATGGAAGAAAGGCATTCCAATGGAAAAGAACGCGCACGTCCGCGGCCTGGCCGCGGGCGTGCAGAAATGAGGAAGAAAATGAAACCAAGCAGAAATCAAAGAATCACCGCAGGACGTCTGCCGGCAGTGCCGCTGATTACCTGCGACCCCTATTTTAGCCTTTGGTCAGGCAGCGACAGACTGTATGAGACGGATACAATGCACTGGACGGGCAGACGCAAGCGCGTCATGGGGACGGCGAAGATAGACGGCGCGGACTACCGATTCCTGGGTCAGGGGAAAGCCCAGGCGATGGAACAGACAGATCTTTCCGTCACCGCGACCTGCAGTACCTACTGCTTTCAGGCAGGGGGCGTGGAACTGTGTCTGAATTTCTGGACACCGCTGCTTCTGGACGATCTGGACGTGATGTCCAGACCTTGCTCCTACGTGGATATGGCAGTGCGCTCCCTGGACGGGAAGCCTCATGAGGTAAAGCTTGCCTGGGAATTTGCCGGAGAGTTCTGCTGCGACAATGGGCAGACGGAGAAAATCGGCGGCGGCAGCTATGCGCTGGAAATGGGAGAGGAGCATCCCATGGGAGAGGAGCATCCCATGGGAGAGGAGCATCCCATGGGAGAGGAGCATCCCATGGGAGAAGAGCATCCTATGGGAGAAGAGCATCCCATGGGAGAGGAAAATTCTGCGGGGCGTGTGGCGTGGATGGGACTCAGACAGCAGCATCCCCTGGGACAGAGCGGGGACAGCATCGCCATCGATTGGGGATATCTGTATCTGGCTGTGGGAAAGGGCAGCCCCATTGCCGTATCCTATCATCAGGAGAACCGCAGCCTTTGCGCCAAAGCGGATTTCCACATCCGGGAGAACGACTGGGAGGAGGCCTCTCTGACAGCGGCATATGATGATATCGCTTCCATCAACTATTTCGGAAAGATGCTGCCCGGATACTGGGCCAGGGACGGCAAGAATATTCTGGATGCAATCAGGGAGGCGGTTGCCGGACATGACGAGCTGTGGGCCAGGTGCGGGGCCTTTGAGGAGAAGCTGGAGAAAGAGACCATGGAATTCGGCGAAGCGTACACAAAAGTGTGCATCGCCGCATACCGTCAGTCCATAGCGGCCCATAAACTGATTGCCGATGAGGATGGCAATCCGGTATTTATCTCCAAGGAATGCCATTCCAATGGCTGTGCGGCTACGGTGGACGTAACTTACCCTTCCACGCCCCTGTTTTTCTGCTTCAATCCTGAGCTGGTGCGGGGGATGATGCGGCCGGTGCTGCGGTTTGCAAAGCTGCCGGTATGGGGGTATGACTTTGCGCCCCATGACGTTGGACGCTATCCTTATGTGACCGGACAGGTCTATGGATTGAACAGCTATCAGGAGGCGGCGCAGGATCTGCGGGACGGGGAGGACACAGGATATATCTATCCCATGCTCTGGCAGATGCCGAAGAGCGCGCAGATGTATAACCTGAAAAACCAGATGCCTGTGGAGGAGAGCGGAAATATGCTGATTCTGGAGGCGGCGCTGGTCCGGCAGAACCCTGAGGGGGAGAAAGAGAATCTTCTGGAGAATCTTCCCTTATACGAAAAATGGGTGAAATATCTGCTGGAATACGGCAGCGACCCGGGAGAGCAGCTTTGTACCGATGATTTTGCGGGACATCTGGCTCACAACGTGAATCTGGCCTTTAAGGCGATCATGGGCGTGGAGGCCTATTCTATCCTGCTGCATGCTGTGGGAAGAGGCGAGGAAGCCGTTCAGTACCATGAAAAGGCCCGGGCCATGGCAAAGGATGCCTGCGAAAGAGCCCTGGACGGGGACCACACCAAGCTTACCTTTGACGGCAGCGGGGATACCTGGAGCCTGAAGTACAACGCGGTCTGGGATCTGGTCTTCGGATCCGGATTCTGGGACGAGACCTTTTATAAGCAGGAAATCAAAGCATACGGCGCAAAGTGCAACAGATACGGCGTTCCGCTGGACTCCAGGCAGAGCTATACCAAGAGCGACTGGATGATCTGGGCAGCGGCCATGGACCCTGACGGCTGCGCCGTGGAGGAATTCTCCAGACATATCCTGGCATTCCTGGAGGAGAGCGGGGACAGAGTGCCGTTCTCCGACTGGTACATGACGAAAGATGGCATACACTGTAACTTCCAGAATCGTACCGTACAGGGAGGTCTCTTTATGCCGCTGCTTGTAAGGCGCGGAGAAATGCGCTCATAGGACTGGTCAGCAGCGCATATAGATTACCATAAATCAGAACGCTTATGAGGATGGATGACGATTCGGCTTTTTTGGCCAAAAGTCCGCGTATATGATGCGATGAGGCGGACGCTTGCAGGGAATCGATGCGTCTGCCGTATCCGGCATGAGCGGAAGACAATGAGGAAAATGCTTTATGGAAATCTATGTGGTGAGACCTGGGGACAGCGTGGACAGCATTGCGGCGGCCATGAACGCAAATGCAGGCCAGCTGATATATGACAATCAATTGGTGTATCCGTATGAGCTTGCCGTAGGGCAAGCTCTTTTGATAAGCGGCTATGTAAGGGAGGCAGACAGGGCGGCAGCGGTGAGCGGCTATGCCTATCCGTTCATCAGCCCCTGGGTACTGGAGCAGACGCTGCCTTTTCTGACAGAATTGCGTGTCTTTTCCTATGGCTTTACAATGGAGGGAGCGCTTGTGCCGCCCAACCTGGGTGACGACACATGGATGATGCAGGAGGCTGTCCGCTTCGGCGCTTTGCCCATCCTGACCCTGACGCCCTTTGGCCCTGACGGGAACTTCAATAATCAGCTGATCCATTCCGTGGTGAATCATGAGGCGTATAAGGCAAACCTGATTGGCAATCTCCTGGATACCATGGAAGAGAAAGGGTATGAGGGCGTGGATATCGACTTCGAGTATATTCTGGCCGAGGACAGAGATGCATTCACGGCCTTTGTGTGGCAGGTGGCGGAGTCCATGCGCCAGGCCGGGTATCAGACCTCCGTGGCCTTGGCGCCAAAGACCAGTGCAGATCAGGCAGGATTACTGTATGAGGGGAAAGATTATCGCGCGCTGGGGGAGGCAGCGGATCATGTGCTGTTAATGACATACGAATGGGGCTATACCTACGGTCCGCCCATGGCCGTGGCGCCCTTAAACCAGGTGCGCAGGGTGGTGGAGTACGCGCTGACAGAGATCCCGGCGGCGAAGATCGACCTGGGGATTCCCAATTACGGCTACGATTGGCCGCTGCCCTATGAGCGGGGTGTCACAAAGGCCGCAACCATCAACAATGTGCAGGCAGTGCGGATTGCCATAGAACACGGAGCGGCAATCCGCTTTGACGATGTGGCGGAGAGCCCTTACTTTAAGTATACCACTGATGGTGTGGAGCATGAGGTATGGTTCGAGGACGTGCGAAGCCTCCTTGCAAAGTTTGGCCTGATGGAGGAGTACAACCTGCGGGGCTGCGGCTACTGGCAGATCATGCAGTGGTTCCGGGCCAACTGGCTGCTTTTGCAGGATCGGTTTTATATTCTGAAAGGGTGATGCCGGGATGCTATCTGGTGGGGGAAATTTAGGATGATAGGAAGACGGAGTATATCATTCAAAAAAGGGGGCTGTGAGAACAGCCCCCTGAATCTCAAAACCTCAATCGGTTTTGAAAATGGCTTTACTGGGAAAGCAGGGTTGCGAAATTGAGGCTGAAATCATCATAAATGCATACCGAAATTTCTTCGTCAAAGCGAAACTGCCCTGAACGCTTCTCTTTTTCAAAATCAAAGACATTTACGGTATGAGTTTGTGGATTTACAATCCAGTATTCGCGTACCCCAGCCGTGCGGTATTTAAACAGCTTGATGCCATAATCCATCTGTTGGGAACTGGGGGAGACCACTTCTATAATCCAATCCGGCGCGCCCTGGCAGCCTTTTTCATCCAGCTTATTTTTGTCGCATATGACAGAAACATCGGGCTCTACATAGTTTCTGTCATCCTGATTTAAGAATACGGCAAATGGTGCCGGAATTACCTTGCAGCCGCCGTCTTTCGCGTCTATATAGTTTGCAATCTTCTGTGTCAGTTTACCCACAAGGATTTGGTGTCTTGTATTTGGCGGCGCCATATCAAAAATTCGTCCGTCAATCAGCTCTGCCCGCCGACCCTCTGGCAGGGCATAGATATCTTCAATGGTATAGCGTTCTTTCTGTAATAGAGCCATAAAATCTCCTTTCTGTTTCTTTCCTCTCGGAAAAGCACTTCCATTAACAGTATATCACGTCAAAGTTAGACAAACAATAGAGTATATAAAATCTGGATATGATTGAAAATATTCGGATTGTATGGTAGTATAGAGACACAAAAATGGAAGGGAAAGCAGGTGGAAAGTTTGACAGTGATGGAACAGATAGACCAGAAACATCAGGAAGATTTACAGAGACTAAGAGGCTTTCGCCTGCTTGATGATGATTTCCTCACAAAGTGTTTTGAGGGAGATACGGCAAGCATAGAACTGGTATTGCAGATTGTGTTGGAAAAGCCGGATTTA
>JAAWOU010000118.1 GCA_022799755.1 Lachnospiraceae bacterium
CACCAATAAGGCGGGAGAGACCTCCACCATGTACACCCGCGCGGGCCAGTTTACGCTTACAAGGGACGGATATCTGGTGACGGAGGACGGCGATTATGTGCTGGACACCCAGAGCCGGAGGATCCAGGTAAACACTTTGCTGGACGCAAGGATTGACGAGGGCGGCACCATTTATCAGAACGATACGGCCGTAGCCAGAATCGGCCTGACGGATTTCGAGGATTACGACTATCTGGAAAAATACGGCGAGACCTATTACAGGCCCGTGGAGGGCGCCCGGATGACCCAGGCCAATGCCCAGATTAAATCCGGCTATCTGGAGATGTCCAATGTACAGATAGTGTCCGAGATGGTGAATCTGATCGCTATCACCCGGAATTACGAGAGCAGCCAGAAGATCATCCAGACCTACGACGGTTCTCTGGAAATCGCGGCCACCCAGTTAGGAAGAGTATAATCCCATTGTGTTGACGATAGATTGACTTGAAAGAAAGGAACCAGGATTATGGTACGCAGTTTATGGACAGCGGCAACCGGTATGATTGCCCAGCAGACGAATCTTGACACCATTGCCAACAACCTTGCCAATGTGAATACCCAGGGCTTTAAGACCCAAGTAAACGAATTTAAGACCCTGTTGTATCAAACCTTACAGACCAAGACCACAACGGCCAACGGAGAGCAGAAGCCCACCAGCGCTCAGGTGGGACTGGGTGTGCGCAATTCCGCCATCTCCACCATATTCAAACAGGGCAACGCGCTGGCATCGGAGAGCGACACCGCATTCATGATAGACGGAAAGGGCTTCTTTGCGGTGAGAGGAGCGGACGGCAATACTTACTATACCCGCAACGGTAATTTCCAGTTTACCCTGGCGTCCAACGGCGGCAACATGCTGGCCAACGAGGACGGCCTGCCGGTTTTGGACACCAACGGACGCCCTATCATTTTAAATCAGAATTACATAGTCAGCAACGTCACGGTGAGCGGTGACGGAGAGCTGTGCTATCCGGACGCGAAGAACAATCCGCAGCCCATGGGAATTCGGATTGCGCTCTTCCAGTTCAACAATCCCAACGGATTGAACCGCCTGGCAGACACCCTCTACGAGCAGACTGCGGCCAGCGGTCAGCCCATCAATGAGGCCACCAGCACGGGAGTGGAGAAGAGCAAAGTGATTCAGAATTACCTGGAGGGCTCCAATGTGCAGGTAGTGGATGAGATGGTGAATATGATTGTGGCGCAGCGTGCCTATGAGCTGAACTCCAAGGCTATCACCGCATCGGACGAGATGCTGCAGCAGGCCAATAACCTGCGCAGGTAGGAGGATAGAGTATGATGGATTTTAGTAATATAGCGGGTATGTACAATGACACTTATGCCAACGCCGCGAATCAGAGAGCGGCGAAGCTGCAGGATAAGCTCAAGGATTCGGATTATGCCAAGGCTACGGACGCGGAGCTGATGGATGCCTGCAAGCAGTTTGAGGCATATTTCATAGAGCAGATGTACAAGGGGATGATGAAGACAATTCCCTCCAGCGAGAATACCTCCAACTATACCGCTACCATGATGGATTATTACAAGGACCAGATGATCCAGACCATGGCGGAGGAGACCACCGGCCAGAACGGCGGGATTGGCCTGGCGCAGATGCTGTATGATCAGATGAAGCGTAATTTCGCAGCCGCGGAGAGCTCTGCGGATACGAATGATGCAGCGGAGAGCCCTGAGGCGGTGGCTGCGGCGGCTCAGTAGCCGGGATAGAGAACCGATACATGATACATTCAGGACAAGGCTGCTTGCATCAATAAGCAGCCTTGTTGTAATATGCGGTACTCGACGGCGGAAATGTGCCCAAGCGCAGGGGAATTCGCTTTGCGCGGGCATTCTTCCGGACTTGCACCCGTTGCTTGTGCCGTTGGAGCGGCATGGCGGGAAGTGTGTCTTTGCTTTCATGGCTTTTTGACGGCGAGCGGGGCGGGTTGACAGTTGTCGGGGATTACAGGTACAGATTGCGGGGAAGCCGGATGGAGACGGTCAGCGGATATGTAGAGCATATCATTTTTCAGAATAACGAGAACGGCTACACGGTCATGAATCTGATGACAGAGGGCAGCGAGGTGATCTGCGTGGGCATGGGCAAAGGCCTGACCCAGGGGGAAAATATCGAGGCCCAGGGAGAATATGTGGATCATCCGGTCTACGGGACGCAGTTTAAGATGGCGGCGTTCCGGGTGGTGGTGCCCAAGGACAGCGCAGGCATGGAGCGGTATCTGGGCTCCGGGGCCATAAAGGGCGTAGGCCCCGCGCTGGCAGCCAGGATCGTCAGGCAGTTCGGCGCGGACACATTCCGCATCATCGAGGAGGAACCGGAGCGGCTGGCCCAGGTGCGGGGCGTCAGTGAGCGCAAGGCCAGGGACATTGCCGTGCAGATGGAGGAGAAGCGGGACCTGCGGGACGCGCTGGTCTTTTTGCAGCAGTACGGCATTTCGAATATCCTGGCGGTGAAGATATACGAGACCTACGGCATGAATCTCTACGGCGTCATGAAAGAGAACCCCTATCGCCTGGCGGAGGATATCCATGGGATCGGCTTTCGCCTGGCAGATGAATTGGCGGAGAAAATCGGCATTCATACGGATTCCGACTATCGGATCCGCAGCGGCATTTTCTATACCCTGATGCAGACCGTAGGGGAGGGACACTGCTACTTTCCCATGGAGAAGCTGCTGGAGCGGGCGGAGAGCCTGCTGGGGGTGGCAAAAGAGCATATACGTCCGCAGCTGGACAATCTGATGATGGACAAAAAGCTGGTGATAAAGGGCGACCAGGTCTTCCCCACGTCCTATTACTACGCGGAGCTGAACTGTGCCAGGATGCTGTATGAGCTGAATATTCCCATGACACAGGAGGAGAGCGGCTCATCGGGGAGAGAGGATTGGGCGGAGAGGGGAGCCTCCTCCGGGGACTGTCCGAAAGCGTCAGATGAAGCCGGAGGAATGCCCGGTGCGCCGGACCGGGCGATCGCGGAGCGGCTGGCCAAACTGGCAAAGGGGCAGCGGATGGAACTGGATGCCCTGCAACTTAAGGCGGTGACGGAGGCCATCCGCAACGGGCTTTTCCTCCTGTCGGGAGGTCCCGGGACGGGCAAGACGACTACCATCAATATGATGATCCGCTATTTCGAGGCGGAGGGGCTGGATATTTTTCTGGCGGCGCCCACGGGCCGGGCAGCGAAGCGCATGACCGAGGCCACGGGATTTGAGGCCAGGACCATCCACCGCATGCTGGAGTTAAACAGTGCGCTGTCGGATGAGGATACGAAAAAGGTAAGATTTGAGAGGAATGAGGAGAATCCGCTGGAGGCGGATGTGGTCATTATAGACGAAATGTCCATGGTGGACATTCAGCTGTTTCAGGCGCTTTTGAGAGCGGTGGCCCCGGGGACCAGGCTGGTGCTGGTGGGGGATGTGAACCAGCTGCCCAGCGTGGGGCCCGGACAGGTGCTGCGGGATCTGATTTTTTGCGGATGCTTTCCCATGGTGGAGCTGAAGAAGATTTTCCGGCAGGCGGAGGAGAGCGATATCATCGTGAACGCCCACCGGATCAACAATGGGGAGCAGATTACCCTGGACAACAAGTCGAAAGATTTCTTCCACCTGGAGAGAAATGACATAAATGTCATATATAAACATATGATACAATTGATCCGGGAGAAACTTCCCTGGTATGTGAATGCCACGCCTTTTGACATACAGGTGCTCACGCCAATGCGCAAGGGAGCGCTGGGCTGCGAGACACTGAACGGCATTCTGCAGAGATATCTGAATCCGCCGGACGGGCGGAAGAAAGAGCATGTGAGCGGTGCCTGCACCTACCGTGAGGGCGACAAGGTGATGCAGATCAGGAACAATTATCAGCTGGAGTGGGAGATCGTCAGCAAATATGGCATTCCGGTGGACCGGGGTACCGGGGTCTTCAACGGCGACATGGGCAGAATCGTGCAGATACAGGAGGAGGCCTCCTGTCTGGTGGTGGAGTATGACGAGCAGAGAAGAGTCACCTATCCGTTTGCACTGCTGGAGGAACTGGACCTGTGCTATGCCATCACCATACACAAATCCCAGGGAAGCGAGTACCCGGCAGTGATCATGCCGTTACTAAGCGGCCCGAAGATGCTGTTTAACAGAAATTTACTCTACACGGCCATCACCAGGGCCAAAAGCTGCGTCACGATCCTTGGGAGCAGCGCTGCCGTGAGGGGGATGATAGACAATGTCAGCGAGAACCGCAGGTACACGGCGCTGGCGGCGAGAATCCGGGAGCAGTACACGGAGGCCCCGGACAGGTAAGGTTTTCTGAGGAAAAGCACAAAGGGCAGTGCATTTCTCATCCTATAGAAAGCATCTGAAGTCGGAGAAGGTTCCCGGAACAGGAGGGTTCGAGGAACCATGAGAAGAGAGAACTTAGAAAGGCGGAGCGCACAAGACCGAAGCGCCGCGGAGAGGAAACGGAGAGCGGCGGGAGCAGGAGCAGAGAGAGCAGGGACAAAGAGAGCGCCGAAAACAGGGGCGGCCGCAGAAGCCGCGTCGAAAATTTGGAGGGGCGTACTGCAGCTTTTGTTTCCCCTGCGCTGTCCGGTCTGCGACGACATCGTAGTGCCGGCGGGGGAGAAGATCTGCCTGGAATGCCTGGGAAAATTAGAGCTGCTGACGCCTCCCTGGTGCATGAAATGCGGAAAGAAGCTGCCCCGGGAGGGGGAATTCTGCGCGGACTGCATGAAAAAGAGGCATGTATTCCGGAGAGGACGGGCACTATATGCCTATGAGAGCGCGGCTCCGTCCATCTACCGCTTCAAATACGGCGGCAGGCGGGAGTACGCGGATTTCTACGGGGAGCAGATGGCGCAATATTTGGGCAGCTATATCCGCGGCCTGCAGCCGGATGCCCTGCTTCCCGTTCCGCTCCACCGCAGGCGCATGGCGGCGCGGGGCTACAATCAGGCGCAGCTCATAGCCGAGGCTGTGGGCAGGCGTCTGGGCGTGCCTGTGTACACGGATTTTCTGGTCAGGGTGAAAAATACCGCGCCTCTGAAGTACGAAAATCCCAAAGAACGGCAAAATAATTTGAAAAAGGCTTTTAATATAGCGAGAAATGATGTAAAATTAAAGAGAGTAGTATTGGTGGACGACATTTATACTACCGGGAGTACAATGGACGAAGCGGCGGAGACTTTGAAAGAGGCCGGCGCAGAGGAAGTCTTTTTCATTGCTTTGGCCTGCGGTACAGGTATCTGATAGGAGAATGTTATGAATGTAAGAAATTGCAAAAGCTGCGGATCTATTTTCAACTATGTGACCGGTCAGGTGATCTGCCCTGTCTGCCGTGAGAAACTGGAGAAGAAATTCTATGAGGTGAAAGAGTATATCCGGGAGAACAAGGGCGCCGGCATCCAGGAAGTGTCGGAGGCCTGCGAGGTGGAGGTCAGCCAGATACGGCAGTGGCTGCGGGAGGAACGGCTGGAGCTTGCCACGGACGCCTCGGTTTACCTGAACTGCGAATCCTGCGGGCAGCCTATCCGCAGCGGCAGGTTCTGCGATAAATGCAAGGCGAACATGACAAAGGAGCTGCAGAGCGTCATCAAGAGCAACAGGCCTGCGGAGCCCAAGCCTGAGAAAAACCCGAAAGACAACGCGAAGATGAGGTTTTTGAAGTAGGAGGATTTCTATGCTTAGCGAAGAACGCATCATTCTTATGACACGTATGGCTTCCTATGAGCAGGGAGAGGGCAAAAAGAACGTGAAGATCGGCAACTATTTCCGAAGCGACTACATTGCGCTG
Source organism: Lachnospiraceae bacterium (assembly GCA_022799755.1). Classification (GTDB taxonomy): domain Bacteria; phylum Bacillota; class Clostridia; order Lachnospirales; family Lachnospiraceae; genus Acetatifactor. Next base: position 5,845 of record JAAWOU010000118.1, read on the forward strand.
CAGACTCTGAAAGCAGTGGTCTGCGCCATTCTGGTGTTCGCGATTCTGTTCGGGCTCTATGTGCTGTGCAATTTTGAGGAGTTGATGGAGAATCTGTACAAGATGGATCTGCTGGCTTTTGCCAAGGATGTATTGATGTACTTTGCCGCCATGGTAGGCGGCTATGCCGTGCTGGTCTATGTGGTATGTACCTGGCGGTATGCCTCTGCAAAGAAAAGTCTGAAATGCTATTATCATAATTTAAAAAAGCTGAATTCTCTCTATCAGGACGGACAGTGAGAGAAGCATAGCTGGAGGTAAGAATGACGGTTTTACTGGAAATGAAGGAAAGGATAAAGCTGATTTACAGCAAATCCGAGGTATTTATCGTACCTGTGGTCAAATTTTTGCTGGCCTTTATCGTTTTCAACACACTCAATGGCAGGATGGGCTACATGACGAGAATCAACGATATGAAAATCGTGCTCATCGCGGCTCTGGCCTGCTCGTTTCTTCCCGTGGGGTTAATGACCCTGATGGCGGCGGTGTTCAGCCTGATGCATATGTATGCGCTCTCCATGGAGGTGGCTCTGGTGGGATTGTGCATGTACCTGATCATGTATCTGCTGTTTTTCCGCTTCAGCCCCAAGGATTCCCTGGTAGTGGTATTGACTCCCCTGTTGTTTGCGCTGAAGATTCCCTATGTGGTTCCCATCGCGGTGGGGCTGCTGTGCGGGGCTTCCTCGCTGGTATCCGTGGGCTGCGGCATCGCGGTGTTCTATCTGCTCCAGACCGTGATCGACAGCGCGCCGAACATCCGCACCATGGGCGAGGAGGAGATCCTGGAAAAGGTGCGCATGATGGTGGAGAGCATCATCGGGAACAAGGCCATGCTTGTGATGATTGCGGCCTTTGCTATTACCGTTTTGGTGGTTTATCTGATCCGCAGGATGTCCGTGGACTATTCCTGGACCATTGCCATGGTGGCGGGAGCCATGATAAACGTGGTTCTGCTCCTGATAGGGGATCTGCTCTATGACGTGAATATCTCCGTGGGCAGTGTGCTCATGGGCTCGCTGCTGGCCATTGTGGTGGCGAAAGTGGTGGAGTTCTTCCGCTTCTGCGTGGACTACAGCCGCACGGAAAAAGTACAGTTTGAGGACGACGAGTATTACTATTATGTAAAGGCCGTACCCAAGATGACCGTTGCCGTGCCTACAAAGACGGTGAAGAAGATCAATGCCCAGAGGGACATGGCGGCCGAACCCAGAAGCGGAGGTGCCAGGCCGTCCGGCCGGAGCGTGGACGTGGAGAGGACGGCCCCGGACAGGGGCGGCTCCAGAAGTGCTTCCCGTCCCCGGGACGGAGCGAGAAAGGGCCAGCGGAGCATGACCGTGGGAAAGGCCCAAAAGCCGGAAAATGCGGATGCTGATTTGGGGGAGTATGAGGAGTGGCCGTAGTCGTAGTTTGATGAAAAGTAAGGTTGGTTTGAGATGCAGTGGGTTGAGACAGCAAAGGAATACCTGAAAAATATCAAGACATACGCAAATACCATAGACGGGAACGATGTGCTGGAAATCCTGATCATCGCCTTTTTGCTATATTCCATTCTGGCGTGGATGAAGACCACCAGGTCCTGGCGGGTTCTGCGGGGACTGGTAGTGATCTGTCTGTTCGTGCTGGTGGTGGATCTGATGCAGATGACCACCATTGTCTGGATGACGCGAAACGTTTTGGGATTCGCCGTGACAGCGGTCATCGTGGCAATGCAGCCGGAACTGCGGCAGGCGCTGGAACAGCTGGGGGAGAAGAATTTTCTGCCCTCTTTTTCCAATTCTTCCCGCAAGGTGGAGGAGTCATTCTCGGAGAAGACAGTGAGCGAGATTGTAAAGGCCTGCGTGGAGATGGGCAAGGTGAAGACCGGCGCCCTGATTGTGGTGGAGAGAAAGGAATCGCTGAAAGATTACGAGCGGACCGGAATCGAAGTGGACGGACTGCTGACCAGCCAGCTGCTGATCAATATCTTTGAACACAATACGCCTCTTCATGACGGAGCGGTCATTGTGCGGGGCAATCGGGTGACATATGCAACCTGCTACCTGCCGCTGTCCGACAACCTGGGTTTGAGCAAGGAGCTGGGCACCAGACACCGGGCCGGCGTGGGCGTGTCGGAGACCACGGACTCTATGACGCTCATCGTGTCGGAGGAGACCGGGGGAATCAGCCTGGCATACGAGGGAGAGCTGCGCAGGCATCTGGGCGCGGAGGAGCTTCGGGAGAAAATGCGGGAGATTATGGATTTGAATGGAGACGAGGATGCGAAAGGCACACACAAACGGAGAGGAAAAAACAGGACGAAAGCTGAGAAGAAAGATACTGAATAACCTGGGGCTGAAGCTTCTTTCTGTAGTGCTTGCCATCGTGTTCTGGTTTCTGGTGGTCATGGCAGACAACCCAAAGGATTCCGTGTCCTTTTCCAACATACAGGTGAACCTGATCAACACAGAGCTTCTGGAAAAGGGAAATAAGTTCTATGAAGTGCTGGAGGGATCCGACCGGATCCGTGTCACGGTGGAGGCGCCCAGGAATGTCATACAGGAGCTGAACGCCTCCGACATTGTGGCGGAGGCTGACGTGAGCAGGCTGACGGAAGTGAACACGGTTCCCATCAGCTTCCGGATACTGAATGATGAGATAGAGATTCTGGACATTACCGGCAGCCGGGACGCCGTGCGGCTGAACGTGGAAGAAAAGGCCAGCAAGTGGGTCAATGTGGTCTGCGACACCAGAGGAGAGGTGGCGGAGGGCTATATCATCGGCAATACGAAGCTGGACCAGACCAGGCTGGAGATCACGGGCCCTCAGTCCGTGGTGGAGAAGATCAAGAATGCGGGCATAGAGATCGATGTGACCGGCGCCGTGAACAATGTGTCGGGAAATGCGGACGTGCATTTCTACGATGCGGAGGGCGAGGCGGTTGACGATTCGGATATTGTGAAGAATGCCAGCGTCATGCATGTGGAGGTACAGGTGCTGGCTACCAAGGAGGTACCCGTGGAGGTATCCTACGGAGGCACCCCGGCGGAGGGATATGAGACCACGGGTGCGGTGGAGTGCGAGCCCTCCAGCGTGACGATAGCCGGAACCACTTCCGCCCTGGCGGATATCAGCAAGATCGTGATTCCGGAGAGGGAGCTGGACATCACGGATGCCACAGAGAATGTAGAGAAAGTCATAGACATCCGCAAGTACCTGGACAACGCCGGCCTGGCGGACAGCAGCTTCAACGGAAGAGTGACTGTCACCGTTTATATCGAGCCCGTGGTGGAGAGGACGCTGGTGCTTCCCCAGGGAAGTATGTCCGTGATCAATCTGCCGGAAGGGTATGAATGGGAATTCGCGGAGGACCCCGCCACATACAGACTGCGGATCTCCGGGCTGGAAGACGCGGTGTCCGCAGTGAATCAGAGCGAACTGCGGGGTACCATTGACGTGGGCGCATGGATGGCTGCCGAGGATATCCAGGAGCTGACCTCCGGTACGTATGAAATCGAGGCCGTATTTACATTGCCCGAGGATGTGAGGATCCGGAATGAGATATCCGTGAGAGTGAATATCAATAAATTGGAGGAAGAATAGAAATGGCCAGATTATTTGGAACGGATGGTGTGAGGGGGATTGCCAATGAAGAGCTGACGCCCCTGATGGCCATGCAGCTGGGACAGGCGGGAGCCTATGTGCTGACCAAAGAGAAAGAACACAAACCTACCATTATGGTAGGCTGTGATACGCGCATTTCCGGCGACATGCTGGCGAACGCCCTGATGGCGGGGGCATGCTCCGTGGGGGCGAACTGCGTCTATGTGGGCATCATGCCCACGCCTGCGGTGGCATATCTGACGCAGAAGTACAAGGTGGACGCAGGTGTAGTGATCTCCGCTTCCCACAATCCGGTGG
>JAAWOU010000119.1 GCA_022799755.1 Lachnospiraceae bacterium
ATAACCGGAGTTACCTGCTTCGCAAAGTTGAATGGAATAGGTGGGTGACAATCCACATCTCCTAGCTATGGGCGACGGCCGCCTGTTCCGTCCTCAGATACCATTCAATAAAGCTTATGCATTTGATAACTCAATTATACAACAAATTCAGTTTGTGTCAAGCCTTTTCAATGTGCCTTTTTCAATGTAACAGGACATGGGAGAGCTCCACTGAGCGGGTGGCCATGGAATTGCTGGAGGAATGTCACTAGTAGTGTCACTAGTAGAGATTAGCGCGGCATTTCCGCAAATCGTGCAAAATGCGGAAAGCCGCACAAACCCTACGATTTCCCAATGACTTCAAGGCTATCAAATTTAAGGAAGCGCGAAAGATTTAAGAGATATTTAAGGATTCAGTAAAGACATTTAAGGATTGAAATAAGATAATAAATCCCATAAAATCAATCAAGGTCATATACGGGAAACCGGAACGGAGGTAAGAATTCATGAAGAAAATCCTGCTGGAAACCCAGGGCTTAAGCAAATCCTTTTCAAGCGGCGGCGCCCTGCAGCATGTACTGAAGAATATAGATCTAAAGCTCTACGAGGGGGACTTCACGGTCATCATGGGAGCCAGCGGCGCGGGGAAGTCCACGCTTCTCTACGCCCTGTCGGGGATGGATACGCCCAGCCTGGGCACCATCACTTTCGGGGAGGAGGTCATATCCGGCTACAGCTCCGACGAATTGGCTGTCTTCAGACGGGGCTCCTGCGGCTTCGTGTTCCAGCAGATTTATCTGATCGACGGCATGAGCGTCATGGACAATGTGCTGGCGGCAGGGCTTCTGGTGAACAGGGACAGACGCGGGCTGATCCGGCGGGCCAAGGAGCTGTTTGCGGCGGTGGACATTCCGGAGTCGGCCTGGAAGAAGTTTCCCACCCAGCTGTCGGGAGGAGAGGCCCAGCGGGTGGGCATTGTCCGTGCCCTGATCAACTCGCCCAGGATCCTTTTTGCCGATGAGCCCACGGGGGCGCTGAATTCCAAGACCGGCCTGGACGTCCTGGACACCTTAAGCCGCTTCAATGACGAGGGACAAAGCGTGGTCATGGTGACCCACGACATGCGCTCCGCCAGGCGGGGCAATCGGATCCTGTACATAAAGGACGGCGCTGTCCTGGGAGAGTGCGATCTGGGGAAATACGTATCCGGCGACAGGGCGCGGCATGAGAAGCTGTCCGCGTTCCTGGAAGAGATGGGCTGGTAGGAGGTGGGGATTATGAGAAAAAGCTTATTGATCGCCGCGTCTAATCTGCGCAGGGCAAGGGGACAGACCATTGCCATCGTGGCGCTGATTCTTTTGGCATCGGCCATGTTGAACCTGGGGCTGATGCTGTCCATGGATTACAGGCGCAATTTCGACCGCTGTCACGACAGGCTTCACGACGGCCATGTGACCCTGGCGATAAACGGCACCGGGCTTTCGGATTTCTTTGACCGGACGCTGGAGGGAGAGGGCGGCGTGGAGGAGTATTTCTGCCAGGACATTCTGTTCATGGTGGGGAGCTTTGCCTACAACGGAGGCGAGGTCAACACGGAGTTTGTGATACTGGAAAAGGAGGCGGCCCTGAACCGCCCTGTGGGCAGGATGGAGATCGTGGAGGAGGGAGAGGCAGACAGCGGCATCTACCTCCCCATGCTCTACGGGGCGGACGGGAAGATAGCCCTGGGCGATGTCATAGACATTTCCGTCGGGAGCCATGTGATGCGCTATCAGGTCTGCGGATTCCTCAACAGCGCCATGGCGGGCTCCCACAACTGCAGCATGAGCGCGCTGCTGCTCACTGCGGACAAATATGAGGAGCTGGAGAGACTGGGCTATGCGCCGGCGTCCACCCTTGTGTCGGTGCGGATCCGGGATAAGGAACAGAGCGAGGACTTCGAGGCCGCGGTGAAAAACAAGGTCTCCGCAGCCTATCCGGCCCTGCGGGTGGTGAGCAATTCCTACGGACTGATTTCCTCCTCCCGCTACATTTCCCAGATGATATGCGCCAGCGTGGTCAATGCCATGGCATTTTTCGTGGCACTGATCGCTCTGGTGGTGATTTCCTCCAATGTGATCAACTATATCCAGGAGAACATGAAGAACCTGGGGGCGCTTAAGGCCATGGGCTACCGCAGCGGACAGATTGTGGCAGGGCTTCTGGTGCAGTTTCTGGGGGTGGCTGTGCTGACCACAGGGGCCGGCATCGGCATTTCCTACTGCCTGTTCCCGGCGGTGAACGATATGATGATCGCCCAGACGGGAATTCCCTATGAGATGCATTTTCTGCCTGTGCCCTGCGCGGCCACTTTCGGCGCCATCGGGGGAGCCGTGGCCCTTGCCGTGTGGCTGTCCTCCCGCAGAATCCGGAAGATTGACCCCATCGTGGCCCTCAGACAAGGCGTCGTGACGCATAGCTTTAAACGTAATCACGTAGAGCTGGAGGAGACCCGGGCGCCGCTGCAGCTGGCTCTAGCACTGAAGACCTGCGCGGCCGGGATGAAACAGAACATCACGGTCAGCATCACCATGCTGGTGCTCTCGCTGGTGGTGGTCTTCTCGGCTCTGATGGTGGAGAATGTCATCGTGGACATGACGCCTTTTATCAATCTGATCGTGGGGGAGACCGCGGATGCCTGCGTCAATGTGGCCCCCGAGGCGGAGACGGATCTCCTGCAGGCGGCTGAGGAGGACGAAAGCGTGGAGAAGATGTACCTGTACAGTTCCGCGGAGGTGTGTCATGTGGGCGGGATTGCTTTGATGGCTACCATGGCGGAGGACTTCTCTCAGGTGAACAATCAGGACGTGTGCTATCAGGGGCGCTTTCCGCTCTATGACAATGAAGTGGCCGTCGGGGCCAAGTACGCCAAGGAGAAAGGGCTGGGGATCGGAGACGAGATTGCCCTGACGGCGGACGGGAAAGAGGCGGATTATCTTATCTGCGGATTCACCCAGATTTCCAACAACCTGGGCAAGGACTGTCTGCTGACCCGTGAGGGCTTTGAGCGCATGGGCGCGTTCACGAACATGAGCTATTATGTGAACCTGGCGAAAGGGGAGGACATTGAGGCTTTTCGTAAGAGGATGGAAGAGCGGCTGGGCAGCGGTCTGAACATGACTATCAATATATCTTCCGTGATCGAGGGCTCGGCCGGGGTCTATGTGTCGCTGATGGCTGTGATCGTAGTGGGGATCCTGGCGCTTAGCGTGGCCGTCATCGCCTTTGTGCTCTATCTGCTGGTGAGGACGCTCCTGGGCAGCAGAAAGCGGGATTACGGCATCCTGAAAGCCATGGGCTTCACCACCGCGCAGCTCATCTTCCAGACAGCGGCCAGCTTTCTGCCTGCGGCGCTGATTGCCACCGCAGTGGGCATTGCTGCAAGCGCTGCGGTGATCAATCCGGTGGTGGCGCTGTTTTTGGGAGGCATCGGCATCATGAAGTGTACCTTTACGGTCCCTCTGGGATGGATTGCGGCAGGGGGAGCCGGGCTGGTGTTCATGGCCTTTGGGCTGGCCTGCCTGATGTCTCTGCGGATCCGGAAGATTGCTCCGGTGGCCCTGCTGGCCGGGGAGTGAGGAAACGAGCCGGTCCTGCAGGTTCCTCCGGGGGAATAGAAAAAATACTTGCGAACTTCCCTCTAATGTGTTAGAGTGAAAATATACTCTAACACATTAGAGGGAGGATTTTGTTATGGAGACACCGAAGATTTTTGAGAGCGAATACCGTTTCTGTCTGATTCTGTGGGAGCATGAGCCGGTGCGCAGCAGCGAGCTGGTGCGGCTGTGCAAGGAGCAGCTGGGCTGGAAACCCACCACCACCTACACGGTGATCAAGAGGCTTTCCGAGCGGGGCGTGCTGAAGAATCAGGAGAGCATGGTCACGGCTCTGGTCACCAAAGACCAGGTGCAGGCGGCGGAGATCGACGAGCTGGTGGAGAAGAAGTTCGGCGGCTCCCTCCCGGCTTTCGTGGCGGCTTTCACAAGGCACGGGAGGATGACAAAAAAGGAGATCGATGAGGTGCAGCGGATGATAGACCGCTTCCGGGAGGGGGATGGGCAATGAGGGATATTTTTCTGGAGGTGCTGGAGAGGAGCATGGCGGCTGGATGGCTGGTGCTGGCGGTGGCGGCGCTGCGGCCGGCGATGGGGAGAGCGCCCAAAGGACTGCGGGTGCTGCTCTGGGGCATGGTGGCTCTGCGGCTGCTGTGTCCTGTGTCCATCGAGAGCAGGTTCAGCCTGATTCCCGATAATGGCTCCGTGTCTGAGAGGATGCTGGCAGAGGCAGAGCCGAAAGGAAATGGAACGGCGATTTCACCGGAGCATACAGCGGAAGAGCCGGGGGGCGGGAACGGTTTGGCTGCGGACAGGGAGGCGTCTGCGGGCAGTGGATTTTCGACGGACAGCCGTGTCCTGTCAGATAAACATAATATCATAGATATATTATCAACTATATGGATATCCGGCATGCTGCTCATGGGAGTGTATGCGCTGGCGGGCTATCTGCGGCTGCAGAGACTGGTGGCCACGGCGGTGGTCATGGAGGACAATATTTTCCGGAGCGAGCGGGTGGACTCTCCTTTTGTGCTGGGGCTGGTGCGGCCCAGGATCTACATTCCCTTTCGGACAAAAGGGAGGAATCTGGCCCATGTGGTGGTGCATGAGAAAGTGCATATCCTGAGAAGAGACCATTGGTGGAAGCCTCTGGGTTTTGTCCTGCTTACCGTATACTGGTTCCATCCGCTGCTGTGGCTGGCCTATATCCTGCTGTGCAGGGACATTGAGCTGGCCTGTGACGAAAGGGCCATAAGGGGACTAAGCGGCGGGCAGCGGGCAGACTATTCCCAGGCGCTGCTGGACTGCAGTGTCAGCCGACGGAATGTATTTGCCTGTCCGCTGGCCTTTGGGGAGATCGGAGTGAAGACGAGAGTAAAGTCGATACTGCGGTACCAAAAACCGGCTCTTTGGATTGTCGGGCTGGCGGTGGCGGCCTGCATTGCGGTGGCGGTGTGTTTCCTCACCGACCCGGCCCGGGATTCTGCTCTGCGGGATACCCTTGCCTGGGCCAGGGAGCTTTCCCCGGAGGATGTGGCGGAAGCGGATCTGGTGGTCTCTCCCAGGTCTCCCGGCAGAGAATATAAGCGCCTTTCGGAAAGCGACATTGCCGCCATGGTGGGCCTGATCAACCGCAGTGAGGGGGAGTATATGGAGGAGCACGGGGAAACGGAGGGGAGCAGCACTTTCTTCTATCTGACCATGCGCGACGGCACGGCCCATGAGGTGGGGAATTTGGGCAATACCTACCTGGTCATCGACAGGGAGTATTACAGAGCGGAGGAAGCGTGGCTGGCCTCCTGGGAGGATGTGTTCCCGGAGGGGGACGAGGCGCTGCCGGAGGGATACCTGGAGTCACGGCCCCAGCCTGGGCGGCCCGGGGCGGGGCAGGAGGATACCCAATCGGGGGAGCCAGGGCAGGGAGAGCCGGGTCAGACAAATCCGGGGCGGACAGAGCCGGGGGAAAGCCGATCCGGGACAGCACAGACAGGCCAGGGCCAGTCCGGATCAGGCCAGTCCGAACCGGACCGGGAGACGGGGACGGTAGTCTGGAAAGACTCTGATCTGGACAGGGACGGGGAGACGGAGATCATCCGTGTCCGGGAAGTTACGGAAGGGGAATACTATCTTCTGGAAGTCCTGAAACAGGACGGCAGGATGCTGTGGAGTGAGGAGGCCGGGACCGCCCATACGGGATGGAATACGATTCTGCTGTGCCGCAGCGGCGAGGAGGATTTCCTGCTCCGCTATCACCCCAACTTCTCTCAGGGGATGGGAAGCTACACCTGCGAGCAGTTTACTTTGGAGGGCGGCCGGGAGACCCGGGAAAATTTCTGGGAGATAACGTTTGAATTGTCTTCTGATCAGCAGATCACCGGAAAGATGCGGGCCTTTGCGGAGGTGGCCAATTCGTTCCTGAAAGAGGGGACAGTCCTTTTGAGCACCTGGGAGGGAGAGCTGATCGTGGGTCCTCAACGGGCTGAGGAGGTGTCGGCGCTGTATCCCGTCCGGTTCGGTCAGGAGGCAGCAGACGGCTTTGGGGAGGATGACCCCTGGGCTGCTTTCGATACAGGGCTGCCCGGAGATACCCCGCCCCTGAGATTCGTCATGGCCAGCGGCGCCGGCAGCTGGGGCACCAGCCTGACACTGTATCCGGACGGCTCTTTCGATGGCGTCTATTCGAACGCTGAAATGGACAGGGCGGAAGAATATCCCCGGGGGACCTGTTATTACTGTGAATTCAGCGGAAAATTTGACCACATAACGAAGATAGACGAATACACCTATTCCATGGAGCTGGCAGAGTTAAGCTATGGGACGGAAGTGGAGAAAGTATGGATCCAGGAGGAGATTCGCTACATCGGCGCCGAGGCTTTCGGGCTGACCGAGGGGAAATCATTCCGCTTCTACCTGCCGGGCGTGTCCATGGCGGAGATGGACGAGGACTTTTTGTTCTGGTCGCCGGATTACCATCTGTGGAGGGACGGCTCTGTCGACAGACTGTTCTCCTACGGAATCTACAATGTGGACGGAGGGTACGGATTCTTCACTTCCTGGCGGGAATAGGATTGCAGGAGGGGCTGGCCGGGGTCAGCCCGCCGAGGACTCGTCCTCATCGGCGGGGCGGGTCAGCAGCCTGATCCAGCGGAAACTGTTGCCATAGACGGCGGCCGGGATGCATTTCAGATACTGATCTGCGTTCAGTACCAGCAGCACAACCACCGGCGAGGCATTCCACAGGAAAGCGCTGGCAAAGGATAGGGGGATGACGATGCACCAGATGACGATAAGGTCCATGATCATCACATACCGGGTGTCCCCGCCTCCGCAGATGACGCCGGTGTTCATGCACATCTGGTAAGACATCACCATCAGGACAGTGGATTCGATGAGGATAAAGGCGTTGGCCAGCTCTCTGGTCCGGGGCTCCAGGGTATATAGCCCCAGGAGAGGAATGCGGATCAGGAACAGGACGGTTCCCAGCAGGACGCCTATGCACAAGAACAGCACCTGAAACGTTCGGGTGTATTCCCTGATTTTCGGCAGATTCCCGGTGCCCACGGTCTTGCCTGTCAGGACGGCGGCAGCGGAGGAGGCCCCCACGGCCATCACTTTCAGGAACAAGAAGATGGTGGAGGAGATGGAATGGGCCGCGATGGCACTGGAGGACATGTGACCCAGGATGACAGTCTGCAGGGCCGTGTTGCAGCCCCAAAGGAATCCCGTGGTCACAACCGGGAGACTGACGCGGACGTAGTCTTTTGCCAACAGAGAGTCGATGCGGAGAAAATCCCGGATGCGCACCCGCAGCAGCTTATCCCGATACAGCACATAGAAGACCACGATCAGGCATTCCACCACGCGGGCGGTGAGGGTTCCGATGGCAGCGCCCCTAGCGCCCAGCTCCGGAAAGCCGAAACGCCCCTTGATCAGGGTGTAATTGATGGCACAGTTCAGCAAAAGCGCTATGACGGACACGTACAGGGCGATGCTTACTTTTTCCACAATGCGCATGGTGCCCAGCAGCACAGTGGTCACGGCGAAGAAGAGATAGCTGAATCTGACCACGGACAGGTAGTTTACGCCCTGTCCGATGATGGCCTCGTCCTCGGTGAAGATGCCCACGGCCCCGTGAGGGAAGAGGCTGACCAGGGAGAAGAGGAGCGCAGCCACGGCGATGGCGGCCCAGAAAGCGAGAGCCATCAGCCTGCGTACAGGCTCTGTCTTCTTCTGGCCCCAGTACTGGCTGGCCAGCACCACCATACCGTTGCTGATGCCGAAGACCAGCTGCTGGAGGATGAACTGGATCTGGTTCACTGCCGCCACGCCGGAGAGGGCGGTCTCCGAGTAGCTGCCCAGCATGATGTTGTCGGCCAGATTCACGCTGAGCACCACGGCCTGCTGGAGCATCAAAGCGCTCATGAGCCGGAAAAAGGATTTATAGAATGTCTTGTCTCTGGTGAGTAACATCTGCGAACTCTCCTGTTATGTATTCTTTCACATATCGATTGTATTTCTTCCGAAAATATGTCGTTTCCTGGGGACATACGCTGCGGCGTTCAGTTCAGCCCCAAAGCCAGCCCTATCAGCCGTACCGCGAAAGCGGCCGTCCATGCTATGGCACACTGGCCGGCCACCACGCCTATGGCCCATTTCCAGCCCATCTCCCGCTTTATGGCGGCGATGGCGGCCACGCAGGGGGTGTAGAGAAGGCAGAATACCAGCAGACTGGACGCGGCAAGGGGCGTGATTATGGTAAAGAGCATCTCGGTGGTGCCCAACAGTACATGCAAAGTGGAGACTACGCTCTCCTTGGCCATGAAGCCTGTGATCAGGGCCGTGGACATCCGCCAGTCCCCGAAGCCTAAGGGCTTTAGGACGGGCGCAATGATTCCCGCGGCCGCGGCCAGCATACTGTCCTGGGAATCGGCCACGATATTCAGATGGAAGTCAAAGGTCTGCAGGAACCAGATGACGATGGAGGCGATAAAGATGACGGAAAAGGCCCTCTGGAGAAAATCCTTTGCCTTGTCCCAGAGGAGCTGCATCACATTCCTTGCCCCGGGGAGCCGATAGTTGGGCAGTTCCATGACAAAGGGGACTGCCTCTCCCTTAAACGCGGTTCCTTTCATCAGGAGTGCCATCAGGATACCCAGCCCGATACCCAGCGCATACAGGCCTATCATTACCAAGGCTGCCTGCTTTGGGAAGAAAGCGGCTGCAAAAAAAGCATAGATGGGCAGCTTTGCCGAACAGCTCATGAAAGGGGTCAGCAGAATCGTCATCTTGCGGTCCCGCTCCGAGGGCAGCGTCCTGGTGGCCATCACCCCGGGCACTGTGCAGCCGAAGCCGATCAGCATGGGCACGATGCTGCGGCCGGACAGGCCGATCTTTCGGAGCAGCTTATCCATGACAAAAGCGACTCTGGCAATGTAACCGCTGTCCTCCAGAAGAGAGAGGAAGAAGAACAGAGTGACGATAATCGGCAGAAAGCTTAAGACGCTTCCCACACCGCCCGCGATGCCGTCTATGATCAGGGAATGCAGCACTTCATTTACGTTTGCCGCTGTCAGGGCAGAATCCGCCAGCCCTGACAGGGCGTCCACACCCATGGCCATCAATTCCTGGAAAAACGCGCCGATCACGTTGAAAGTGAGCCAGAACACGATGCCCATAATGCCGATGAAAGCGGGAATGGCAGTATATTTTCCCGTCAATAATTTATCGATTTTTGCGCTCCTGGCATGTTCCCTGCTCTCCCCGGGCTTTACCACGGTAGCGCTGCAGACCTGGCGAATAAAAGAAAAACGCATGTCGGCAATGGCGGCGGCCCGGTCCATGCCGCTCTCTGCCTCCATCTGGCAGATGATATGTTCCAGCATTTCCTTTTCGTTCTGATCCAGCTCCAGGGCCTCCAGGATGCGGGTATCTCCCTCGGTGAGCTTTGCGGCGGCGAAGCGCACGGGGATGTCGGCCCGTTTTGCGTGATCTTCAATCAGATGCATGATGGCGTGCAGGCATCTGTGCACGGCTCCTCCGTTCTGGTCCTCCTTACAGAAGTATAACTTCTCGGAATCTTCAGCCCTTATTTCATGGGGCTTTCAGACCTCTGTCTCAAAAAATCACCCACTTTTTTCTCAAAAACACTTGACAAACCAG
>JAAWOU010000018.1 GCA_022799755.1 Lachnospiraceae bacterium
GCAGAAAGTGTCCTTCGGACACTTTGGTATTTGACCCTCGCGGCATTCGTCAAATGTGCATGCAAGCATGCCCACTTGACTCATTGCTCGCGGGAATAACGGTATTTCTTACGCATCCCCACCAAAAACAGCACCGTCACAAACGCCGCCACCAGCTCCGCGGCCACAATGGAGAACCAGATGCCGTCGATTCCCCATATCACAGGAAAGAGCAGCACCGCAGCCACCTGGAACACCAGCGTGCGCAGAAACGAGATCAGCGCCGACACCAGACCGTTGCCAAGGGCGGTAAAAAACGACGATCCGTAAATGGCCAGCCCTGCGAACAGGAAAGAAAAGGAGTACACCAAAAATCCCCGCAGCGTCAGCTCCAGAAGCGCCGGGTCATACCCTACAAAGATCAGGGACAGGGGCCTTGCCAGACTTTCCGCAAGGAGCAGCATGCTCACCGAAAAGATGCCGATCAGCACCAGGCTCTTTTTCAGCAATCCCCTCAGCTCCTCATGGTTCCCCGCTCCGTAATGATATCCCACAACCGGGGCCACACCCACGGAATAGCCGATAAAGGCCGCCAGGAAGACCAAATTTACGTACATCAATACACCATAGGCCGCCACTCCGTCCTCCCCGGCATATCTCATCAGCTGGCCGTTGTACAGCATGCCCACCACGGACATGGAGATATTGGACATCAGTTCGGAGGAACCGTTGGCGCAGGCTTTCAGGATCGCCTTTCCGTCAAATTTCGTCCTGGTAAGCCGCAGCAGGCTCGAATTAGGACGGCCGAAATAGATCAGCGGCACCAGGCCGCCGATGGACTGGCTCAGCGCCGTGGCCCCGGCAGCGCCCACAAGCCCCCAGCGAAACACCCCCACGAACAAAGCGTCCAGCACTATATTCGTCACGCCCGCCGCCACCGTGACGGCCAGTCCCAGCTTCGGCTTCTCCGCCGTGATGAAGAAGCTCTGGAACTCGAACTGCAGGATAAGCGCCGGCAGCACTGCCAGGATGATGCGCCCATACACCACGCAGTTGTCCAGCAGCTCTCCCTCCGCCCCCAGCAGGGCCGCCACCGGGCGCAGCGCCAGAATGCCCAGCGCGCCGATCACGATACCGCACAGGATCGATACATAGATGAACAGCGAGAAAAGCCTCTTCGCTTTCTCCTTATCCCCGGTCCCCATGGTAATCGCGATGAGAGCACTGCCTCCTGTGCCGAACATGAATCCCACCGTGCCCAGTATCATCAGGAAAGGCATGATGAAATTCACCGCGGCAAAAGGTGTCTTGCCCACGAAATTGGACACGAAATAGCCGTCCACCACACCGTAGACGGATGTGAACACCATCATGATGACGGACGGAAACGTAAAACGCAGCAATTTTTTGTAATCGAATTTGTCTGACAATTGAATGTTCATTGATACACCTCCATGCCTGCTATCGGCAGGCCTGTTCTTTCACAGCATTTTGGTCTTTTCTCTGAGCGCTGTCAGATACTTCTGGGTCAGTTCCAGATACTGCTCCACATGCGCCCTGGGCCAGGAATCCAGGATGCCGTTCTCGATCTCGATCAGCTTTACCACCGTGCGCTCCGCCAGTTCCCTGCCCTTTTCCGTAAGGCATACCCGCTTTTTCTTGCCGTCCATTCCCTCCAGGTAGACGGTTCCCTCCTCCTCCAGCTTCCGTAGAGCGGAATTGATGGTCTGCTTGCTGACCCCGGACAGCGCGAGAATCTCCCTGAGGGGACAATGCCCCCCCTTATCGCACAGAATATACAATATCTGCATGGTGCTGTCGGACATTCCCATCCGCAGGGCCGCCTCATGGTATACCGCATCCGTCTCGCTGACCAAATGGTTGAACCGCCGCATTCCCTCGCTTGTCATGCCTGCCATATCCCGCTCCCCCCTTTGCATCCCGCCTTTTTATGTCCGAAATCGTACTATCCTTGCGATGCTTTTTCATTTTAGTACGATTTCATACAAAAGTCAAGAGTCAATTGTGAGAAATGTGTCCGTGAATGTTACTGTTCACGGCTTCGCCGTTCACAGCAACATGATGCACACATACAATAGAATTCAAAAGCAGAATTCTATTGTCATTAATTGAGCAAAGTGCGCTCATTTTGGCGCCTGCTGTCTCGTGATTTTCGTGCAAAATGCGCACGAAAACACTTCGCGGAACTACCCGTGAACAGTAACCCGTGAATACGTTACAGCAATTGACTTCGCGGAGGGGCTGTCTGAGCTGTTGCTCGATAACATAGACAGAGGCTGCCGTTTCAACGACAGCCTCTGTCATGGCCAAGCGCTACTGTTGCGGCTCCGCCGCTATGTCTTTTCTGCTTACGCCGTCTCCTCCCTGCCCTCAAACTGGGCATTGTACAATTCCGCGTAAAATCCGCCCTTTTCCAGCAGCTCCTGATGATTTCCCTGCTCCACGATATCCCCGTCTCTCATCACCAGGATCACATCCGCGTCCCGGATGGTGGAGAGCCTGTGGGCTATGACAAAGCTGGTCCGCCCTTTCATCAGATTGTTCATGGCTTTCTGTATCCGGATCTCCGTCCGGGTGTCCACGGAGCTGGTGGCCTCGTCCAGGATCAATATGGGATTGTCCGCCAGAATGGCCCTGGCAATGGTCAGCAGCTGCTTCTGCCCCTGGGACACATTGGAGGCGTCCTCCCCAAGCTCCATCTGATACCCTCCGGGGAGGGTCTGAATGAACCGGTGGACATGGGCCGCTTTCGCCGCGGCGATCACCTCCTCGTCCGTGGCGTCCAGCTTTCCGTAACGGATATTCTCCATGATGGTCCCATGGAAGAGCCAGGTATCCTGCAGCACCATGCCGAAGCTCTCCCGCAGTTTGCTGCGCTCACAGTCCCTGACGTCCCGGCCGTCCACCCGGATGGCGCCGCCGTTCACATCGTAAAACCGCATGAGCAGCTTTACCATAGTGGTCTTGCCCGCGCCCGTAGGCCCTACAATGGCCACCATCTGCCCCGGCTTCACATCGCAGCTGAAGTCATGAATGATTACCTTGTCCGGCTGATAGCCGAAGCGCACATGTTCGAAGCAGACGCTCCCCTTTGTCCCCGCCTGGCCGCCGGGTTCGCTGGTTCGCGCGCCGCCCGCTGCCGTCACGTCCTCCTCCGGCTCCTCCAGAAACTCGAACACCCTCTCTGCCGCCGCTGCCGTGGACTGAAGCAGATTGGAGACCTGGGCCACCTGGGTGATGGGCTGGGTAAAGTTCTTCACATATTGGATAAACGCCTGAATCTCTCCTACCTCGATGACGCCCTGTATGGCCAGCATGCTCCCGCTGACGGCCACCGCCACATAGCCCAGGTTTCCCACGAAAGTCATGATCGGCTGCATCATTCCGGAGAGAAACTGGGACTTCCAGGCGCTCTGACACAGAATCCGGTTCGTCTCGTCAAATTCCGCCAGGCTGGCCTCCTCCCTGTTGAAAGCCTTGACAATATTCTGCCCGCTGTACACCTCCTCGATCTGGCCGTTGATCTTGCCCAGATAGGTCTGCTGGGCCACGAAGAACTTCTGGGAATGCTTCATCACCACGCCGATGAGCCCTCCGGACACCGGCAGTATCACCAGTGCGATCAGAGTCATCAGAGGGCTGATGGAGAGCATCATGATCAGGATCCCCACGATGGTAGCCACGGAGGTAATCAGCGTCGTAATGCTCTGGCCCAGGCTCTGCCCCAGCGTATCCACATCATTGGTGATCCTGGACAGCACCTCTCCCACTGTCCTGGACTCAAAGTAAGCCATGGGTATCCGGTTGATTTTCTCCGAGATGGCTTTCCGAAACTGGTAGCAGAGCTTCTGGGAAATCTCCGTCATCACGATTCCCTGCAGAAAGGACAGCAGGGCGCTGAGCCCGTACAGTCCCAAAAGGAACAGCAGAATCTCTCCGATCCGCCCGAAATTGATGCCTCCCGTACCTGCAAATCTGGCCATCATGCCGTTGAACAGCTCCGTGGTGGCCCGGGCCAGCACCTTAGGCCCAACGATATTGAACACAGTGCTCCCCGCCGCGAATATCGCCACCCCAAATAGCGCCACCCGGTACTTTCCCATGGAGCGCATCAGCTTGGAGAACGTCCCCCTGAAGTCTTTCGCCTTTTCTCCCGGCATCATGCCCCCGTGAGGGCCCCTGGGTCCTCTGGGACCGCCTGTGACTTTCTTCTCCTCACTCATACTGCCGCACCTCCCTCCAGCTCAGCCTCCGAAAGCTGTGACTTCGCAATTTCTCTGTAAGCTTCGCACTCCCGCAGAAGCTCGCCGTGAGCGCCCATGCCTGCGATCTTCCCGTCGTCCAGCACGATGATCCGGTCCGCATGCAGTATGGTGCTGATGCGCTGGGCCACGATGATTACAGTTGCGTCTTTCGTCTTCTCCCCCAGCGCCCGCCGCAGAGCCACATCCGTCTTGTAGTCCAGCGCCGAAAAGCTGTCGTCGAACAGGAATACTTTCGGCGATTTTGCGATGGCCCTGGCAATGGAAAGCCTCTGCTTCTGTCCGCCGGACACATTGGAGCCACCCTGGGATATCTCACTGTGATATTTCTCCGGCTTGCTCTCTATGAACTCCGTGGCCTGGGCGATCTCGGCCGCCTCCTCCATCTGCCTGTCGCTGATCTCAGATTCGCCCGCTTTCCACGCGCCGCCGAACTTCAGATTCGAGGCAATGTCCCCGGAAAACAGCACAGCTTTCTGGGGCACATAGCCCAAAAGGCTCCTCAGCTTACGCTGGGACACGTCCCGGATGTCCACGCCGTCTATGGTAATCCGCCCTCCCGTCACGTCATAGAACCTGGGAATCAGATTCAGCAAAGTGGATTTGCCGCAGCCTGTGCTGCCGATGATGGCCGTGGTCTCCCCGGGGCTGGCGGTAAAGCTTAAGTGCTCCAGGGCATCCTCGTCCGCGCCCGGATAGCGGAAAGACACGTCCTCAAACTTTACCACACCTTTGGCGTCATCTAACCGCTCGTCCTGTGTCTGTTCCTTATCCTGCACGCCGGCCTGGGTGCCTATGACTTCCTCGATGCGCCCCGCGGCCACTCCGGCTCTGGGCAGCATCACGGAAACCATTGTCAGCATCAAAAAGGACATGACAATCTGCATGGTATAAGTGATAAATGCCAGCATGTCCCCCACCATCAGGTTCCCGGCGTCAATCCCCTTTGCCCCGAACCAGACGATCATAAGGCTGATACCGTTCATGATCAGCATCATCACGGGCATCATCACATTCATCACCCGGTTGGTGAATAGCTGGGTCCGCATCAGGTCCCTGCTGGCCTTGTCGAACCGCTCCTCCTCGAACTTCTCCCTGCTGAACGCCCGGATGACCGACACTCCGGTAAGGATTTCCCGAGATACCAGGTTCATACGGTCTATCAGGGTCTGCATCTTCTTGAACTTCGGCATGGCCGCGGCCATCAGCACGCACACCAAAGCCATGATCACGGCCACAGCCACCACGATGATCCATCCCATGCCGGTTCTGGTCCCCAGCACTTTCAGCACGCCGCCGATGCCGATGATAGGCGCATACACCACCATGCGCAGCAGCATCACCACCACCATCTGTACCTGCTGGATATCATTGGTGCTCCTGGTGATCAGAGACGCCGTGGAAAACCGCTCCATCTCTCCGTGGGAAAAGGACAATACCTTGGTGAACACCCGCTCCCGCAGATTCAGTCCCAGTCTGGCGCCGATTCTGGCGGCCAGGAATCCCACCAAAATAGACGCGGCCATCATCACCACGGAGTAGGCCAGCATACGGCCTCCTGTCCGGTACAGGTAATTTCTCTGCACCCTGCCCAGATCCATTCCCAGCTGCTCGTACTCATTCTGCACGAACTGCACTGCCCCCTGCGCTATCGCGGAATCCGCGCTGTCTCCCAGGCTCTCCAGGATCCCCTCCCGAAGCGCCAGTATCTGCCCGTCGTCCGGGTTCATCCCGACTCCCGCCTCAGGCCCCTGTATGCCGTTCCCGGCATCCGACGCCAAGAGCGCCAGCATGGATATCCCCATGCATTCCTCCAGAGACTCCCTGGTCTCCTTGTCTCCGCAGAAGACATAGTTTCCGTCCTCATCCCGCTCGTAGGCGGATTCCATCCGTTCCCTCTCCTCCCGGGTCATAAGCATACCCAGCCGGCCGTAGGCGGATTCCCGCATCCGCTCCGGCACTCCGTCCTCAATTCCTTTCTGCCCGATCCCCACGTCCACAATGTCCGCCGTGTACTGGGGCAGGGCCAGATCGCAGTACGCCTGTACCACCAAAAGCGCAATGACGGCCAGCGCCGGCCACCCTGCCTCCTTAAGATACCTGAAAATTTTCAGCATGCCCGTCTCCTCCCATAATATCCCTTTTGATATCGAAGTATGTTAGCATGCCGGCAGAGAGATGTCAACGATTCCGCTGATTAAAAAAGTGGGAGCTTTCTAAATTTTTTCTGAAAGTCCCCGGGCTCCGGCTGCCCGACGAAACTTCGCCCTGCGACCCGCTGCCTTCTGCACGCAGAAGCATTGTATTGTGTTTTTGTAATCATCATCCGTTTCTCCGGGGGGAAAGCGCCTGGAAATGATTGACAATTCTCCTCTCTCTTTTGTATAATAATATATATATTTACGGTTATACACACAATTACTTATCAGCACAACGGAGGTCTACAGAAATGAAAAGCATTCGAGCCAAAATCACCTTATGTCTCATCGTAACCGTCACGACAGCGCTGCTGGGAGCGGGTATTTCCGGTATTGTACCCAGCTACCACAGCATCCTTACCACCGTGAATCATATGATGAGCGAAACTGCCGTTCTGGCGGCAGGATATGTGGAACAGGAACTGACGGCTTACAGAAACGTAGCCATGGACACAGGCTGCATTCCCCAGCTGTCCGATCCGGAAGTGACGGCGGAGGAGAAGAAATCCATCATCGACGAGCGCTGCGCCATGCACAATTTCCAGCGGGGAAACATCATCGGCATGGACGGCATCAGCATTTTCGACGGAAAGGACTATTCCGACCGGGAGTACGTACAGCAGGCCATGCAGGGCAATATCTATGTGTCGGAGCCCCTGATCAGCAAGATCACCGGCGAATTGTCCATCATGGTGGCCGCTCCCCTGTATGAGGACGGCATTCACGGATCCACTATTGTGGGCGTGGTGTATTTCGTTCCCCCCGAGACCTTTTTGAATGATATCGTGTCCTCTATCCAGATCGGAGAGAACAGCAGAGCCTATATGATCAACAAGACCGGCGACACCATCGCCGATATCGTCTTAGACACCATCACGGTCCAGAACATCGAGACCCAGTCCCAGACCGATTCCTCCCTGCGGGATTTGGCTGCCATACACCAGGCTATGCGAAATGGGGAGAACGGATTCGGAAGTTATGGCACTCAGGAGAGCAAAATGTTCATAGCCTACGCTCCCGTAAGCGGCACGGACGGCTGGAGCATTGCGGTCACCGCGCCCCAGCTCAATTATCTGTCCTCTACATATCAGGGCATGGCCATCAATATCATCGTGATAGCGTCGGCCGTTTTGATCTCCATCGTCGTAGCCCTGCTGCTGGCAGGCAGCATCAGCAAGCCTATGAAAGCCTGCGCAGAGCGGATGCAGCTATTGGTGGAGGGAGATTTGGATACTCCCATGCCCCGGATATCCACCAAGGATGAGACCGGCATGCTGGCCCGCTCCACCACTGCTTTGGTGGAGGGCTTAAGCACGGTAATCAATGACATCAGCTACCTGATGACCCAGTTAGCCAATCAGAATCTGAATATCCGCACCCAGCATGAGGAGGCCTATGCGGGGAGCTTCCGAAACATCCTGCTCTCCATGCGCCATATGAAAATATCCCTGAGCACAGTGCTCACCCAGGTCCACAGCTCCGCCAACCAGGTATCCTCGGCCAGCGACCAGCTGTCCGCAGGGGCACAGACCTTGAGTCAGGGTTCCGTAGAACAGGCCAGCGCCGTGGAGGAACTGGCGTCCCAGATCAACGAGATTTCCGAACAGGCCAAGCATACCGCGGACAGCGCGGGGAGTGTCCGTGACCAGACCCATCTGGCCGGCGAAAAGATTTCCCGGTGCAATGAGCAGATGCAGCATCTGACCGGCGCCATGAATAAGATACAGACCTGCTCCGATCAGATCGGAAAGATCTTAAAGACCATTGACGATATCGCTTTCCAGACCAATATCCTGGCCCTGAACGCCGCCGTAGAGGCCGCAAGGGCAGGCGAAGCCGGCAAAGGCTTTGCCGTGGTGGCGGAGGAGGTGCGCAGCCTGGCAGGCAAATCCGCAGATGCCGCAAAAGAGACCTCGGCGCTCATCGAGAATTCCACAGAGGCCGTGCATGAGGGCAGCGGGATTGCAAAGGAGACGGCTGACAGCCTTTCGGATGTGGTAGCCACCATTCAGTCCGTTGTAGCTGCCATCAACAGCATTGCGGCAGTGTCCAACGAACAGTCCACGGCTGTCTGGCAGGTCTCCGAGGGAGTCAACCAGATTTCCATGGTGGTACAGAACAACAGCGCCACGGCCCAGCAAAGCGCGGCCGCCAGCCAGCAGCTCTCCGCGGAGGCGGCGGGGCTGAATCGGCTGGTAAACCAGTTTACCTTATCGTCGGAGAGAGAATAAACAATGGAATCCACGCTTCGCGAGTCTTCTATTGTCATGAATCAAAGGGCTGTCACATCATTGATTTCCGAATCACGGATGCGACAGCCATATAAAAACTTGCCACAAATCCTGATTTCTCACGATTTGTGGCATATCAACTGTCTTCCTTTTTATCTGATTTTTATCCCTGTAAAATGAACACAATAAATCAGTGCAAACCTGGAACTTCTTCCCGCACTTAAACCGCTTTTTCTTTCCACTTCCCCCTCTTATAGAAGAAGAACGTAATCAGCGCGCCTGCCACCCAGGAACTCAGCAGAGAGATAAAGATACACTCCTGTCTTCCGCCGGGATATTCCGCCGATCTGGTCAGCCAGGCGATTCCGTAGGCTACCGGCACACGTATAAGAATTGTCGTAATAATGGAAATCCACATGGGCGTCACCGTATCTCCCGCGCCGCGCATGACGCCGGACAGGCTCTGGGTCACTGCCATGGCGATATAGCCCACGGCCAAAATTCCCATCATATCCCGGCTTAAGTCTACCAATTCCGGAGTCTTGGTGAATATCCCCATCAGCGCCTTGCCGAATATCAAAATCAGGGAGGTCAGAATGGCGGACACTCCCATGGCAATGAATGTCCCCTGCTTGGCGCCTTTCTCCACTCTGTCATACATTCTGGCCCCCACGTTCTGACCCGCATATGTAGTCATGGCCGTGCCGAAAGAGAAGTTCGGCATCATGGCGAAGCCGTCCACGCGCATGATAATTACATTGGCCGCAATGAACATTTCCCCGAAGCTGTTGGTCAGGGACTGCACCACGATCATGGCCATGGAGAAGATGGCCTGGGTGATGCCGGAGGGCAGTCCCAGCTGAATGATTTTCAGGGCATGCTGCTTCTGCAGCTTCAGATAAGCCGGCTTCATGTCAAACAGCTCCACCATCCGCCTAAGCCGCAGAAAACAGAGCAGTGCGGAAATCAGCTGGGCGATCACCGTTGCCAGGGCCACGCCGCTGACGCCCATATCCAGCTTTGCCACGAACACCAAATCCAGCACAATGTTAATCACCGTGGATACCAACAGATAGGCCAGGGCCGCCATGGAGTCCCCCAGCCCCCTGAGGATCCCGCTCAATATGTTATAAAATGCCAGACCTGCGGAGCCGATGAACAAAATCAACAGGTATGACTGGCACCAGTCAATGATGGACTCCGGCGTGTCGAGAAGTTCCAGCAGCGGCCTGGACACAAGGGAGGCCACCACCATCACGAACACCGTGGCCGCAGCCGTAAGCGTAATGCAGTTCCCGATGGTAACGGACAGCTTCTCCCGCTCTTTCGCCCCGAAATACTGGGACACGATGATGCCTGCGCCTACACTGATTCCCACGAACAGCACCAGCAGCAAATTCAAGATAGGTCCCGCGCTGCCCACCGCAGCCAGCGCATTGTCCCCCACGTAATTGCCCACCACCACGCTGTCCACTGTATTGTAGAGCTGCTGGGCAATGTTTCCGATCAGCATGGGCACTGTAAAGAACACGATTTTCCTCCAGGGCGAGCCCTCTGTCATGTCCACGGGCTCAAAAAACTTCTTCAACATTTCCATTCTTTTTCACCTCTGCGTTTATTTACCGTCCATTATACATTGCCTGGCCCAATCTGTCACTTATTTCTTTTATCCAAAAAACGAATCCTTTCCATAGCTATTCTCAGCATTTTGCGCCATTCCGACTATCCTCACACCACCGCCTCCACGATTTCTTTCTCGCCAACCGCGATGGTCTTCACGCCAATCTCTTTCTTCTTATTAAAATTGAAGCTGAGCATATACCCCTTTTTTTGATGAAAGTAATCCAAGTATCCGACAATCTGATCTTCTCCTCTTTCATTGTACTCATTCCCACGCCAAATCTTCATTTCCACAATGAACTGCTCGCCGCGATAATCCACCACCAAATCCGTCCGGCCTGCATCCCGGGTCTGGGCTTCCATGTAGTAATTCCCTGTGCCATTGATAATTGGCCTCAGATAAAGGAGAAAGAATTTCCGACCGTACTTCTCGATGAATCTCTCATCATTCTCTCCATAGATTTCATGGAAATGCTCCACAAACTTCTCCAGCACGCGCTTCATGTTCAATCTGCCGCTCTGGATAAAGCGAGGCTTGTCATACTCGCTGCACTGAAATGAATTGCTTTTTATTGCCTCCTCTGTGATAAACAGATTCAACAGCCGCATCTCAAAGACACGGTTGGCAATTACGACCCGACCATCTTTTTCTCTCAGGAAACCAAACATAATCCCCAGGTTGATGGGCTTGATATCCGGACTGAATGACAGCTCTTTCCCCTCATACATAATCTGTTCCATCATATCCCTGAGTTCAGGGTACTGGTCAAGCTGCCTCACCATGCTATCAAACAATGGGAGCTTCCTTTTCAGCAGAATTTTCACCGCTTCCCCTATTCCCTCTCCTGACCAGATTTTCCTGCAGGTATCTCCATTGCCTGTAAAACTTTCATCCTCCGGCAGTTGTTCATCCAGAATCTTGCAGATTGCGGATACCAGATATGGGTAACCGGAGGTATATTGGTATATCTGCTCCGCCATCGCCGCTGTATCCATGCCCGTATGACAGTCTACTTCATATTCCTGAAGCATGCCCTCAATCTGAGTCGCAGAAAAGTCCATCTTAACGTTGAATTCCGCCGCTATGTTCCACGGGCTGTTATACTGATGTTCCGCCTTCGGGCGTATTTTCAGCTTGAGATTTTTAATGTCATAAACACCTGCAAGGATGACTGAATGAAAGGCAGGACTTTGCTCACGATCAATATAATATCCTCTTAGCTGTGCCAGAAAATCCACAAAGACCTGATTGTTGGCAGCGCTGTCCACTTCATCTATCATCAGAACCACCGGTTTCTTCGCTGTACGGCAGAGCCTGCTCATCTCTCGGAATAAAACGTCCAACGAGGGATTTTGTACCTTTTGTAAGGATACCAGGCTACCCACTGCTTCCGCATCCATGTCTTCCGCTTCTGAACCGGACAGCAGTTTTTCCAGATATGCGGCAAACTTTACTACAAATGTCTGTTCACTAGCAAAGTTTGCAGTGCTCATCAGCTGAAAATCCATAGCAATTACCGCATAATCATCCCTCAGGTACTCTGTCAGGAGCCGCAGTGTTGTAGTCTTACCGTACTGCCTTCCCCGGTTAATCACAAAGTATTTCCCTCTGTCTACATACAGCCGCTTTATCTGATTCAGTCTGTCATCAAGCCGTACCATATAATGAATTCCTGGCTTGCAGCATCCCTCTGTGTTAAAATAGCGTTTCATCCCACTGTCCCCCTCTTGCCATATCCGGACATCCTGGTTTCGATTTCTGTGACTGCTACGGTATCAATATTTTACCATCCAATCTAAGAAATGTAAAGGACTGTGGCACCTAAGCCTAACCCAGCACGTCTATAATCCGGATCTCCACGCCCCAGTCCCGGCCCTGGACTTCCGAGCGGAATTGCCCCCGGCACAGGTATTCTCCCAGCGCAGGGCTGTCGGTGATGAAGCGGGGGCAGGCGTGGAAGAACGGGTCGCCCTTGTTGGCAATGGTAAAATACCCGTTATTCTCCACGAACAGATAGCAATCCGTTCCGGCGCTGTCCTTTCCCCGGAACATGTACTTGGCGCACATGTTCCGGCTCCCCGCCACGTTCTCCACCTGTACGTCCGCCGCCCCCGGCAGGATTTCCCCCGTGAAGAGGTCGGACTCCACCTTGCCCGTAAAGGGGATGATGGTCACGGCCCCGTAGGGGCCTGACATATTGGAGACCTGGGAATTGTCCGCAAAAATCCGGAATGTCATTATCAATTTTTCCATGTTTTTCTCCTTTTTCTTAGAAGTGCCTGAAAGTGTTCCGACTGCATAAACCACGTTCTGGCTAAAACCACTTACAAGGAATGGTCAAAAAAGAATCCTTATTTTCTTTAAAACCGATTTTTTCATAAAATCCCTTTGCCATATCAGTCTGCACTAGCCATTCTGAATTTTCACACGCATTTATGCATCTTCGTACCAGTTCTTTACCGATTCCTTTCTGTTGGTACTCCGGCATAACAGCTAAATCATAAATGACTGAGCGAAAATGTAAATCGCTCAAAGCTCTTACACATCCTACTAAGCGTCCATCCATCCATGCAGAGAAAACAAATGTGGAATTCAGAAATCCTACATTAAAATGATCTATCATGGCTTGTGTCGTTTTATCCTCTGCCGCCCAGCCCACTGCAAGAAATAATTGGTATAGCTCCTTACAAGGTAAGTCTTTTTGATCCCTATATTCAATCTGCACTTTCATTCTCCCTCACAACTTGCCATCTATTTATCCTGAAATCTTATTCTCTCAAAAAGGGAATCTTTGTTTCGCGCCTCAGATATCCAGGGCAGCGTGATATCCCCAGTACACGGCGTTGGTAATGGTGGAGACTCTGGACGCGTCTCCGATCACCGCCACATAGGGCGCGGCGTCCCGTAAATCTTCCACTGCGTCCGTCCGGGACCGCTGCCCCAAAGCGCAGATTACCGAAGTTCCGGGCACAAACTGCCTGTTCCCGAACTCGTCCGGGCACCATACGCCCTCCGCAGTCACCTCCAGCCCACGGTAATTCGTATGTACGGTCACGTATTTTTCGATTTCCTTTAACAACAGGGGACGATGCCTTACATTTGCATCCGGCGCAAGGGCATCCCGCATCTCCACCAGGTGCACGGTCTTCCCCTCCATGCCTAAGTGGATGGCGCACTCGCAGCCCGCCCGCTTGGCCACCCCCGCCGCGTTGCCGTAGGCCGCCACGATGTCCTGAATCCTCTCCTCCGTCAGCGCTTTCACCTCCACACCGTCCGGGCGTATCGTGTCGGAGGGGCCCCACTGGTTCATGCCGTGCTGCCTGTTTTTATCCGTCATGCAGGTCCCGGCGTACATGCCGGAGTGGGAAAGCTCCAGGCTGGGGATGGCTCCGTGCCGCCTGATGGCATCCGCGGCGTAGGTGGCCGAGGCCAGAGAGTTCAGGATGGCCGTGTCCAGGTGGTAGGCATGGGAGCCGTCCGTCTCCGGATGCACCATTCACTCGCTGACCGTCACCGCCCCCGCGCCGCCCTTGGCCCGCAGCTCATAGAAAGCCCTGGACATGGGGCCGATGCAGCCGTCATTGGTGATGTCCGTGCCTCCCATGGGGGCGGAGAACATGCGGTTGCGGAATGTGACGTTTCCTATTCTGATAGGACTGGTGAGATGCTTGAACTTTCTGTCCATCGTTTTCTTTCCTCCTCTTCTCCTCTTTCCGTTTTTCTCTCTTCTAATTCCTTATTATATCCTATCATATTTCCGTCTTTTTTTCATGTCTCCAGAAATAAATAAGGCAGACAATCACGGAGAACAGCGAAGCCGCCGGTGCCGCGAATCCCATGGGGAGCCGGGAATCCTGACTGATTTTGCTCATGAGCCAGGTCACCGGGATGCGAATCAGGAACGTGGCGGTCTCCGCTCAGTCCTCGTAGAAATGCAGCTTCTCCCACAGCGCCATCAGCTCCACGCGCTCGGGCAGCTTCTCTGTCCTGACATCCCTGTCATAAATCCGCACTGGTTCCGCCGGACTTTATGGCTCCCGTCCGATTTTATGGCTCCCGCCCCATTTTATGGATACTGCCGAATTTTATGGTTCCTGCCGGCTTTATGGCTCCGCCCCATTTTATGGTTCCTGCCGGCTTTATGGCTCCCGCCCCATTTTATGGTTCCTGCCGGCTTTATGGCTCCCGCCCCATTTTATAGTTCCTGCCGAATTTTATGGGGCTTGCCGGATAAAGTCCCCGCAGAAACCGCTGTCAGAACGTCTGTGAGTCTATAATCACATTCTTGCCTGTTTTCAGTTCGACTGCCTCTCCGTCCGCTTTCACGAACCGTCCTGTGAGGCCCTCCGGCAGCGCCATTTCATACCGCATCCAGCTTTCCTCCGGCTCATAGCAGAACGTGACGTCTCCGTACTCGGTGATCATCCTCCCTTCCAGATCGGGCACATAGTCCATATGGGGACGAATCTCCACCCTGTCCGGGCGGCCCTGTTCCCTGCGCATGCCCGCCATAACCGCAATCAGCTCATACATGGGCAGGGCGCTCCAGGCATGGCACTCGCTCCTGGAATTGGACGGCGTCTCCGGACATGTGGTACAATGCTCCTCCAGGAGCCTGATCCACCAATCCATCTGCTGCCTGGTAAGCCCATAGCAGCCCGCCTCCTCGCAGGCCCGGAACAGCTCATAGCAGGTGGAGAAATAGCAGCGCAGCACGTCCTTTTCCTCGAAAGTCCTGCGCATCAGCTCCGCCGCCTCCTCTTTGGGCAGTATGCCGTTCAACACCGCCCAGCTCTGGGCATGCTGGGAGAACTCCCTGTATTCCGGGCCCTCTCTGTACATTCCCCTGGCGGCGTCCCAGCACAGCTCCCGGATCCGGTTCGCGATGCTCCTCTGCCTGTCCCTGTACTCCCCGGCAATGCTCTCGCGCCCTGTGGCCTCGTTGATTTCGGCTCCATCCAAAAGCGCCTTGCCATACATCAAATTGATGATAGTGGACGGTCCCTTTGACACCGCAGCAGGCCGCCCCGCGGAGTTCTGCCAGGCCTCCTGCCAGTCCACGAAATCCCAATATCCCAGGTTCTCCACCAGCCCCAGGGCGCCGATATGCCTGTCATAGTATTCCAGTATCATGTCCGCGTCCGCCCTGTAAAGCTTCAGCACCTCCTTATCCCCGATACGCCTATAATATTCCGCCAGCATGAAGATATAGTGCAGGGAGAATGTGGAGATGATCTGCTTGGGGTTGCTGGGGGCCCGGCCCTGAATCAGGCCCATGGGCAGCATGGAATCATGGAAGTCCTGCAGGGCCTTGCAGGCCAGCTTGGTGTCCACGCTGCACACATAGGTAAAGAGGGCCTGGAGCCTGGTGTCCATGGGATACTGCATCTGCTCCCAGAAAGGGCAGTCCATGTATGTCTCCATCATGCAGCTTTGCAGCGTCCTGACGCACATGTCGTAGACCTGCTCCCCCCAGGTAACACCGGATTTCACATAAGAGCCCGGGTTCAGGGGATAGCCGGTCTTTCGAAGCCGGGGCCTGCGGAAACGCACCGGCTCTTTCGCCGCTCTGATCTCTATCTGCAAAAAGCGCATGGTCCGATACCAGAAAGGCTCATATAAAAGCTTCTCTCCGTTTAAGACAATGCTGTCTACTTGTCCGTTCTTCCCGATCTCCCCATGGAGATAGTCGTCCCGCTTCACCTCGTCAATCCCTTTGGTGAATTTCTCAAAATAGGTAAAGATAAGCTCCGCGTCCCTGCCGCCCTCTGTCTCGTAGCGCATATAGGCATTGGTCACCGCCCCGGCGTCGAACAGCAGCCTGCAGAACTGCCCCGGCTCCACCGTCACATAGTCGCTGTCCCCCATCACGGCCTCGCCCAGCTCCTTTTCCAGGGTATCCGGACGCTCGTACAGCAGCGGAATCGGGCGCTCCTCCATCATAAAGGTCTTCAGGATGCCGAAATGCATCTCGAATCCGCTCTTCACCATGTCCAGCTTTTCGCCCTCCCGCCAGCTGGAAGCATCAAAATCGGCCAGTTTCCAGTCGCCGAACGTGCGCCTGTAGTCGATTTTCTCCGTCAGGGCTCCCATGTTCCCGTTTACCACCGGTTCCTTTGTCAGGTACCAGGTATTGTCCAGCTCTGGGCAGCCCCAGCCACAATGCCTCATTCCACATACCCTGCTCCTCCTTCTGTTCCATGCAGCGCAAGCTCCTCTTCCCGCTGCGGATTCCCTATCCGCCTGGGGGACACAATGCCATCCCGCCAGGCAGAATACCTGTGACCTCGCATGCAATCTTCTTCCGGCGATTGCTCCCGCCTCCCCGCCGCCACTGATACATCCAAAGCTTCTGGCGGCTTAGCAGGCGTTCTTCTCCAGCATAACGCTATATACAGGCTGCAGCAATATGACATTCTTGATTTCCCTTGGCAAAAATTGACCGGTGGCAGCAGTTCAGATATCCCTTTCCGCGAAGTCAAAATCTCGTTTCCCGGCAATCCTGCGAGACCGGCCGCCACATCCATCATACCACAGCCATGACCGAATTGTCATTCCATTTTCCATGTGTTATAATAGGCATCAGCGGACACAAAAAATTCCCTATAAAACCATATAAATTAAGAAAAGAGGACTGCTTATGAACAGAGAATTCCTGAAAGATTTACTATCCACTCCCTCCGTCAGCGGCTATGAAGAGGCCATCCAGCAGAAAGTCCTGGCTTACGGCAAAGAGTTCGCCCACGCCCTGCTCACCGACCCCAGCGGCAATGCCGTCTCCATTGTGAATCCCCATGCCGCCCACAAGGTACTGCTCTGCGGGCATATCAATGAAATCGGTTTCATTGTGACCCACATCGATGAATCGGGCCGTCTCCACCTGGCTGAGGCAGGCGGAGTCAGCCCCAGGCTGTATGTGGGCTCTCCCGTGCAGGTCTGGCATGAAAGCAGCAAGGTAAGCGGCGTCATCGCCACCTCCTCCGACCTGGTGAAAAAGGAGAAAGTAGAGGTATCCGACCTGCTGGTGGACATTGGGGCCACCTCCAGGGAGGAGGCCTCTGCCGCGGTGGCCCCAGGCGACATGGTGTGCGCGGATGTATCTGTCAGGGAGCTGATGAACGACTGCTTCACCTGCCGCGGACTGGACGACCGCACCGGGGCTTTTGTGGTGCTGGAGGCTGCCAGGGAGGCGGCAAAGCAGGGCGCTTCTATGGGCATCTATGCTGCCACCACCACAGGCGAAGAGACCACCGGCAGGGGCGCCTACCATGCTGCCGCGCGCTTAAGGCCCGATTGCTGCATCGCTGTGGACGTGACCTGGGCCAGCGATGCCCCCGGCACCAATCCGAGTGACACCGGAGAGGTGAAGCTGGGCGGCGGACCGGTGCTGTGCATGGGCTCCGCGGTGAACAAGCCCATGAACGCCCTGCTGAAGCAGGTGGCCCAGGAGCTGGACATGAAAGTCCAGTGGGAAATTGCCGGAGGCCGCACAGGCACGGACGGCGATACGGTGAACCGGGCCGACCAGGGCATTCCCATGGCGCTGGTCTCCATTCCTCTGCGCTATATGCACAGCTCCGTGGAGGTAGGCAGTTGGAAAGACATCCAGGACTGCATCAGGCTGCTGAGCTCCTTTGTGGTGCGGCTGTCTGAAGAAATGGACAGAGGCTTCGATTTCTGTCCGGTGAAGCCCTGAACGGGAGGAAATCCCAGGGTTCAGCAGCCTGTCTGCCCCAGGTGATGCTAACATCACCTGGCATACTGTCGGCATCAAGGCGGTTCCATAGTTCACATGTACTTATAAATAGTGGGCAGACATGGATGGATGTCCAGGTCTGCCCACTAGAATTGTTTCGGCCAATGCTGCATTCAGCATCAATGCCCTCCGCGTCCGCTATGACTTCATTTCCGCCTTTTGTAGACAACGATTTCCGCGTCCGAACCGTTCTCGCCATACTCGCATACCAGCAGGTAGTTCTCGTCCGCGGTAAGGCCGTAGCATCTGTCGCTGCCTTTTTTGCGGACCTGATTCCCCAGATAGACTCTGCCGTCGTCCCAGAACTGTATCTCCTGGCCCCC
This sequence comes from Lachnospiraceae bacterium, assembly GCA_022799755.1. GTDB lineage: Bacteria > Bacillota > Clostridia > Lachnospirales > Lachnospiraceae > Acetatifactor. The sequence goes on from JAAWOU010000018.1 coordinate 18,392, forward strand.
CGGAAGCTTATAGGCAAGATTGACGTATGCCCCGTTCAGGGCATTGAGGCTTGTGATTTCCTCCATGTCTTGGATTCCCAGGGCGTTGAATTCCGCGATCAGCTCCTCTTTCAGCCTGCAGGGTGCTTCAAAGGATCTGCCGCAGTTCTCGCAGCCCTTTTCATCGCAGCACATTGCAATCATGCAGGTACCCCCAAAGGGACGCCCGTTTGTCTCCGTACATCCGCCGCATTCCTTACATCCGCATTCGCTGCAGTCCAATCCGCATATTGTTTTCATTTGTCTCTCTCCTCTCTGTTCTTCCACAGTGTCTTCTCCCGAATGCCGCATGCCCCGGGAACCTCTCCGGAAACTCCCGCTTCTCCTGTATGAGTCTTGAAATTGTCGGCAGGAATTTTCCGATATGGATGAACTGCTTTCTTGACTTTCAGAATCAATTTCTTAGAAAATCTGCCTGGATTTATTTTAGTACATTCCGGACCTTTGTGCAAGCCTTTTTTCGCCGCGAACAGTAACGCCTCTTGTTCCGCCGGAAATAATCTGCTACAATACTGATAGCCTCGGACAGGCCCTTAGGACCGGGGCGGAATGGAGAACGCATTTGAAGACAATACTCATAGTGGACGACGACATACACATCGGAAACATGCTGGAGGAGGCTCTCACCCGGGAAAAATACCGCGTCCTGCGCGCATTTTCCGGCACGGAGTGTCTGCTTGTACTCTCTGGTACAAGGCCTGACCTGGTGCTGCTGGATCTGATGCTGCCAGGACTGGAGGGGGAGAAAGTGCTGCCGCAGCTGAAAGGGATTCCTGTGATCATAGTCAGCGCCAAGCCGGACCCTGACCACAAAGCCCTTTTACTCCTGGAGGGAGCCGCCGACTATGTAACCAAGCCTTTCCACACAAAGGAGCTCCTGGCCAGGATTGCCGTACAGCTGCGAAGCCCCTCCTCCTGCGGGGAAAGCCCCCTCCTTGCCTGGAACGGCTGCACCCTGGACACCGCCGCCCACACCGTGAGCATAAATCAAAAAGAAGTCCGGCTCACCCGGACGGAATACGCCATTTTAAAGCTCCTGATGCAGAATCCCTCCCAGGTCATCACCAAATCCCGTCTCCTGGAGCGCATCGGCGAAGATACGCCTGACTGCACAGAGAGCTCCCTGAAGATGCATATCAGCAATCTGCGCCGGAAACTGCGGGAGGCGGACGGCCAGGACTACATTGAGGCCGTCTGGGGCATCGGCTTCAAGCTCCGCTCCCCGTAATCTTTACCCTATCTTTACCTTTTCCTTTACCGCTTCCTTTACCGTTTCGCGGTAGGATAGACAAAGCAGTCTGGTACCGCGCTCCCACAGACAGACTGCAGAAAGGTATGGTAAAATATGGAATATGTACTGACAACAAATGCTCTGACCAAGAGCTATCGACATTTCAGTGCCCTCAGGGGCCTGTCCATGCATGTCCCCAAGGGCGCCATCTACGGCTTCGTAGGCAAGAACGGCGCAGGCAAGACCACTCTGATCCGCCTGATCTGCGGCCTCCAGAATCCCACCTCCGGCGACTATGTCCTCTATGGCATGCACAGCGGCGAAAAAGGAATCGCAAAGTCCAGAAAAAGGATGGGGGCCGTGGTGGAGACTCCCTCCATCTATCTGGACCTGACCGCCGAGGCGAACCTGAAGCTCCAGTACCGCATTCTGGGACTTCCCTCCTACGACGGACTCCAGGAAATTCTCCGGCTGGTAGGACTCCAGGACACCGGGAGGAAAAAAGCCCGGCACTTCTCCCTGGGCATGCGCCAGCGCCTGGGCATTGCCATCGCCCTGGCCGGCAGCCCGGACTTTCTGGTGCTGGATGAGCCCGTAAACGGACTGGATCCCCAGGGCATCATCGAGATCAGGGAGCTTATCCTGAAGCTCAACCAGGAGCATCAGATCACTTTCCTGATCTCCAGCCACATCCTGGACGAGCTCTCCAAGCTGGCCACCTGGTACGGGTTCATTGACAGCGGACGGCTTGTAAAGGAGATGAGCGCCGCCGATCTGGAATCCGCCTGCCGCAAATGCGTCCGGATGGAGGTTACCGATGTGAGAGCTCTGGCCAGAGTCCTGGACAGCATGAACGTGGAGTACAAGGTCCTCACGGACACCCGGGCGGACGTGTTCGCCAAGGTCAAGGTCTCGGAGCTTGCGGCCGCCCTGGCCGCCCAGTCCTGTGAAGTGCTCTCCATGCAGGAGCGCAGCGAGAGCCTGGAAAGCTATTATGTCAGTCTGTTAGGAGGTGGCGAAAATGCGTAAACTTTTATCCGCTTCGTTCTCCCGTCTGTGGAGAAACAAAGAGTTCTGGGTCTGCATGGGCGTCATGCTGGCTATGGCCGTAGGAACTCTGCTGAACGCCTGTCGAATGGCCATACGGGATGCCGCACTGTACCAGCAATCCGTCCGCTGCCTGGATGATTACTATTTCCAGTTCGGCCTGTTTATCGGCGGCTTCTGTGCCATCTTCAGCAGCCTGTTTCTGGGTACGGAATACAGCGACGGCACGCTTCGGAACAAAATCATAGTGGGCCATACCAGAACGGACATCTACCTGGCCAATCTTCTGGTCTCCTTTGCCTCCACGCTGCTTTTCCTTTTGGCCTGGGCGGCAGGCGCGCTGGTAGCAGTCCCCACGCTGGGATTCTGGAAGATGCCCGCGGACGCCCTGCTTATGTACTTTGCCGTGGCGATCCTGTTCATAGCGGTCTTCTCTGCCGTCTTCACCGCCGTCGCCATGCTCTGCTCCAGCAAAGCCTACACAGTTGTCATCTCCCTGGTCATGTTCCTGGTTCTGATGATCATCTCAGCCAATGTGGACAACAAGCTGGCCGAGCCGGAGATGAACAGCTCTGTGGAGATCAGTGCGGAGGGGATACAGATGGGCGATCCCCAGCCCAATCCGGATTACCTCTCCGGCGCCAAGCGCGAGGTATATGAATTCATCAATGATTTCCTGCCCACCGGGCAGAGTATCCAGATGGGCTATCTGAAAATTGCCCATCCTGTGCGCATGATACTGTGCTCCGTCTTTCTCACGGCCGCCGTCACCGGGGGAGGACTGTGGGCTTTCCGAAAAAAGAATCTGAATTAGGAGCCAATATGGAAACTCTTCTCATGGCCGCCGTGGGCTGTCTCGCCGCCGTCGTCCTGGCCCTGCTGGTAAAAATATATTTGCTGCACAAGGCCGCGGACGAAATCGCGGAGGCTTTTGCCCACAGGCTGTCTACCGATACCAACACCCTGATCGACATCTCCTCCGCCGACAGGCATATGCGAAAGCTGGCGGCTGCCGTGAATGTGCAGCTGCGCCGGCTGCGCGCCCAGCGCCGCCGTTTCCTCCAGGGAGACCGGGAGCTCAAGACCAGCGTCACCAATATCTCCCACGATCTGCGCACGCCTCTCACCGCCATCCGGGGCTATTTGGAGCTGCTGGAGGCAGAGGAGACGTCCGAGCAGGTCGGCCGGTATCTCGCCATTCTCAGAGGCCGGGCACAAGAGCTGTCCCGCTTGACGGAAGAGCTCTTCGCATACTCCGTCATCCTGTCCGGCGCGGACGGCGGGCCAAAAGAGGACATATCCATAGGCGGCATGCTGGAAGAAAGCATCGCCGCCTTCTACGGCATCCTGCAGGAGCGCCGCATCACCCCCCGTATCCGGATGCCTGAGGAAAAAGTCGTCCGCAGGCTGGATGCCTCGGCCCTGTCGCGGGTGTTCGCCAACCTCTTAAGCAACGCGGTGAAATACAGCGACGGGGACCTGGACATCCTCCTGACCCAGGCGGGCGAGATCACTTTCACCAACACAGCCTCCGGACTGAACCGCCTCCAGGTGGGCAGGCTCTTCGACCGCTTCTATACCGTAGAGAACGCCAGGACGTCCACGGGCCTGGGGCTTTCCATCGCAAGGACGCTGACGGAGCAGATGGGCGGCAGCCTTACCGCCAGGTACGAGGACGGACGGCTCAGCCTCTGCGTCCGTCTGCCGGAGGATGCGCCTATGGTTACCTGAAAGGCTCTTGCCTCCGTCCCCGCCCGGATGTATAATAGAGAGGCTATCGTAACACGCAAATCCATTCTCTCAAAGGAGGCAGATGATGAACAAAGTAATCGAGACCATAAGAGAACGAAGCTCTACAAGAGGATACACCGCCCAACCTCTCACGGAGGAGGAGCTGGACATCCTGCTCCACGCGGGACTGCAGGCCCCCACTGCGGCGAACAGACAGGAGATTCATTTCACCGTGCTGCCCGGCAGTCACCCCATTCTCCTGGAGCTGGAGGAGGAGAAGAACCGCCTGCGGGAAATCATATCGCCGCCCCACAATTTTTACTACGAAGCGCCTGTTGTAGTCATTATCAGCGCCGACAGCGCCTATCCCTGGGGCTCTCTGGACGCCGGTATTGCCGTGGAGAACATGGCGCTGGCAGCGGAATCCCTGGGGTTGGGGAATCTGATCATCGGCTGTATCCGGGACGCCATGCAGGGCGAAAAGAGAGACTATTTTTCCGGCGCCCTGAGATTTCCCTCCTCCTATGAATACAAGATTGCCATCGCTTTCGGCCATAAAGCCGTTACAAAGGAGCCTCATACCTATGATGCCGCCGCGCAGATTACGAGATTATAGTACGAAATAGCCGATAAAAGGGCCCCGGCATACGCCGGGACCCTTTTACCAATTCTTATGAGGGGGGAGATAGTGAGTTCATTCACTATCTGACATTCATATTACAGATTAAATGTGTCCAAATCGTGTCCATTCTCTAATTTAAATCTTAAAAGGCTGAAAAGCCTTCGTAAACTTCTATGAATCGCCTTTGCGTTCCGGAGACTAACCGACTATATTGCCCTCTGCATCTCTGGTTTCCTGATATGATATCGATCCATCTGAATTATATCCGGTTATGGTCACTGTTCCGTCCGCATTATATGAGGTTACTTTTATCTGATTTCCGTCGCTGTCATAATCTCTTTCAGTGTTCTTGGTTCCGTCCGCATTATACGTAATGGATTTTTTTATTTTTCCGTTGCTGTGATACTCATTTTCAGACTTCTTTGTCCCATCCGCATTGTACGAAATATATTTTATCATATGTTCTCCGGCACTGTCATATTCGGTATGACTTGTCCTGTTGCCATCCGAATCATATTTATTGCTCTCTATTATTTTACCCGACTCATTACGGATTGACTCCCCCCAACTGCCATCTCCCTCTTGATGGGTAGTTTTAAAGATCCGGCCATCTTTATAAATATGTGTTATTACCCTATCGTACTCTAACTGGGTTAAGATCACCTTAGTAAGTTTTCCCGCTTCGTCATATTCCCTTATGTCCCAACTTGTCACATTGCCGTCCGCATCATAATTAGTACTTTTCACCCTATTGCCCGCAGCATCATACTCGGCGTCGGCCCAAGAACGCATTGTGCCGTCTCCGTTATAAATCGTAGACTTCGCCCACTTGCCCGCAGTGTTATACTCCAATATCACCCACATTGTCAGTTCACCGCTTGCGGAATAATAGCTTCTTCTTATCTCCTGATCTTTTGCGTTATAGTCGGCGATCTGGTAGCTTCCGTCTTCCTGATCTATTCTCTCACTGCGCTCACCCTTTCCGCTGGTTGCATCGTCAGAGGGTTTCTCTCCCTCAGGCTTCGAGGGATTGGCCGCACTGGCCGCTTTCCATGCCCGAACCTGTGCTTCCATGTCCACCACTTCCTGGCTTCTGGCCTCACGGTTCTCCGAAGCGCCGTACTCCTGATAGTGCTTCCACAGCGCCAGCACGTCATCCCCGAAGACCTCTTTCAGGTCCGCATATCTCGCGCCGTAGTCCAGGGCATTGAACTCCGTCCCCGTGTCTCTTCCCTCTTTCGCGCCGTAGGTCAGATAGTGCTCCAGGTACGCGTTCCAGTCGTCTCCGAACGCTTCGTCCAGGTCTCCGTACATGGCTCTGTACTTCACGATGTCAATGAGCTCGTTCATAGTACGCCCCTCGTTGACCCCAAAGGTGATGAAATGGTTCCAGAGCTTCTCCCTGTCGTAGCCGAACGCTTCTTTCAGATCCTCGTAGCTGTCCGCGTAATAGTGCTCGTCGAATACGTCCTTAAGCGTGGCTGCGAATGCCTCGCCGCTCAGGCCGAAAAGCATGCTGCCCGCCAGGCCCAGCGCCGCCGTCCTCCTTACAAATCGTCCCATCCTTGTCCCTTTTTCCGACATTTGATTGTCCTCCTCGCCGTGCCGCTTAGCACTTTGGTTTTATTTTAAGGACATTTTACCCCCCCAACCTACTTTGTCAACCGGTTTTTATTTTATCATTTATTTTTACTAGTTTCGCTCTGTTTATTCCGGGTGATAAGGCTGATCTGCGAAAGCGCCAGGCCTGCAGAGCTCCCCCATGATTCCCCGGTATATAAAGGGCCGCAGGTCTGTGGCGTCCATTTGAAAGCAGTCTTTCGTGGCAATCTCCAGCATATAGGTCAGCAGATGAGAGAAAATGCAGTGTATCATATAATCCATAGGCAGGTCTGCCCTGAGGATTCCCTGTTCCGTCCCCTGCCGCAGGATTTTCCCGAACACATTGGCCGGCCGATAAGGAGCGAATTCCTCCGTGTTCATCTTATTCCGGATCATCCGGTTGAACTCGGAGTTGCTGGTCATGGTATGGACGAATCGCAGAAAACTGTGGCTGCAATGCCCTTTCCTCTCTGCCGTATCCAGGAGAAACTTCAGCTGATCCGCAAAATCCGTTCTCTCCTCCAGCTGCTCCCCAAGCCACCCGAATATCCAGCGTATCTGGCTGACCACAGCGCAGGCCACGATCTCGTCCTTGGTATCAAAGTACTCATAGGCCGTTCCCTTGCCGATCCCGGCCCGCTCCGTGATGGTGGAGACGCGGATATCCTCCATATCCATGCCCTCCTCCAGCATCTGTATCACTGCCTCATATATCTGCCGCACCTTTGGCGGCACCTGCCCTGTCTCCTCCAAACCCGTGATTCTGCTCATAAGTTTCCTCTCCCCTCCCGAATCCTCTCTTTCCCTCTCCGGCACTGACAGTCCCTCCTCCGGACAGTGCCGTCCCCTGTCCCGCGCCTGCAGCATACTTTTTCATGCCTGCATTCAGGGCATTGGCAGTTCCTCAAGATCCCGCTTCCGCGTCCGGATAAACACGTCGTAGATACAGGGAATGACGATCAATGTCAGCAAAGTACCGTATGTCAGTCCCCCGATTGTCACCACGGCCATAGGCCTTGCCATCTCCGAGCCCATATCCTTGCTGAACACCATGGTGGACAGCGCCAGAATGGTGGTCAATGCAGTCATCAGCACGGGGCGCAGCCTGGTGCGTCCGGCGGTGAGAATCGCCTCCCGCTTCTCCATTCCGCCCTCCCGCAGCTGGTTCATATAGTCGATGATCACGATGCCGTTATTCACGATGACACCGGCCAGCATAACGAAGCCGATCATGGCAATGACGCTGACTTCGCTGCCGCTGATATAGAGTCCCATGAAGCCTCCGGTAAAGGCCAGGGGAATGGTAAACAGGATGATAAACGGCGACAGCAGTGACTGAAACTGAGCCACCATGATCAGGTACATGAACACTACGGCCAGTATCAGCATCAGCACCATCTGCTCCATGGCATCCTGAATGGTTTCGTTCTCCCCGGAGAAGACCAGCTGATAGCCCGCGGGCATCTCGTAATCCGCCAGCTTCTCCTCCACATCCCCGGCCACCAGGCCTACGTTGTAGCCCTCGGCAATGGATGCGGAGACGGAGACATACCTGGTCTGGTCCGCCCGGCTGATGGAGGAAAGCGCCTCAGTGGTTTCAAAGGTGGCAATGCGGGACAGGGGCACCGCCACGGTCTCACCCGTTTCGTCTGTGCCGTCTATCTCCAGCTTTTTCACCAGTTCCCTGGTCAGTTCAATGTCGCTTCCGCTCATGACATATACATTGTAGTCTTTCTCATCCGACACCAATGTGGTTGCGCTGCCGGCTTCTGCCAGCCTGGCGTAAAGCTGGGCGTACACCTGGGCTACGGTGAGGCCGTAGTGCACCGCCTCCTCCCGTTTGACGGTGACGCGCAGTTCTTCGTCCGAATCCTCCAGGCCGTCATTGACCTCCGTGGTGCCTTCCACGCTCTCCACAATAGCTGCCACTTCCCCTGCAATCCTGCGCAGTGTATCCAGATCCCGGCCACGCACCTGCACCACGATACCGCTGCCGCCCATGGCACTCATATCCATACTGGAGGTATCCACGGTGATCTCCGCCTCCAGATCCCGGGTCTTCTCCTTGATGATCCCGGCAATTTCCTCGTTGCTCATAGTCTTGTCTTCTTTTGTCACCACATAGACGGAGGCGCTGTTGGTGCTTCCGCCGCCTCCTCCCAGCATGGACATGCCGGAGCTGCTGGTCATGGCGCCTACATTTTGGACGTCCTCAATGGAACGGATTGCCTCCACCACCCGGTCCGTGAGCTCCCCTGTCTGCGCCAGCGTGGCATCTTCCCCCAGCGTCACATTCACCGTCAGCTGCGTGGAATCCATATCCGACATAAAGGCCGTCCCGTTGGTGAAAGCCAATGCCACGCTGCCCGCCAGCAGTCCCAGCGTCAGGATAAATACCAGCGGCTTTACCCGCAGGGCGCCTCCAAGCAGCTTTTCATACCCTTTCACCAGTCCGCCGAAAAGTTTTCCCTCTTTCTGCTCCTTTGTCTTTACCAGGAGCTTCGAAGCCATGGCAGGCACCACGGTCAGCGCAATCACCAGGCTTGCCAGCAGGGAATAGGCAATGGTCAGGCCCATGTCCACAAACAGCTGTCTGGTAATGCCCTCCGTGAACACAATGGGCAGGAACACGCACACGGTGGTAAGGGTGGATGCCAGAATAGCGCCCGCCACCTCCCGGGCTCCGGAGATTGCCGCCTCTCTCACGGAACGTCCCTCGCTGCGCATCCGGTAGATGTTCTCGATGACTACGATCGAATTGTCAACCAGCATACCGATGCCCAGCGCCAGTCCTGACAGGGAGATAATGTTCAGGGTCACTCCGCTGAAGTACATACACACAATGGCCGTCACCAGGCTGATGGGAATGGAGAATGCCACCACCAAGGTAGGCCTGATATCTTTCAGGAACAGGATCAGGATCAAAATGGCCAGCAATCCGCCGAAGAGGATATTGTTGATGATAGAGTCCATGACCAGGTCGATGTAGATCCCCTGGTCCATCAGGGTGACCAGCGACAGGTCCTCATTTTCCTCCATCATCCGGACAAAACGCTCCCCCAGCCGGTCCGACACCTCGCCGGTGGAATACCCCGTCTGCTTCTGGATGGTCAGCATGACCCCTGCGCTGCCGTCCACATTGGCATAGATCTCCGCGGAATTGTCCGTATAGAATACATCCGCCACGTCTTTCAGGGTGATCACGGGCACACCGTCCATATGTAAATCCATCAGGGGCAGCTCCTGAAGCTCCTCCACCGTGGAGGGCTTATCGCCCACACGCACCATGTAGCTGATGCCCTCCTCCACCACATAGCCCGCAGGCATGGAAAAGTTCTGGGCAGTCAACAGATTCTTTATGACATCCACGGTAAGCTTATCCGTCATGTCCGCCTGTTCGTAGGCGTTCTCCTTGGCCTCGGCCAGCTGTTCTTCGCCGTCCAGAAGCTGCTGTTCCGCTTCGTCCAGCTGCTTTGCCGCCTCGTCCATCTGTTCCAGGCCGCTCTTGATCTGTTCTTCGCCGCTGTCCAGCTGGGACTGGGCTACCTCCAGCTGATATTCCCCCATGGAGATGGTGGCCTTGCCGTTGGCAAACTCAACCGCCGCGGCCATCTGTCCTTTCTCGATGGCAATCAGGCCGCTGTTAATGTCATTGATGGCCTTGGCCAGGTCCGTGACGTTCTGGGCCGCCAGGACGGAATTGATCTGGGCCACATAGGCGTCATATCCCAGTCCTCCGGTCAGCGCTGCCAGAGCGGTCTCCATATCGTCGTACTGAGCCGGCAGCTTGAACATATCCATGGTAAGAGCCTGCCCTGCCCCGGCTTCCGCGGCTCCCAGGGCAGTGCCCACCGTGGTGGTCAGCGCCTGTATGGTTTCCGCATCGGGCAGGGTAGGGAGGGTGCCTGAGGCGATGTCAAACTGGATTGTCGGGTACCAGGGATTCTGGTTCCGGGCCGCATCCAGTATCTGGGCCATCTGTTCGTCGGCGGAGGCCAACAGCTCCAACGCCTTGTTCCCCACGAACTCCTGTCTGAGCTGCTCGATTCCGATCTGGGCCTCCAGCGCCGGCGCCAGAGCCTCCCCCACCGCCAGCAAAAGCCCGCTCTGGTCCTCCGCGGAATCCGCGCCGGCCAGCAGGTCCCCAGCCTTTTGCAGGGCCTCTCCCCATGTCTGCATATAAGCGGTATATCTGGCCAGATAGCCTCCGTCCCGCAGCTGCTCCAGCGCCGCTTTCTGCTCCCTGATCTGAGGCACCATGGGGGCCATCTGCGAGATTCCGTCGTTGAGCTGCTTGGCCGTGGCCAGATTGGTCTGAATCTCCTCCAGCCGGGCCTTGGCCGTCAGCAGCGAATTCTTCTGCACTGCCAGCTGATTGTTCAGGGCCTCCTGCTGATTCTCCAGCTCCAGCTTGCCGTTTTCCAGCTCCGCTCTGCCCTCTTCCAGCTCCTTTCGCCCGTTTGCCAGCTCCCTCTGACCGCTTAACAGCTCATTTCGTCCGTCCTCCAGCTCTTTCCTGCCGTCCTCCAGCTCTTTTCGCCCGTCTGCCAGCTCGTCCTCGGCCTCTTTCATCTTGTCATCGATGGCGGCAAATATCTTCTCGTTGACGGCGTCCACCTTGTCCTGGCGGATGATGACGTTCACGCTCTCCTCCAGCAGTCCCGTAGCGCTGACACTGGCCACACCCTCAATGCTCTCCAGCTCAGGCATGACCTGATCCTGCACATAGGTGCTGATCCTTGCGTTATCCATGCCCTCCACGCCCACCGCCGCGATCATCACCGGCAGCATATCGGGATTCAGCTTCATGATAATGGGATTTCCCACGGAATCGTCCCAGTAGCTCTTGATCTGGTCCAGGCTCTCCCGGATCTCCAGAGACACCGCGTTCATATCCGCAGTCTGGGCAAATTCCAGGATGACCATGGAATAACTTTCATTGGACACGGAGCTGATGCTCTCAATGTTGCTCACCGTGGCCATGGACGCCTCCACCGGCTGCGTCACCGCCATCTCCACAGTCTCCGGGCTGGCCCCCGGATAGGTGGTCATCACGATCACATAGGGAAGACTGATACTCGGCAGCAGATCCGTAGTCATCCTGGTAAAAGAGACCACCCCCAGCACAATCGCCAGCACCACCCCCACCAGCACAGTATAAGGCTTCTTCACACTGAATTTTGAAATCATGTCCATACCTCCTGGTCTTTTATCAGCGTATATCCATACTCTCGCCAAAAACGAGTATGCCAAAATATCCTAAAAACTTACCGGAATCCCTCCGCGTTCGGAAAACGCTGTCCTTGCATCCGGAAGAACGCTGCACTTGCGTTCTTCCAAGCGATCAGGCGCGGCTTTGCGCCAGATCGCTTTCCGACCCGCCGGTCGGTTTTTCCGTTGTTGATTATATACCCCTCTGTTCTCCTAAGTCAATATAAGAAATCTTTTCTGTTTCTAAAAAAAATATGAAAAAGCGGTCTCTGCTTTTTATGCAAAAACCGCTCTCTCTTATTTGAGCCTGATTCGGTTCGGCGCCGTCTCATAGGAATAAATCTCCGCTCCCATGCTCTCCATCAGCTTTCTGTTTTCCGGGGTGGTGTAACGCCCCTCTTCCGCGGGGTTCATCAGCCAGTCCGGCGCGTCGAAGAACGCGGCCCTGGGCAAGGTCAGTCTGTAGAATGCCTCCGACAGTCCGCCGTTGCCATGATGCCCCATCTGGATATAGTCGCAGGCCAGCCGGCTGCCGTACTGACCGATGATCTTGTCGGACATCATGACTCCCACGTCCGCGCAGAAGAGCATGGACTCCTCCTGGTTGGTGACCAGCATCATAAGGCCGCTGTCATTGCCGATATCGTGGCTGACCTCATACACGTAATCATCGCAGGCATGCAGAATCTCAAAGTCAAGTCCGCATATATTCAGCTGGTCTCCCGTGTGCAGATAATGCATCTTGTCCGTCTCCGACATGTAATTCAAAAAGAGGTCATAGCCCTCGAAGCCGTCCCATTCAAACGCTCTGTCCCGGTAGGTCAGGTAGTCGATCTGTGTGGTATAGATCACGTCGATCCGGGATTGCATCTCATCCCAGAGCACATTGAATGCCCCGATATGATCCGGGTGGGGATGGGTCAGGATCCAGGCGTCCACATGTCCGCCTTTCTTCCGGATCACCTCCCTCACATACTCCGCGTTTCCCGCGTTGCCCCCGTCGATTACGATCAGCTCTCCCCTGTTGGACTCGATGGTATAGAACATGGCCTGCATCCCTGTGGTATCCGCATATTGGGTAATATAATACCTAAGCTCCCCCAGATAGATTCCCAGACAGATTCCTGCACAGACGATTGCCGCTGCCGCGAAAAAAATGGCTATCCGTTTTTTTGCTCTCTTTTTCAATTCTTTTTCCCCTTACAGTCTCTTTCTGATTTTTGCTTTCAGCCTCTGAAGCGCATTGTCCGTGGCTTTCCCGTCTCTTCCCAGAACCTTTGCGATCTCCGTATAGCTCATTCCGGTCATATACAGATCCAGCACCTGCCGCTCAAAGTCGCTCAGCTCCTCCTCAATGGTTTTCTCCAGGTACGCCACCCTCTCCTTATCCAGGAACAGCTCCTCCGGGCTCATTTCCACCCGGTCCGCCAGCACCTCGGCCAGATTGGGGCTTTCCCGCTCCTCTTCCCCCGAGAAGCTCCCCTTGCTGTCCAGAGACACATAGGTGTTCAGGGGCAGATGCTTGCGGCGCTTGGCAGCCTGCACCGCCGTATACATCTGGCGGCTGATGCACAGATCCGCAAAGGTATGGAAGCTGGCGTCTCTTCCCATGTCGTAATCCCTCACTGCCTTGAACAGCCCGATCATGCCCTCCTGGATCAGGTCATCATTGTCCGCCCCCAGGATGAACATGGATTTCGCCTTGCTGCGCACCAGGTTCTTGTACTTGTCGCAGATATAGTCCGTGATCGCCGTCTCCCCCCTGCGGATCCGGTCGATCAGTTCATCGTCCGTATACTGCTCGTAATCCGTCTCTTTTCCTGCCATGTGCGATCTCCTGTCTCTCTTGATCCCTACGGGTGCGATACGCCCGAAAGGTTACTTCGCTTTCCGCTGCCGCACCGCCTCGTAGACCAGCACCCCTGCAGCCACGGAGGCATTCAGAGAGTCGATGTCTCCCTGCATGGGAATGGCTGCCACCATGTCGCATCTCTCTTTCACAAGCCTGCCCACGCCCTCTCCCTCGCTGCCGATGACCAGCCCCAGAGGCCCCTTTAAGTCCACATCGTACATGACGGTACCGTCCATATCGGCACAGACGAACCACATCCCCTGCTTCTTCAGCTCCTCAATGGTCTTGGCCAGATTGGTGACCTTAGCCACCGGGGTATAGTTTAACGCCCCCGCGGAGGTTCTGGCCACTGCAGCCGTCAGCCCCGCCGCCCGGTTCTTGGGGATGATGACGCCGTGGGCCCCGGCCAGATTGGCCGTGCGGATAATGGCCCCCAGATTGTGGGGATCCTCGATATTGTCCAGCAAAATGAGAAAGGGCGGCTCCTGTTTCGCCTTGGCTGCCTTAAGGATCTCCTCCACCGTGGCATACTCATAGGCCGCGGCCATGGCGATGACCCCCTGGTGCTTCCCTGTGGCGGACATCTGGTCCAGGCGCTCCCTGGTCACATACCTTATGATGGTGTCCTGCTTTTTTGCCTCTTTCTTGATGGCCACAACAGGCCCGTCCTGACAGCCGTCCTGGACATAGAGCTTGTCTATGGTCTTGCCGGAGCGAAATGCCTCCCTTACCGCGTTTCTTCCCTCTATGGTAAATTCCTCATATCTCATCTTCTCATCTTCTCCTGTCTCGGTTCCCTGTTCCAGAGTCCGTTCTTACGATATTATCCGGTGATATCCTATATCTTAAGGCCCGCAAGCTCGATTCCCTTTTTGATCAGGTACAGAGCCCGCTCCATACGATCTGTCAGATAGAGATACCCTATCACTGCCTCAAACCCCGTGGCTCTCAGATAGTCCCCCACGCTGGCGTTCTTGGCGGTGGTGTGTGGCTTTGCGTTTTTCCCTCTTTTGTATACGGCCGCTTCCTCCTCCGTGAAGCTGTCCGTGAGGGCCTGTACCATTTTAGACTGGGCGCCTGCGCTGACATACCTCACAGTGATACGGTGCATGTCGTTCACGGCCCGGTTCCCTCGGGACACCACCACCGTGCGGATCACCAGGTCATAGACCACATCCCCGATATAGGCCAAAGACAGCGCAGAGTAGCTGCGGATGTCCTGCGCTCTGCCGGGAAAGCCCCTTCGGATCTCTGCCAGCAGACTGCCGTCTGCACAGCTCTCCTGCGGCAGTTCTCCCGGGGATTTGCCCTGTCCCATATTCCTTACGCTCTCTTCCATTTCACGCCCTCTCGGGTATCCTCCAGGATGATCCCTCTCTCCAGCAGCTGGGCCCGGATCTCATCGGCCTTTGCGAAATTCTTCTCCTTTTTGGCTGCCTTGCGCTCCTGGATCTTTTCCAGAATATAGCGCTCTAAGTCAGCGTCCACGGTCTCTTTTGCCTCTCTGTCGGCATAGGCCGTGGTCAGATCCAGGGACAGCACCCTGTCGAAATCCTCCGCCAACGCGTATTTCGTGGCATCCGTCATATCTTCCTTGAGCATGTCGTAGACCACAGTCAGCGCCATAGAGGAATTCAGATCGTCGCACAGTGCCTCCCCGAACCGGGCTTTATAGGCTGCGAATTTTTCCTGATCCACCTCATCCGCTGTTCCTCTCTCCAGACTGCCGATGCGCTTCACCAGCTTGTCGTAAGCGGCCCCGGCATTGTCCAGCGCGTCAAAGGAGAACTCCAGCGGCTTGCGGTAGTGGGACTGGAGGCAGAACAGGCGATACACTCTTGGGTCATAGCCCTTGGATTTCAGCAGGGAAACCGTGAGGAATTCCCCTTTGGACTTACTCATCTTGCCTGCCTTGTCATTCAGATGATGCACATGGAACCAATAATTGCACCATTTATGCCCCAGATAGGCCTCGCTCTGGGCAATCTCGTTGGTGTGGTGGGGAAAAATATTGTCCACGCCGCCGCAGTGAATGTCCATATATTCCCCCAGATGCTTCATGGAGATGCAGGAGCACTCGATATGCCAGCCGGGATACCCCAGCCCCCAGGGACTCTCCCATTTCAGCTCCTGATCCTCGAACTTGGACTTGGTAAACCACAGCACGAAGTCCGTCTTGTTGCGCTTGTTCTCGTCCTCGTCCACATCGTCCCTGACCCCTACCAGCAGCTCTTCCTCGCTGTGGTTGGAGAGCACGTAATATTCCCTGAGCTTCGAGGTGTCAAAGTAAATATTCCCGCCGCTCTCATAGGCGAAGCCTTTCTCCATAAGGCTCTCAATCATGCGGATGAACTCTGCGATGCAGTTGGTGGCAGGCTCCACCACGTCCGGCGTCTTGATATTCAGATCCCCGCAGTCGACAAAAAAGGCATCCGTGTAGTATTTTGCGATCTCCATCACGGACTTGTGTTCCCTTTTCGCGCCCTTGAGCATCTTGTCCTCGCCGGTGTCCGCGTCGCTGGACAGATGTCCCACGTCCGTGATATTCATGACACGCTTAACGCTGTAGCCCATATACCGCAGAGTCTTCTCCAGCAGATCCTCCATGATGTAGCTTCTCAGATTGCCGATATGGGCAAAATGGTACACGGTAGGGCCGCAGGTGTACATGGCCACCTTTCCCTCCTCATTGGGAATGAACTGCTCCACCTTTCTGGTGAGTGTGTTGTAAATGCTTACCTTGTTCTCCATTTCTCTCCTCTCCGCCTGCCCGGGGCAGGCTCCTCATTGTATCCTCCGCGCCGCAGATCACGGCGCGCCCAAAAGTCTTTCCCTCAGACCTCAGCTGCCGGCTCTCCTCCCTCCTGCCGCTCCCCCGGAGCTTTCAGGGACTTTACCAGGCTCTCCAGCTCCAGAATGCGGTTGACCATCTCCGAATTGGCGTGCTGGAGATTCGCGATATCTTCCTTAATCGGGTCCGGCAGGTCCGTCTGATTCAGGGTCTCCTGAGGCAGTGTCATGTTGCCCCGCTTTACCACCCGGCCCGGCACGCCCACCACCGTAGAGCAGGGCGGCACCTCGCTTAAGACCACGCTGCCGGCGCCGATCTTGGAATTGTCGCCGATGGTAAAGGAGCCCAGCACTTTCGCCCCTGCGCTGATCATCACGTTATTGCCGATGGTGGGGTGGCGCTTTCCGTGCTCCTTGCCGGTGCCCCCCAGCGTCACGCCCTGGTACAGCGTCACATTGTCCCCGATGACGGTAGTCTCGCCTATGATGACTCCGTTCCCGTGGTCGATAAAAAAGCCTCTGCCGATTTTCGCGCCGGGATGGATTTCGATTCCGGTCTTTCGCACCCCTCTCTGGGACACCCATCTGGCCCAGAAGAAATGGCCCTTTTCATACAGTCTGTGGGCGATTCTGTAGTGGAGCATTACCTTAAAGCTGGGGTACAGAAACACCTCCATAGAAGAGTGAATCGCCGGATCCCGCTCCCTGATGATGCGGATCTCCTCCGTAATATTGCCGATGATTCCCATGTAATCCCCCCTTTCCAACCGCTGCATACTGCCGGACTTTACCCGCTTGCGGACATGCCCGCCCGGACTGCGGATGCTCTATTTAACGGCGCACGCGCCTTTGGCATGTATGCGAAAACCGCGGGAAATCCCTCTCCTTAGAGACGGCATCTCCCGCGGTTCCACTCTACTTAAAGGCCCACAGGCCTTTCACTCCATACGCCTAACGCGCGCCCACGTGCCTGCCTAACAGCACCGCCCATCCTCCGGTCAGGATCGGATCGCGGCCACAGCCTTTCGGCAGACCTGCTCCCGGATGCACTTCCTTTCCCTCCGGCGAGGACTGCTTTCAGCGCCGGAATGTCTTTCCGTCGGAAAGCGCTTCTTCCGTCCGCAGTCCCTCTCTGACACCTTGCCGCAGACAGGAATCCCTCATCCTCTCTGCCAGAAAAGTACTCTCTCCGTTCCCTGCATTTCTCTACTAAACAGAATATGCAAAAAAGTCCGTTCTGTCAATCATTTTATTGTTCCGCAAAGCGTTTTTCTGCGGGCTTTGCCAGAAACCCCCCGGAACGAAAAACCCTGCGGCGGTATCGGCGGTATCGCCTAGGCTTTCCTGCAGCCTCCGCAGCCCTCACAGCCCCCTGCAATCTGCCGGGCCGTCAGGTCAAAGGGACTTGTCAGCAGGCAAACCGCCTGAGCCGATATGCCCCGGCCCTCTCCGGTGAAGCCCATCCCCTCCTCCGTGGTGGCTTTCACGCTGACGAAATCCGTCTCCAGCCCGAGAGCCCCTGCGATATTCTCCCGCATGGCCTCGATATAGGGGCGCATCTTCGGCGCCTGTGCGATAATGGTAGAGTCGATATTCTCCACCACAAACCCGTTTTGCGCCAGCAGTTCCCCTACCTTTTCCAGCAGCGCCATGGAGGAAATCCCCCTGTAAGCCGGGTCGCTGTCCGGAAAATGCTTTCCGATGTCTCCCAGGGCCGCTGCCCCCAGCAGGGCATCCATGACCGCGTGGAGAAGCACATCCGCGTCCGAGTGGCCAAGAAGGCCTTTCTCATAGGGGATCTTCACGCCTCCCAGGATCAGATCCCTGTCCGGTACAAGCCTGTGCACATCATATCCAGTTCCGATTCTCATATTCTGTCAATTCCTCCGGAATATTTCCGCTCCATTATTTCCTTTTCTTCTTGGGAAAAGAGAACGCAAGGCCTTTCTCGCTGCCGTCCATTCTCACATCCCGCAGCCTGGACGAACGTCTCTCCTCCCGGTTTCTGCGGCTGTCCCGGTCGCTTTCCCGGCCTCTGCCGCTCTCACGGCTGCTCTCCCGCTCAAATCTCCCGTGGAGCGGACGCTCCTCGCCTCGGTCATGTCTCCTGCGGCTGTCCCGCTCCTCCTCACGGCCTCTTCCCCGGTCGTCCCGGCCGGATCTTCTGCGGCTGTCGCTGCTCTCGTCCCGCTCACGCCTGCCACGGCTGTCCCGCTCTTCCTCACGGCCCGGTTTCCTGCGGCTGTCGCTGCTCTCGTCCCGCTCACGCCTGCCACGGCTGTCCCGCTCTCCCTCGCGGACACGTCTCCTGCGGTCCTCACGGCTCTCCTCCCGCTCGGACTTTCTGTCGCGTGCACCGTCCAGATCACGGCGTCTGCGGCTCTCCCGCTCCTCACTGTGCCCACGGTCGTCACGATTCTCGTCCCAGTCGCGGAACATACGGCTCTCAGGCCCCTCATGGTCGTAATTTCCGCGCCCTTCGGCCCGTTCCAGGCTCCTGCGCTCCTGGCGGCTGTCATGCTCTTCATCACGCCCGCGTCTTCTGCGGCTCTCCCGCTCTCCGTCACGGCCTCTACGCTCTCCCCGCTCTTCGTCGCGGTCACGGCGTCTGCGGCCCTCTCTTGACTCGCCGCGGTCGCCGCCTCTGCCCCGTCTTCCCCGGCCGCCTCTGCCCCGGTCTCCCCGGCCGCCTCTGGCTTCGTAATCGTCCGCCTCTATCTCCGGTCCCACATCTCCGATGTGGAGCTTCAGCATCACGGCAGCCAGGTCCAGGGCATCACAGCCCTCTTCCTCCATCTTCCGCTCTACGTAACTCTTCATCAGATCCATGTCTTCATTTCCGTGGAGCTCCCAGGATTCGTTCAGATACTTCTCCGCCTTTGCTTTCATGACCTTGGAGGCGGCCGGAAGCTCCCTTTCCTCAATGGTGGTATGGCAAAAACGCTCTATCTGGCGGAGACGGAAAAGCTCCCTTCCGCTGACGAATGTAAATGACCGTCCGGTCTTGCCGGCACGGCCCGTACGGCCGATACGGTGTACATAGTATTCGCTGTCCTGAGGCAGATCATAATTGATAACCACCTCCACATTGTCCACATCGATGCCCCTGGCCGCCACGTCCGTAGCGATGAGGATATTGGTGCTGCCGTTCCGGAAATGGTTCATCGCCACGTCCCTCTGGTGCTGGGACATGTCCCCGTGCAGCCCCTCTGCGCGGAAATCCGCTTTCTTGAGCATCTCCGAAACCTCGTCCACCTTGATTTTCGTATTGCAGAAAATCAGACTCAGCCTGGGCTGATAGTATTCCAGCAGGCGAACGCAGGCCGCGTCCTTATCCTGACTCTTCACTCTGTAATATCTCTGGGACACCAGCGGAATCGTCAGCTCTTTCGCTGCCACCCGCACCAGTCTGGCGTCTTTCTGGAATCTGTTGGCAATCTCTAAGATCGGCTGGGGCATGGTAGCGGAGAACAGCGCTGTCTGATGGGCGTTTGGAATCTCACCCAGTATCAGCTCCATATCCTCTCTGAAGCCCATGTCCAGCATCTCGTCCGCCTCGTCAAGCACCACCATGTTTACGTAGTCAAGTTTGATGGTATGACGGCGCATGTGATCCATCACACGGCCGGGGGTTCCCACTACAATCTGTACGTCTTTCAGACCCTTGATCTGTCTGCTGATCTCCTGTCCGCCATAGACGGGCAGCACCTTGATGCCGTGCATAAACTTCGCAATATTCCGGATCTCCTCCGCGGCCTGCATGGCAAGCTCTCGGGTCGGACACAGAATCACGGTCTGAAGCTTCCTCAGATCCGGATCGATCTTCTGCAGGGCGGGAATGGCAAAAGCCGCTGTCTTGCCCGTGCCTGTCTGGGCCTGTCCGATGATATCCTCGCCGTCCAGCAGATACGGAATCGCCTGCACCTGAATGGGTGTCAGCTTCTCAAAGCCCATCTCCCGCACCGCACGCACGATGCGCTGGTCCAAAAGAGGCTCGATGGAAGCCAGGCTTGCCGAATCCTCCTCCCTGTCCGTCTGAGCAGCCGCCTGCTCCAAAGCACCGTCTGCATATTCTGCGGTCTCTGCCTTGCCCTCTGCGGCTTCCCAGGTATTCTCCGCCTCGTCGGGCTCCGGTATCACTTCCGTCTCCCCTGTCTCGTCGGACTCCGGTATCACTTCCGCCTCCTGCTGCGGTCTCCATGCGTCCTCTCCTGCGCCGGCCCGGCCCGGATCCGCTGTCTGTTCTGCGCGCTCCGCGGCCGTCTCCCGGTCCGCCTCCGCGCTCTGCCCTGCTGCCTGCTGTGCCGTCATCTCCTCTGCCGGCCCATTGTTCCATTCATTCATTCTGTAATTACCTGATCTTTCTTTCCTTAAATTACGCTGCAAATCTGCGCTGCCTACAGTATCTTCTCCATTCCGGTCTTCTGGGGCACAAGCCCGCAGCCTTCATAGAATCTCTTCGCACCTTGATTGCATTCCCATACATTCAATGTCAGGTTATAGCAGCCCTCTCTTCTGGCAAACTCCAGCACATACTCATACAGGCTCCTGCCTATATGCTTCCCCCTGGAAGCCTCGTCCACACACAGATCGTCGATATACAGCGTTCTGATATCCGTCAATATGTTGTCGTTAAAATGCTGTCTGAATACACAGAATGCGTAGCCCATCACGTTTCCCGCGGCATCTGCCGCAACAAATACGGGCCTTTCGTCATCGCATAAAATAGCCAGAAGCTCCTCGTCCGTGTACTTTTTCGTGTCGCTCTTGAACAAATCCGGTCTCCCGCTGTGATGTACTGCCAGCACCTGGCCCAGCAGTCTGTTGATCCCTGTCAGGTCCCTTTCTTCCCCGCGCCTGATAATCATAATTTCTCCTCCGGAAGCACATTCTATCCCATCCGCAACCCAAAAATCTCCAGACTCCCTTTGTCTGGACAAACAAAATCCTGAAAACCTCACCTCCAGGTCTCCAGGGTCCGGCTGACCACATTCTGACCACACTCCCATTCTCGCATCAGCTCTGCTACTACCTGTGCCGGCTTCGCCGACATTCCTCTCGCTGACGGTTCGTGACAACAGAAAGGATTTTCCGCCGTCTCTGCCGCCGGGGCGGCATATCTGAAAGTGTGAAACGTGATGTATCTATATCAGTCAAATGCCAAGACATCTAAAAAGAATGCTGAAAACATTACATTTCCCAGCATTCTTTCTAGTAGCGAGAGGGGGATTTGAACCCTCGACACTGCGGGTATGAACCGCATGCTCTAGCCAACTGAGCTATCTCGCCATATTCACAAAACATTTTTTCTCTTGTCCGCGCTGCCGACTTTGTTAGTATACAATGAGAAACGATTTTTGTCAACAAATTTTTTTGAATATTTTACTATTTTTTTCGTTCGGTTTTTTCATCCTCCGCCCCCCATGATTTACGCATTGTAATGTCCCGCTGCCGGACAGTATCCTGCCTGGCAGCGGGACCGTTGCCTGCCGCGCCGCTTTCGCACAGCAGAAAGTATTTCGCAATCCGTCAGGTCCTGGCAGCCCCGTCCACGGACAGGATCTCGCCCGTCACATAGCTGGCCATGTCGCTGGCCAAGAACAGGAAAGCATTTGCCACGTCCTCGGGCTCGCCCACGCGCCCTAAGGGAATGCCTGCCACGATGGGCTTGATGGCCTCCTCTGGCAGCGCCGCCACCATGTCGGTCCTGGTGACGCCGGGTGCCACTGCGTTTACACGGATATTGTCCTTGCCCAGCTCTCTGGCCAGGGACTTGGTGAGGCCGTTTACGGCGAATTTGGAAGCCGGATATGCCACGCCCGCAGGCTGGCCGTAGATGCTGACCATGGAGCTGGTATTCAGGATGACGCCGCCCCCCTGCTCTTTCATCACCTTAGCCGCTGCCTGTGCGCAGTTGAACACGGCATTCACGTTCAGCGCCATGGTCTTGGCGAAGTCTTCCGGCTTGTAGTCATACAGACGGTCCCTTGCGGATACGCCCGCATTGTTCACCATGATGTCCAGGCTGCCGAAAGTCTCTTTCACGGTGGCCACTGCTTTCTCCACCTCCGCCGGATTCTGCAGATCAGGACACAGTCCGATCACTTTGTAGTCCGGATTCTCTGCCCGCAGCTTGTCCAGCGCCTTGTCCACGGTCTCCTGCCTGGAGCCGCACAGAGCGACACTTGCCCCGTTGTCCAGATACATCTTCACGATGGCGTAGCCGATGCCCCTGGTGCCGCCTGTAACCATGGCGGTCTTGCCCTTTAATAATTCCATTTTCGTTCCTCCTGTTCCGCTTCCGTCTCCTCGCTTCCATGCCCCTGGGAGAGCAATTTTCTCCCGGGCATGTCCGTACCGAGACTGTTTTATTTTTCTATTGACGTTGATTTCGTTGGACCGTTCTTTTCCGCTGTATGTCTACATTATACTGATTCCCGGCTGAAAAGTCAACATTACGGCTCACTCGCTTCCCTGGCGTATCTCCGAGGGCGTCAGCTGATAGTAACTGTGGAAATGCTGATAGAAATAATTCAGATTGGGATAACCCACACCCGCCGCAATAGTAGATATTTTTTCGTCCGTGTTCAGAATTCTCTCTCTGGCTACCTGCATGCGGTAGGCCATCAGATATTCCGAAAATTTCATCCCGGTCTCCTTGATGAAAATCTGTCCTAAGTAAGTGGCGTTCATCCGGAACCGGTCCGCTATGCTTTTCAGGGATACATGCTGAGTGTATTCCATTGCCGTAATCATGACAATCTTGCGGATCAGGGGTGACAACTCCCCATAAGGTCGCTGCAATACCGGATCCCGGCTCTCCTCCTCCTGTTTTGGCAGCGTGCCGTGGAGCTTTTCCACAATGATCTGCTCGATTCTCTTCTGGAGCCTGCTTTTATCCACGGGCTTCAGCAGATAATCCAGGGCGCCGCAGCGCAGGGCCTCGCAGGCATAGTCGAACTCGTCATATCCGCTCATCATCACATAGTTGGACTCGATTCCCATGCTGTTTAGATGGTTGATCAGCTGGTATCCGAATTCGTCGCCGATCCGCACATCCACCAGACATACGTCCGGCTTCCAGTCCACCACATGGGAGATGACCTCCACACAGCTCCTGGCCGTGCGCACCCGCGCAAACCCAAGGGCCCTCCAGTCCAGAATTCTGCTGATTCCCTCTAAAATCGCAGGCTCGTCGTCCACTATCAGCAATGTATACATTTATCCTCCTTTTCGGCAGATTACCGGGATTCTCCTATGTCCTCTCTTCTCCGGCGGCGGATGGCAGGAAGAGCGAGATGAAAAATCCCCCCGCCTCCCTGTTTCCGATTTCCATCCGAAAGCCGTCCCGGTAGAAATACTTCAGCCTCATATAGACATTGCGCAGCCCGATATCCGCCTCCGGGCCGTCGTTTCCCTCATACATGTTCTTCCGGATCTCCGGCAGCTTGTCCGGGGGCACCCCGGCCCCATTGTCCAGAATCTCGATCCGGGTTCCCCCGTCCTCTTGTCCGCCGGTGACAATCAGCAGATTATACTCGCTCTCCCGGTCAAATCCATGGGCGAAAAAGTTCTCCGCCAGCGGCTGCAGCCAGAACACGATGGTCTCCCTGTCCCCCACGGCCTGCTCCAACTGCATCTGGTAGACAAATTTATCCCCATAGCGCATAGCCATGATCTTTAGATACATTTCCAGCAACTCGAATTCTTCCCCCAGAGAAATAGTCTGTTTTTTGTGCATTCTTGTCCGGTACAGCGTTCCCAGCATAAAGATGGCATCTGCCGTCTCTCTGTCCCCCTGGACCAGAGCCTTGGAGCGCAGCATCTCCAGCGTGTTATACAGAAAATGCGGATTGATCTGATGCTGCAGGGCCCGCATCTGGGTCTCCTGCTCTTTCAGCTTCAGAATATACTCTGTCTCTATGTATCCCTCCAGCTTCCTGCCCACATCCTTCAGGGCAGCTGCGATCATGTCATATTCTGTCTCCCGGTGCCTGGCGGGAAGTGCCCGTCTCTGCATCTGATCAAAGCTTCCGTCCTCCAGATCCGAGAGCATTGCCAGAATCAGAGACAGGAAATGAGCGTCGGACCGGATCCCGGCATAGCTGCTCAAGAGGATGCCTCCATTGATCAGCATCAGAGCCCCAAACAGCATCCACAGAACATAACGATTGTCCCACATGGCAGAGACAATATCCTTGGCCGCAACATAGCGGTGGCCGCTGGAACCGGATTCCAGCTGCACATAGTACACTCTGACGCCCCTCTCGTCCCGAAGCCAGCCGCTCATCTCCGTCTCGCCGGAGGCCAGCTCTATCCAGTGCTCCTGATAGGTTTCCAGACCGCTGTCCCACAGGACGCTTCCGTCCTCCTCCAGAATCTTCCACGCCACCCGAATGTCCTGATCCGTTCCGTAGATATCCCTGCTGCTGACCCAGAATTCCATGGTCCCAATGGTCTGCCCCATGTAGAGGGGATCCCTGACAGAGCAGACTGCAGCCAGAATATCCCCGAACCGATTCTCCTCCCCGGCATCCTCGTCAAAGGACAGACAGGCATCCATGCTCTGGAGCCATATGGTCTTCTTCCCGCTGTCCGAGCGCAGGACCACACTGTTTATCTTATTGCGGCTGTAAAACAGGCTATTCTTAATGTCCGCAGGGATGTATCGGATCTGCGAAGCGCTTCCCAGACTGTTCTGCTGCCGCAGCCTGATGTACTCCCTCTCGTCCTGCGCCGCAAACAGGGCGGACAGATCCTCCATGAGCCTCTCGTTCCCATACAGGCCATTGACATATTCCATGGCCCATCCCTGGATATCCGCCAGCTGCTGTTCTCTCTCCAAAAAGCGGCTCTGGGCCTCATTGCCCAAAGTGGTCACCCAGGTATTGACGAAAAAGGCTGTCATCCCCAAAAACACCGCCGTGCTCATCAGCAGCATGACCACCACGGTTCCCCAAAATTTCCTCCGGTAAATCCGGTAGCCGAACAAATTACCGTGATGTCTGCCCATACAGCGCCCTCTGTCCCTTGCCTATTTGGCTCCGCCAAAGGAAAACTCTCCGCAGACCGGATAATGATCCGACAGATAAAGCCCGTTCTCCTCATCCGTCCATTTCGTCAGGCTCTCGCAGCAGATATCCCCTTTGACAATGATGAAGTCAATGCTGCACTGCCCGTCACCCTCCCAATATCCGTGATAGGTGACGCCGATATTCTCCGTGACATTGGTAAATCCCGGATAGGCTTTCAGCACTTCCATCTCTTTTGCGTCCGGCTCCATGTTAAAGTCTCCCGTGATGATTACCGGAACATCCCCGAAAAAGGAATCCGTGGACACGCTCTTTAGAATCTGCTCAAGAGCCAGCCGTCTGGGACTCTCCCCCTCATGGTCCAGATGGGCATTTGCCACCCGGAATACCTTTCCGCACCGCAGATCCTCAAAGACGGCTTCCGTACAGATTCTGGGGCAGGGACTCTGTCCGGGATACCGGGAACCCGGCGCCGCAGGTGTGTCGGAGAGCCAGTAAGTGTCCATTTTCATCAAATTAATACAATCTTTCCGGTAGGCAATGGCGGACTGCTCGTCCCGCAGATCCTCGCCGCGTCCGCATCCGATCACATAGTACCCCTCCAGATTCTCTTTCAGCCACACGGCCACATGGGGCAGCACCTCCTGAAAACAGATAATATCCGCCTGTTCCTTTTGGATCTTTTTCAGGATAAACGGCTTTCTCAAGTCGAAATTATTAATGCCGTCCTCCCCGCAGTCATACCTGATGTTGAATGTCACGAACTTCATAAATGTTCCTCCTGGTTTTGTATTGACCTTAAAATGTTCCTCCATGGCCCTTTCGCGCACTTTTCCGAAAACCACAAAAACCTGCAGGGCTCCAGATCAGAGCCCCACAGGAATTTTCGTTTCGGCATTTTTCTTTCCCAGCCCGGTCTCCCGGCTGTGTTTGTCTTACTTAAAGAACTCGTCGATCTGCTTCTGAGCCTCTGCTATGATGGTATCTAAGCCGACGTCTTTCATCTCCTCAATACACTTAGGAAGCACTTCCTCCGGATCGGAAGCCCCTGTCAGCAGATCATATTTGTATTTATCCCACACTGTGTTCACCGTTGAAACCTCGTTCTGGATATTGCTGACATCCAACGCAAATCCCAGACAGCTGGAAGCTACGGCCTCTTCGTTCTGCTGAATTACCTCGTCCCACTGGTTCGGATCCGTTCCCACCTGATTGGTCATGATGAAGAAAGTTCCCTGTGTGTAGCTGGGCCAAGGCCAGTTGTCCGTGATCCTGTTTACAAATCCGTCCTCTGTGTATTCAAAGTCCTTGCCCTCGATGCCGTATGCGCACATATCGCGGAATTTGCTGTCCGTGTTCATCAGCTGCAGCACTTTCAGCGCTTCTTCCTTGTAGTTGGAATTTACGGAGATGGCATTCATGGAACCCTGTATGGTCTCTGTGGTGTAAATGGGACCAAATACCTTGTTGACAATGTACTTATCAATTCCCTGTCCCACTGCCCAGCTGGCTGCAGCACTGGGCCAGCCCTGGGCATTGCCGAACATATGGCCTTTATCGCCCTCTGTCAGGACATTGGCGTCAGGATTGATAATGCCGTCCATGTACCAGCTGTGCAGAAGCTTTAAGTTCTCTACGATGTCTTCCTGCTCCAAAGTGCAGACAACCTGACGGGAAGAGTCGTCGATCTTCACACCGATGGCCTGGATACCGCTGGCAAGTCCGTCATAATTGTTGAAGAATCCGTTCCACAGAGAGCCCTGATCCAGCTTAATCGGATAGAAAGACTTGCCCTCCGCTTCCTTAACCTGACGTACCACCGGATCCAAAGCCTGCATGGAGTCGATCTTGGTCATATCGATATTATACTTCTGTACATAGGTATCGTCAATATAGTAAAACTGTGTCAGGGAAGAATCTTTGTAGGTGGGAACCGCATACACCTTTCCGTGTATCTGTGCGCCTGCCCAGAGCTTCTCGGGAACAAAGCTGTAAAGATCCGGCGTAGCGGTCTGCACCAGGTCCGTAATATCGGCGAAAGCGCCCAGATTTACGAAATTGGCGTAATTCGTATTGTTTGTGAACATCAGGTCGAAATACTCGCCCGTATTCACAATGTTTTTCATCTTGGTGTCATAGTCGTTCCAGCTGGCGATCTTTACGTCCAGCCTCACACCGATCTTCTCCTCGGTGTAATCGCTGATCTTTGCAATGCTTTCCTCAAAGTCGTCGGGGGTTGTTCCGCCCACTGTCCAATAGACCAGCGTAGGCACTTCGCCGCTGCCTGATGCCTCTTCCTGGCTGCTCTCCTCAGCAGATGACTCCTCAGCAGATGACTCCTCAGCAGACGACTCTTCCGCGGATGACGACTCCTCAGCCGCCCCCCCCCCCTGACGCCTCGCTGCTTCCGCTCTCCAGCGGCTTGGACTCCGCATTGTCATTTCCGCAGCCTGCCAGCATACCCACTGTCATAGCCGCAGTCATTCCAAGTGCCAGAATCTTGCTCAAACTTTTCTTTTTCATGGTAATCCTCCTGTTTTCATAAATTTATATCTTCCGGCAAAAGCCGGCCTGATATCCGATTAAAGACATCTCATCACCCTTTCACCGCACCTACCGTCAGGCCGGAGATAAAGTATTTCTGGAAAAACGGATAGGCGCATGCGATGGGAAATACAATCACCACCACAATAGCCATGCGGGCCGCCTCCTGTGGCATATTGGCCAGCATTTCCGCGGCCGTGACGCCGATGGTGGCCGCATTCTTTACCAGCATCTGTATATTCGTCAAAATCTGATTCAGCAGCGCCTGCAGGGACAGCAGCTTGCTGTTGTCAATGTAGAGCATGGACTGATACCAGTCATTCCAATAGGCAAAGCTTAAGAACAGTCCGATGGTAGCCAACACCGGCAGGGAAATCGGCAGCACGATTCTGCTGAAGATCACCAATTGATTAGCGCCGTCCATCTTGGCGGATTCCACCAGGGATTCCGGTACCGTGGTCTTGAAGAACGTCCTGCAGACGATTACGTTGAATGAGGATACCGACAGCGGCAATATCAAAGCCCACACGGTATCTTTCAATCCCAGGAACTGGCTCACGATGAAATAGGTGGAAACCAGACCTCCGTTAAATACCATGGGTATGAATACCACCATAGTCAGAAATCCGTTCAGTTTATAGTCCGGCCTGGAGAGCACATACCCCATGAGAGTGGTCAAAAGCACTCCCAGCACAGTGCCCACTATGGTCACGAACAGCGAAATGCCAAGAGCTCTCGCGATCATCTTTCCCTGGGAGACCAGGAAGACATATCCCTCCATGGACGGAATCTTCGGAATAAACTGATAGCCGTATTCCATTATGGACTCCTCCGCCGAGAAAGAAATCGCCACCACCAGCAGCACCGGAATCACACAGGCCAATGCCGCCAGCGCGAAAATAATATTCAGAACAATATTTGTAGGCTTTGAGACCCGGTTAAAACGGTCAAATCCGTCGGGTTCATTTTTCTTCTTATTCTTGATTCTATCTGCCATAATCTTCTCTCCTTTGCTCCAGCTCCCTAGCTGCCCGGTCCTGACGTCAGCGGAGAATCTCCTGCCGCGAAGTGCGCGCGTTCCTGCATTCCTCAGGCGCCGGCTGGACGATTATTGTCAAATCATCGCGCTCTCACGGTCAATCTTTCTCACGATGGCATTAGCGGTCAGAATCGTGATACATCCGGCCACAGACTGTATAAATGCGGCGGCAGCCGACATACCTGTGGTAGAAGTCCGCAACTGTTTGTATACATAGACATCCAGCGTGTAGACCACGTCATACAGCGAGTTGGAGTCTCTGGGCACCTGGTAGAACAGACCGAAATCGGAGTAGAAAATGCTTCCTACTTTCATGATGAACATCATAATAATAACATTCTTCATCAGGGGCAGAGTAATGTAGCGGATCTGCTGCCAGATCGTGGCGCCGTCAATCCCTGCGGCTTCATAATAGGTCTTGTCAATGCCCGTGATGGTGGCCAGATAGACTACCATTCCGTAGCCGACACCTTTCCACAGATTCATAAATACGAGGAAAGGCGGCCACATCTCTTTCTTCATATACCATTGCTGACGGTCATATCCCAATGACTCCAGCAGATTGTTCAAAAGGCCCTTGTCAAAACTCAGGAATGC
Organism: Lachnospiraceae bacterium; assembly: GCA_022799755.1. Taxonomy (GTDB): domain Bacteria; phylum Bacillota; class Clostridia; order Lachnospirales; family Lachnospiraceae; genus Acetatifactor. The sequence continues at coordinate 47,729 of JAAWOU010000018.1, forward strand.
CCATACCAGCGCAGTGACTACCACCCAGGACAGGAAGTAGGGCATGAACATGGCTGTCTGATAGACCTTTGCCATCCGCTTGGAATGGATCTGTCCGATGGCGATGGCTGCCGCCACGGGGATCACGATTCCCAGGATAATGAACACAATGTTGTAAGCCAGCGTGTTTCTGAGAATCAGCCAAATATCCTTTGACGCAAAGAGGAACTTGAAATTGTTGAACCCCACCCACTTGCTGGTGAAGAAGCTCTTCAGAAATCCGCCGTTGATCTTGAATTCCTTGAATGCGATCACGATACCGAACATTGGCAAAAAAGAAAATAGAAAATACCAGATCGTCGTCGGCAGCGCCAACAGAGTCAGTTCCGTGTCATCACGCCTCCAGCGGCGTCTCTTTCCCTTTACTTTCTTCTTGTCTCCTGCCATTCCCTGTCCTCCTTGCTTTTTTCATTTACTTTTGGTGATATGCAAGTTTTATATGTAATTTCATAGTTTTTAGTATAACATGGCATCTTTTATACAACAATCTAAAAAAAGTGACTTTGTAGTATAAAAACCTTATCTTATATGTATATAATCCGCAATTTATTTTTGTATATATTACACAATACCCCTCTTTTTATTATGACGGGATTCTTTGTTTTATGATAATTTCCACATTGACGTGCAGAGCGCAAAAAAAGAAAGGATACCCCCATATCTTTTGGGGAAATATCCTTTCTAAATAGTCTTGCATTTGTCCTTTGAATTTGTCGGAAACCTCTCCGGGACTCCTCCGTGTCATCCCGGACTTGCTCAGCCCTGCTGTCCATCCCAAAGATCGATCATCTGCCTGGCAAAATTCAGTTCCTTTCCTGTCCATCCGTAGAGAATGCAGGTGCGGTAGGCGTACTCCGGGATGCAGATATTGTTGTAGCCTGCCGTCTGGACGGAGAATACATTCACCCTGGGATTTACTTTCCTCCTGTATTCCAGAACCAGTTCAAAGACATTGATATAGTCTCCCTGTCCCCGGCTGCCCCACCGGCATGCGAAGCCCTTTTCCCGGTATTCCCGCTTCTGGGCATCGGTTCCGTACAGGCCGCCATGGCCGGCCTGCTGGTCGGAGTAGATGAAGATCTGGTCCCAGTGCTCTTTCTTTTGGATGGCATTTTTGAAGAATTCCCAGATGCCGCCCTCGGTGGCCGAGCCCACATCCGTATACGTTTGTTCGGATATTTCTTTACACTGGCGCAGAATCTGCCCCCGTCCGGAGATCGGAAAGATTTTCAGACGGTCCCCGAATTTGCCCACATACCCCTCCTCCGAGGCCGCCGCGGCAATGACGGATGAAAGGTTGTCGATAACCGCTATCTGGACAGTGCCGTATTCCGAGGGGATGGCGCCCCAGGCGGAGCCGGAATTGTCCGAAAGGCACATGGTCTTGCCCCGGAACTTAGGGATATTCTCCATGGAAAGGTCTATGCATTCCTCCAGGGCGTCCATAATGCGGGGCTTGTGGGCACACTCGCTCTTTTCCACTGCTTTATAGGCGCTGTAATACCGGAAAGGAAACTGCCTGCCCCCCGCCACGCCGGCTTTCAGCCGCTTTAGATATTCTTCGCAGAAAACGGCGTCCTCTATCTCGGAAAATACGCCCCGCAGGTTTCGAATCAGGGCCATATGGCCCATGGAAATCTGAGAAAAAATCTCTTTCCAGCTCATTCCCTCCGAGCGCAGGTTCTCCCAGGTCTTCTTCCCGGGAGGCAGTTCGATGCCGCCGGTCTGCATAAACTCGTCTATAACAGCGGAATGGGCGTGGGTGATGCGGACAGCGTCTTTCAAGCCCATCTCCGCGTTTTTGTACTTTGCGGCTTCATAGGGGTCCAGCCGCTCCAGCTTTGCCGCTATGGAACGCTTTAGGAGGCTGGGCATCTTCTGCTTTCCCTGATTGCTATAAAGGAAATAGGCCAGCTGGGACAGCCCATCGTCTCCGCGGCTCATGACCCGGCGCTCCAGCTCTCCGAACAAGCCCGGATTCGCCCGGGTAAATTCCTGCCGCCCGGGATGCAGCGCCGCCCTGACCATGATGACCTGGGGGTTCAGGCGCATGAAAAAGTCCGTCCGCAATGTGGCTGCCCAGCGCAGGGTCCCCTCGAAATCCGCCTCCAGAGCCTGATCTATGGCACTCTCCATGATTTCCGTGGTGGTGCGGCCGTCCCATGCGCTGCCGAAGAGCAGATACCCCTCCAGGAGCGCACAGCATTTGTATTTTGCGTCCCGGACGGCTCTGCCCAGTCCGCCATCGCGATAGTAAGAGGGCTCGCCGAAGATGGAGGAAGCCGTGATCATCTTCAGGGTTTCCAGCGGGCTTACGCGGTAGGACTCCCCTCCCATGAAGTTTTCCACTGTCTCGTTTTTTCTGGCTGAATTAAGAACCTCTCGAAAACGGCTCATTTTTTGACCTCCTGTCCTCTTTTCATACTATCCACGCGAGCCATCAAGTCTGCCCACGGCTTATGGCGTTGGCATCTGCCGCCGGCAAGCCGGGGACCAATGGAAAATAGGCATTCCAACGGAAGAAGAGCATTCCAATGGAAGAAGAGCATTCCATGGAAGAAAGGCATCCAATGGAAGAAGAGCATTCCATGGAAGAGAGGCATTCCAATGGCCGGTGGTTGTTAGCATAAATCAATGTTTATCTCATACTTGTCGTCAATAAGCATATAATTTACATTGTGCTTTTGGGCAAGCTCTAAAAATTTAGAATTTTCTTCCAAAACGCTTTTCATCGTGCACCCTGCATCGTCCAAACGGTTTTCAACAGCGTTTGCATAGTTTTTTATATCGGCAAAATGGTTCCTTATATAGCGCTCGCTAAATACAAGGCAATAGTATCTAATGTGCCTGAGGTACTCCTTTTCGAAATCCCTTTCCCAGTCAAAAGGAATATAGCATCCTTCCACGATCAGATTCTGATTGTTCTCTATGGCTGTTTTCATCATTTCGCGAATTACAGGCCACAAGTAATCTGTCAGTTCATCATCATCCTCAGGTGTAAGCCTGGTGTAGCCGCTGCGGATGAGACCCATTTTCAAATGGTCTATTGACAAATACGGATATTTATATTTTTCAAGCAGGTTCTGGGCAAGCACGGTTTTACCTGTATGTGATGCGCCCGTTATCAATATAATCATCTTTTCTCCTTTTCCCGCGTTCCCTATGCGGATATTTTCCTGCGGATTTGTAGTAGTATTCCATTCTTTCCAAAAAACAAAGCCCCGAGAAAGGACGGGGACGGTG
>JAAWOU010000019.1 GCA_022799755.1 Lachnospiraceae bacterium
TCGAAACGGCCATGCCCGGGAGAATTTTCAGATGCGTATTGTGCAGCAGAAAATTACTCCCCTGCAGGGGCATGGAAGTGGAGAGACGGAACTGGAATAGGAGGCAAGGGCATGGGCAGGAGACAGGACCAGATAGCGGGACAGCGGTTCGGGAGTCTGACCGCGGCGGAGCCGACGGCAGAGAGAAAGAACGGATATACCGTGTGGCGCTGCGTGTGCGACTGCGGCAAAGAAGCGCTGGTATCCTCCCGCCACCTGAAGAAAGGGTGGAAGACGGACTGCGGCTGCGGCATGGGAAAGGAGCGGGAGCCTGACCTGACGGGACAGCGGTTCGGGAAGCTGACGGTGCTGGGGCCGGAGGAGAGCCCGGAAGCAGGCGGCAGGGTGCAGTGGCGCTGCCGGTGCGACTGCGGCGCACGGATCACGGCGGATACAGGGCGGCTTACCGGCGGCTATCGGAAGAGCTGCGGCTGCCTGGCACGGACAGAGCGGAAAGACTGGATCGGGAGGACTTTCGGGAGCCTCACCGTGACGGCCTACGACGGAAAGCGAGGCGGGCGCCACTACTGGCGCTGCGTCTGCCTGTGCGGCGGGGAAGCGGTGGTGAGCCAGTCGAACCTGCAGGGGGGGCATACCAAGAGCTGCGGCTGTCTGTGGGATCCGGCGTCCACCAGGCATTTCGTGGACGGCACCTGCATCGAGAGTATACGCAGCCGCAGGGTGTCCGCCGGCAATCGGAGCGGCGTCAGGGGCGTCTACAGGAACAACAGGACAGGGCGCTGGGCGGCCCAGATTACGTTCCGTGGGAAGACCCGCTATTTGGGGAGCTTCGACAGCCTGGAGGAGGCGGCCGGAGCCCGGGCGGAGGCGGAGAAGATATTCGACGACTTTCTAAAGCAGCATGGAGATACCGGGGCGGAAACCATGCCCTGTGCGGTGGCAGGAGGCACACATGGGTAGAAAGATCAGACGCACTCTCATGATAATCCTGGGCGCGGTGTTCCTGTTTTCGGTGTGCTTTATCATCGTGGTGCGGTACGAGTACAGGGCCAATGAGGCCCTCTATGAGGGAGCGGCCAGGCAGTACACCGCGGCGGCTTCCGGGGACGCTTCCGGCGGTATCGGGGGAAGCGGTCCGGCGGGCGGACAGGACGATGCCTCCGGACAGGGGGGCCCGACAGGGGAAGACTTCTTCGCGGACCTCCCTCCCATTGCGGTGGACTTTCAGGCCCTGCAGGCCGTGAATGAGGACGTCTGCGGCTGGCTTTACTGCGGCGGCACGCCCATAAACTACCCTGTCCTGCAGGGGGAGGACAACGACGCCTACCTGCACCACAGCTACGACAAAGCCTACGCCGGCGCCGGGTCCATCTTCGTGGAGGCCCTCAACAGCCGGGACTTCGCGGACGCCAACACCATCGTCTACGGGCACCACATGCGGGACGGCTCCATGTTCGCCTGCCTGGACAAGTGGGCTCAGGAGGGATTCTACGAAAGCCACCCCGTGGCATGGCTGCTGACGCCAAAGCAGGACTACCGCATCGACCTGTTCGCGGGATACACCACCTCCGGGTACTCGGACACCTACACGATCTTCACCGGTCCCTGCGGGGAGCTGGAGGAGTATCTGGAGCGGAGTATGGGGCAGTCGGACTTTGCGTCCGGCATCCCTAAGGAGGCGGCAACGGACCCGCAGAACCGCTATGTGGTGCTGTCCACCTGCGCCTATGTATTCACGGACGCCAGGTATGTGCTCCACGGTGTGCTGGTGCCCGTGGACAGCGCAGGAGGGGTACCGTTTCCATAGGGGCGGGACAAAGCGAGGTGAGCCGGAGCAGGCAGCCGGCCCGGGACAGAACGAGGTGAGCCGAAGCGGACAGCCGGCCCGGGACAAAGCGAGGTGAGCCGGAGCAGGCAGCCGGCCCGGGACAGAACGAGGTGAGCCGAAGCGGACAGCCAGCCCGGGACAAAGCGAGGTGAGCCGGAGCAGGCAGCCGGCCCGGGACAGCGAAGTGAGCCGAAGCAGGCGGCCGGCCCGGGACAGAGCAAAGTGGCGGGACCGGATGAGCAGCCCGGGACAAAGCGGGAACAGGAACAGCAGAGGGGGAAGAATGGAAGAAAAAAGGACACATGAGGAGGACTGCCTGCAGGTGCAGATGTTCGGCGGTTTCTCACTCTTCTGGAACGGAAAGCTGGTGGCCGGCAGCAGGAAGACCACAGAGTCCCAGTTCAACTATCTGATGCAGCTTCTGCTGCATCACCGAAAGGAGGGCGTCAGCCGGGACATGCTGGAGCGGGTGCTTTTCGAGGACCGGGATATTCTGGACATACACCATGCGGCCAGGAGCGTGATCTACAATGCGAAGAAACGTCTGAAAGCAGCCGGCCTGCCGGATGTAAACTATATCGAACAGAGGAAAGGCATCTGCTACTGGAATCCCCAGGTGCCGGTAAGGGAGGATGCGGCGGAATTCGAGCGCCTTTTTCAGGAGGCCGAGAAAGCCGTGGAGCAGGAGGAAAAGGTACGCCTGTACATGGAGGCATGCCGTCTCTACACGGGAGAATTTCTGCCCCAGCAGACAGGCGTGGTCTGGGTGGCCCAGGAGGCAAAGCGCTATCGGCTGCTGTTCTGCGCCTGTGTGGAGCGCACGGCCCAACAGCTGCGCATGACCCAGGATTTTCTGCAGATGGAGGAGTTGGGAATCTACGCCACCGCGATCAGCCCCCTGTCGGATTGGGAGACCATCACCATGGAGGCGCTGGTGGCCATGGGGCGTTATGAGGATGCCCGCAGGCTCTATGACGATACGGTGGGACTGTATTTTCAGGAGCAGGGCCTGCGGCCGTCCGACCGTATGATGGGACTTTTTGACAAGCTGGGCACCCAGATGGAGCATCAGTACGATGCCCTGGATGATATCCAGAAAAAGCTTTCGGAGGAAACGGAGGCAGTGCCGGGCGGATACCTGTGCACCTATCCGGTATTCCAGGGGATATACCGCATGGTGGGCCGCATGATGGAGCGTGGCGGCCAGTCCGTGTACCTGATGCTGTGCATGGTGGTGGACAGCAAGGGCAATCCCATGAAAGAGGGAAATGCTTTGGAGGAGCTGACCCAGAGGCTGGGGGAGGCGATTCAGCAGTCCGTGAGGCACAGCGATTCCGTCTGCAGATACGGCAAGGGGCAGTATCTGGTGCTGCTGGTGAATACCACCAGGGAGAACTGCACCGTCATCCAGCGGCGGATTAATTACCATTTTATGGTCAGACGACAGCGCACGGGCATTCAATATTATGTAAACAGCGTCGTCTGTGCACCGAAAGGGAAAGGCTGTCCTGAACAGGATAAAGGGTAGGATTATGGAAAAGACACAGTGGTATCTAGGGACGCCGAACGGCGTGGTGCTGTGCGTTGACCGGGTAGGAAGAGGGCAGCTGGCAGGCAGGTTCTATCATGCCTACACAGAGGAGGGAATCCCTTTTTCTAATATTGAAGAGGTGATCTTTCGGCTGGAGGGATTTTACGATTCTCTGAATTTTCCGCATCCCACCACCGACAGCCGCACGTTTCAAAATCGAGGGGGACAGAGAGAATCCAGGAAAGAGAGGACGAGAATCATGAACGACGAGGAATTGTTGAGTAAGCATGGAGACCTGGGAACATTCATTATCCGTGTCCAGCACAGGCAGAACAGCAGCTGGCAGGGGCGCATTACATGGATGGACAAGGACAAGACAGTGTATTTCCGTTCTATCTGGGAAATGATCAAGCTGGTGGAGAGCGCGCTGGACACAGTCAGCATGCAGGAGGACAATCCGGGCGAAGTGTCATGGAACGGCGAGGCGGAATCATAAAAGGACCGGAAAGCGGGAAAAGAAAACGGCATAGCTTTTGGCTATGCCGTTCGCAATTGTGCTTCTCTTTGTTCGAGACAGTGATTTAAGCCTCCGGATCCACAGGAGTAGCGCTGGTCTTCTTGGCTTCCTCGGCCATCTGGTCGAATTTCTCCATCACGGCTTCATAGGTGCGCTGGGAGATGTCGGGGAGATCGCCGCCCCAGGCCTTGCCGGCTTTCTTGAAGCCTTTCTCAAAAGCTGCGCGCATGTCCTCGATCTTGTCGGGATCGCCGCCGGTCAGTGCCTTGGCGAAATCGATGATTCTGTCAGAGGTCTTGTTCACACCCCAATAGCCGTCCTCGGCAATGTCCGCCTGGGCCTGAGCCTTGGTAGCGGGATCAACGGTATAGTTGCCGCTGCGCAGGAAAGACCAGATATCGTTGGCCTTGCCGTAAGCGGTGGCCTGTCCGGTCATCATCTTCTCCACCAGGCCGCGCAGCTGCGACATGCGCGCATCCGCATCGGCTTTCATCTTGTTGATCAGATTGGTATCGGGCGTGTAGGTAGGCTTCGCGGCAGTGGAGCCGGCAGGCTCATATATGACACCTTTGTCGGCAGCATTTTCCTCTGCCTTGGATGTGTCTTTTGACGCGGTACTTTCCGCGGCTTTTGTGTCGGCCTTTACATTTTCATAGCTATAGGCAGCCGATACCTGATTCGATGTAACTCCGTTTACACTCATAGTATCCTCCTTTTGACGAATTGTTTTATCATCCATGATATTTTAACGTTATCTGTAAATTATTTCGGCACACGAATTGGAAAAGTTTAGCTTTTCTGTGAGAATTGATTCTTAATTTTCGGGCAGCGCCAGGTCCATATCCAGGGTACAGTCCGAGAGGAACCGGCCCTCTGAGCTCAGGCTGTAGTCCAGTCGGATCCGGATCCGGTTCTGCAGCCGGGCGATTTCCGCTTTCCGGGTGGAGACCTCCAGAGAGAGCGTTCCATAGGGCGTGACATAGTCGGACCTGCAGGTGCAGCCGGCTTCGAAAATCATGCGGGAACGGATGCCGCCGCGCCTGGTTATCTCCAGCACCCGGTCCCGGTACTTTATGATGTTTTTGACGGGGGCTTTGCCGTCCGGGGAAGCCTCCTCGTAGAGAATATAGGAGCTGCCGTCTTTCTCATAGTATTCCGCCTCCGCGCGGCTCTCGGTGACGGACTCTTCTCCGGACTCGTCCCGCTGCCGTCCGGCCAGTGTGAGCATGGCTTTTTTTCCCATAGAGGACTCCTTTATACGGCCTTTCGCCCGGCCGTCCCCGGCACATTCCTGCCCGGCGGTTTTGTGTGCGCCGCCTCAGTAGGCCTCGATATTGACCGTCTTGGCCGACAGGATGCCGTATTTGATGATAGAGTTGGCAAAGTGAATGAACTTATCCGCCTTGTCGCTGATATAGAACTGATAGCGGTTGCTCCCCAGGGCCGGGGGCTCCTGGCAGAGCAGGCCGTGGCGTATCAGGAGCTCACGCAGCTGTCTTGCGGTCTCGTAAGCCGGATTTACCAGGGTGACCCTCTCCCCCATGATCTTTCCCAGAGTAGAGCGGATCAAAGGATAGTGGGTGCAGCCCAGGATCAGGGTGTCGATATCTATGTCGATGAGCTCCGTCAGATACCTGCGGGCGATCTCGTCCGTCACGGGATCCTCCCATAGCCCCTCCTCCACCAGGGGCACGAAGAGCGGGCAGGCTTTGCCATAGATGGAGATATCCGGATTCAGTTCCCGTATGTACTTGGTGTAGATCTGGCTGCCGATGGTGGCCTCCGTGGCAATGACCCCGATGCGGCCGTTTCTGGTGGCGGACACGGCCTGCCTGGCTCCCGGCTTTACCACGCCTATGATCGGGATGTCGATGTCCCGCTCCAGGGCCTCCATGGCATAGGCGCTTGCGGTATTGCAGGCCACCACGATAGTCTTTACCTGAAAGGTGCGCAGGAAACGCACAATCTGTTCGGAAAACCGTGTGACGGTCTCCTGGGACTTGTTTCCGTAGGGGACCCGGGCAGTGTCCCCGAAATAAATGATTTTTTCATTGGGAATCTGCCGCATGATTTCCCGCACCACAGTAAGACCGCCCACACCGGAATCGAATACACCGATGGGGGCGTCCTTGGCCGGAATTGCCCTATTTTGTCTCAGTTCCGTTTCTGTCATGAAAAGCCTCCCAAAGTAAACCGATCTCCGTAAACAGCCTGCTGCGAAACGAGATCTGCTCCCGGTCCGCGTTCAGCAGATCGAGATACAGGCTGCTGCCAAAGCTCCATTCCGAAGCCTGAGAAACCGATGCGCCGCTCTCGTCCGCCTGGCTGACTTTTACCGTGTCCGGCGTCAGCGCAAGTTCCGGATAGAGCAGGCCCCACCAGCCAAGCGCGGCGCATAATCCCACCGCCGCACGGATTCCGATCCATTTTTGTTTCATGCAATCTCCTCTTTTCGCTTTTTGAGGAGTATTGCCCGGATTGCACCGGATATTCACTGCCGGCCGGCGTGTTTTTTGTCATTTTCAAGGCGAATCTGTCGTATGATTGCTTTTTTCTGATTGTCGATGTGGAGCTTTGCCGCTGCCGCCGCGGTGTCCCTGTCCTTGTTTACAATGCTTTCATAGATGATTCTATGCTCCTTGACCAGGGTTTCATGCTGGCTACTGTCCTTGATGTACTCAAAGCGGTAGCGATACATCTGCTCGGAGAGATTGTTCACCATCTGGATCAGGCGCTGGTTCCCGGTGGCCTGTACGATGATATCGTGCAAAGCCACGTCCGCCTGGGCGATTTTCTTGGCATTTCCCGCAGCCACGCACTGCTCGAAATGGCTGCACGCTTTCTGCAGCCGGATAAGGCTTTCCTCCGTGATGCGGTCGCAGGCAAGCTCCGCGCAGAGCGCATCCAGCGTCCGGCGGACTTCCAGGACGTCGCTCATGCTTTTCTCCGTAATCTCCGCGACTACGGCGCCTCTTCTGGGTATCATGGTGGCAAGTCCCTCCAGCTCCAGCCTGCGGATGGCCTCCCTGACCGGCGTGCGGCTGACCCCCAGTCTGTCCGCCAGATGAAGCTCCATCAGGCGTTCGCCGGGCTTCAGCTCGCCGGTGAGGATGGCCTGACGCAAGGTATTGAAAACCACATCACGGAGCGGTAGATCTGCTTGAAAATCACTTTGCATAGTAATCCTCCATTCTGAAAGCCCTCAGGGAAAGGCGGCCTTTTTTAAAAAGTACTAAACAGCAGTAGTCAAAAATACCTGTTCGGACGGATATTCCCGGCGGAACTGATCGAATGCCCTTTGGGCTGCGGCCAGGCTTTGGAAGATGCCGAACACGGTGGGACCGCTGCCGCTCATCAGGCTGCCCTCTGCGCCAAGACCCAGCATTTTGGCCTTGATATCGTTTATGACAGGATAGGCTGAGACGGTTACGGTCTCCAGCACGTTCTGCATGCGGTCTGTTATGCCGGGGAGACTTCCTGCCAGGATGGCTTCCACCATGCCGTCGATGTCGGGATGGTTTGTGACGTCCTGTGCGTCCAGATGCTCGTAGACATATTTGGTGGATACGCTGATATCCGGTTTTACGATGAGGATATGGCAGGGAGGCAGGGGCGCAAGAGGGGTCAGCTTTTCCCCTATGCCCTCCGCCAGGGCCGTGCCGCCCAGAATGCAGTAGGGCACGTCCGCGCCGATGTTTACACCGTCTTCCATCAGCTGCGGGACGGAAAGCCCCAGACAAAAGATCCGGTTGATTCCTTTCATGACGGCTGCGGCGTCCGTGCTTCCCCCGGCCATGCCGGCGGCGATGGGGATGTTCTTGTGCAGATGGACGCGCAGCCCCTGGGAAATGCCGTATTTGTCCAGCATGAGCCGGGCGGCTTTGCAGATGAGATTGTCTTTGCCGGTGGGCAGATTTCCGGCATCGGTGGTGAGAAAGATGCCCTCCGGCGCCGGCTCAACGGTCAGCTCGTCGTGGAGCTCTACGCTCTGCATGACCATTTTCACCTGATGGTAGCCGTTGGGGAGCCGCCGCACCACATCCAGCCCCAGATTGACTTTGGCATATGCCTTGATCCGATATGCGTCCATTTATTTTCCTCGATTCTTTTGTACAAAATTATATACAATTGCGTTCTCCGCGTCAAGAGATTCGGGAGATATCGTCCGGATTTTCGGGTTTACCGCCGGGGCTACGCAGGGGCTTGGGGCTTCGCTGCCGGCAGAGAGGGGGGCGGCGGTCGTGCAGACAGTTGCTGAGAGCGGCGAAGCCGTGAACAGCAACAAACGAGGGTGCAGATGCAACCGGTCTCCGGGAAAAGGGGCTTCCTTTTTTGGGGCGGCCGTGATATACTAACATAGCGGTCTCCCAGTTTTTTCCGGACGGGTGCGTCAGCGCCGCGCCGGCAGAATTGGAGGGCTTTTCCTATGTATCTGAATGAAAACAAAAAGGAGTGACAGGAACGTGAGCGGGAACAGAGCGCAATTCCATGGCCGGGAAACGAGAAGAAGTCTGAATGGCAGGATATTGGGAAATACCCTGCTGAATATTTTTGTGCTGGTGCTTGTATGCTGCGGAATCATGTGGGCTGCCATGCAGTCATTGGCCAACAACATTCTGCTGGACAGTTTACAGCCCATGGCGCGCCAGTCGGCCAAGACAGTGGAAGCCAATATCCGTATGCTGGCGGATCGTATGATGACTCTGGCCGGGGATCCCCGGATGACAGGGGACGGCGGAACGGGAGCGGAGGCGGAGGAGACGCTTCGGGCGGACAGAGAGGGAATGCTCAGCGAGGCAGCCAAGATTTATGAGCTGTACACCATCGGCCTTTACGATTCGGAGGGAAATCTGGTACAGGGAATCGACACTGCGCCGGAGCGCCTTGACAAGGAATTCGATGACTTTTTCTCCCTGCTTCGGGAGACGGACAATATGACTACGAATTCGTCTACCAAATTCCGGGACGGACTGGGCATCACCATGGGCATGCCGGTGAAAGAGAACGGAGAGACGGTTCTGTATCTGGTGGGGGTTTACAAATACGACACCCTGAACGACGTGATCAGCAGCATCAATCTGGGCAGGCACGGCATTGCCTACATGGTAAACCACGGGGGCTTTATCACCGGGCATCCGGACCAGACGCTGGTTCTGGAGGGAGATACCATGGAGCGGCTGTGCGGAGGAGACAGGGAGGTCGCGGGCCGGGTGGTCACCGACGAGACCGGCGCCGCGGAATTCTCCGTGGAGGGGGAGACCATGCTGGCTGCCTTTTCCCCTGTCCGGGGAACCCAGTGGTCCCTGGTGATCCAGGTGCCGAAAGCGGATTACGGCTCCTATATCAACGGCGCCGTTCTGGTGGCGGTGTCGGCCACCTTTGTGGTGCTGGTGCTCTCCATGCTGCTGGTCCTGCGCCTGGCCAGGTCCATTTCCCGCCCGGTGAAGCGGGTGACGGACCGTATGGTGGCTTTGTCCGACGGGGATCTCCACACGGAGATTGTCCGGATCAGATCCGGGGATGAACTGGAACTGCTCACCCGGACGCTGGGCGATACCGTGGAGAGCGTCAACCGCTACATATCGGATATCCAGCAGGTATTGACCCAGGTGGCGGAGGGAAATCTGCGGGTGGCGCCCCAGGTTGACTACAGAGGAGACTTTGTGCAGATCCGGGGGAGCCTTGGCACCATCCTGCGCTCCATGAACGATACCATTCTGGGCTTCCGCTCTGCCGCCGACCGGCTGGCGGGGATGGCGGAGGAGCTTAACGGCCGGTCGGGCCAGCTTCACCAGGACTCCATGGAACAGACCCGGTCCACGGAGGAACTGGTGGATGAGGTGTCCCATGTGAAAGAAAGTCTGGCCAGCGTGGCAGAGAGCAGCAGCCGGACCAGGGTGAAGACGGAGGAGATCTCCCGGTGTATCAGGGAGGCAAATGTGCGCATGGACGATCTCTCCCGGGCCATGGACAATATCAGCCTCAATGCCCAGAAGATCACCAAGATTGCGGAAGATATCGAAGACATCGCGTTTCAGACGGGCATCCTGGCGCTCAATGCCTCCGTGGAGGCGGCCCGGGCCGGAACCGCGGGGAAAGGATTCGCCGTGGTGGCGGAGGAGGTCAGACAGCTGGCGTCCAAGAGCAGCGAGTCCGCCAAGAGCGCGGCGCAGATGGTGGGCAGCACCAAGGACATCATCCAGAGCGGCGTGGCCCTCACCGGAGCCGCCGCCAGCTCCTTTCGGGAGATATCGGATGTCTCCGCCCAGATCAGCGGGATTACCGACGAGCTGGTGACTGCGGTCCGGGGACAGGAGAGCGCTCTGGTGATCATGGAGGAGCGGATCGGGACGATTTCCGCCATTGCGGAGAAAAACCTGCAGAATGCCGCCGGAACGGAGCAGTCCAGCTCTGTCCTGGCCAGAGAGGCGGAGGCTCTCCAGGATCAGGTGAAGAGATTTGTGGTGAAGGAGGGAAAGGGCAGATGAAAAGGATCGTCAGAGTTGTATTGGCCCTGCTTGCGGCGGGATTCCTGACAGCCTGCGGCAGCGGTGAGACAGGACTCCAGGACGGCTACTATACCGCCCAGGCCGCCGAGTACAGCCACGGCTGGAGAGAGTATATCACCATTATGGTAAAGGACGGGAGCATTGTCTCCGTGGAGTACAATGCGGAGAATGCCAGCGGCTTCATCAAGAGCTGGGACACTGCCTACATGCAGGCCATGCTGGACGGGACGGGCACCTACCCGAACCAGTACACCCGCTATTACGCCGGGCAGCTTCTGGAGAAGCAGGGAGAGGGGGAGATCGACGCCCTCACCGGGGCCACCTCTTCCTACGGTTCTTTCCGGAAACTGATGGACGCGGTTTTGGAGCAGGCCGGGAAAGGGGATTCCAATATCGTGTTCGTGGACACCGGACATTGACGAGGACCGGCGCCCGGGGTCAGAACGGTAACCGGCACGCAACAAAACCGCAACAAAACCGCGCCGGACAGGGGTTTTAGGGGTTGCGCATTGTCCCGGTATATGGTATCATGACTTTGTCATGTGAAAAGAGAGAAGCTTTTCGGGACAGGCGGGCGGCCACAAAGAGAATCGGCCGGAGGAAAAGAGGGAAGACAATGACATTTTTTCGCAGAACGATAAATTCAATAGGATTGCTGCAAAGAGCCAGAGTCTGAACAGAACAGAACCCGCCGGGGACAGGCGCGGAAATGTAGGAAGACAAAGATATAGAGACACACGGAAAGCTGCAGCTGATTGCTGTGGCTTTTTCTCTGCACAGGAGGATGTGCAGGATAAGGAGAGGATCGGAAATCATGAGATATCAGATCAGTCATGCGCTGGTGCAATACGGCGCAGATACCATTTTGGAAGACGTGAACTTTGAGATACGGGACAATGAGAAGATCGCCGTGGTGGGGCGCAACGGCTGCGGAAAGACCACGCTGCTTAAGCTGATCAACGGCGACATTCATATGAATAATTTGGACAGCGACGAGAGCTGCGGCATCACCATGGCCGGAAAGCAGCGCATCGGCTTTCTGCACCAGATCAGCTTCCCGGACGGTGAGATCACCGCGGAGAATGAGATCAGGAAAGTCTTTGCGTCTATCTTTGCCTGTGAGACCAGAATGAAAGAGATTGAGCAGGAGCTTCAGGCCGGTCAGGACAAATCGCTGTTCCACGAGTACGACATGCTGCAGAAAAGGATGGAATCCCTGGGGGGCTATACCTGGAGACAGGATATGGAAATCATGTTCCAGAAATTCGGCTTTGCCCTGAAAGATCTGGAGCGTCCCATGGGCAGCTTTTCCGGAGGGCAGCAGACCAAGGTGGCCTTTATCAAGCTGCTGCTGAGCAGACCGGACATTATGCTTTTGGACGAGCCCACCAACCATCTGGACCTCCCCACCATAGAGTGGCTGGAGGGCTATCTGAAAAAATATGACAAGTGCGTAGTTATCGTGTCCCACGACAGGATGTTCCTGGATCGGATCATCGATGTGACCTACGAGATCGAATACCATCGCATCAGGCGTTACCCGGGCAATTATTCCGCGTTCACGGAGCAGAAAGCGGCGGCTCTGGCAAAGCAGGAAAAGGATTACGAGGCCCAGCAGAAAGAAATCCAGCGGCTGACAGAGTGGATTGAGAAGTGGAAAAACACCCCCAGCAAGGTGGCGGCCACCCATTCCAAGCGCATGGCAATCGAGCACATGGTAAAGATAGAGAAGCCCAGACGCTTTGACACAAGGGCTTTCCACGCCCTGTTCCAGCCAAGGATCGAGAGCTATACCGAGACGCTGACGGCGAAGAACCTGGGCATCGGGTATGACAGAGAGCTGTCTAAAGTTTCCTTTACCCTGCGGAAAGGGGAGCGGCTGGCCATCATCGGGGAGAACGGCATCGGCAAATCCACACTGCTGAAGACCCTCACGGGCAGCCTGCAGCCTCTGGGCGGGACCTTTGCTTTCGGGACGAATGTGGAGTGGGGATATTTTGACCAGCAGGCGGCCATGGAGACCCATGTGAATCCGGAGCAGACAGTGCTGGAAAATTTCTGGGAGGAGTATCCGAGGCTTCAGCGGGAGCAGGTCCGGGGGGCTCTGGGGAGTTTTCTGTTCTCGGGAGAGGATGTGGAGAAGAAGATGGGACAGCTCTCAGGGGGGGAGCGGGTGCGCCTGGCGCTTTGCAAGATGTTCCAGACCAGGCCCAATCTCCTGATCCTGGACGAGCCCACCAACCATATGGACATCGTGGGCAAGGAGGCCTTAGAGCAGATGCTGGGGGCTTTTTCGGGGACTGTGCTGTTCGTGTCCCATGACCGGTATTTCATTCGGCAGGTGGCCACGGGGATCCTGGAATTCGAGAGAGGGCAGGTGACCCAGTATCCATACCCCTACGAGGATTATCTCCATGAAAAGCAAAAGCGGGAGGCCCTTATGCGGGGTAAGGATGCCCCGGGCGGAGGCGGGCAGCGAAACGAGACAAAGGGGGCGGCAGCCAGGCCCGAGGCCGGACAGAGCAATCCCACCTTAGCGGATGTCTTTGACAAAAAGACTTACTACAGTCCCGGAAAGATCAAATCCCGGCTGACCAGACAGCGGGAGAAGTATGAGACCCAGCTGGAACAAAGCGAGCAGCGTGCGGCCGAGATCAAGCTGCAGATGCTGGATCCCGGTCTGGCCTCGGACTATGAGAAGCTGATGGAGCTGCAGGAGCAGCTGGACGCTGAGGAGACCAGCCAGGAATCCCTGCTGGAGCGGCTGCTGGAGACCGAGACGGCTCTGGAGGAGCTGGAGTAGGACCAGGCCCGGTGTCCCGACTTTGTCTTGGGACACCGGGCCTGGCTTGATGCGGGGCTTTATTCCCCCGGGGGCGATTTCCAACGGTAAGGCTCGTCCAAGGGCCATGACAGGCCATGGTTCGGCAGTTCCAGGGGCAGCGCGCCCGGATTGTGCAGGTCTTTTTATGGCAGGCGATCCCGTATTTGACAATGGTTTGCACCCCATCCCGGCAATTTACGTTACTGTTCACGGCTTCGCCGTTCACAGCAACATGATGCACACAAAATGAGCAAAGTGCGCTCATTTTGGTGCCTGCTGTCTCGTGATTTTCGTGCAAAATGCGCACGAAAGCACTTCGCGGAACTACCCGTGAACAGTAACCAATTTACAATAAGGGGGACGGAGGTGTTAGGATATTGCTTTTTCGAATCAAACTGCTATAATAGAATCATAGAACTCAAGACATAGCGCAGTTTAAAGGAGTATCCTATGAAAATCAGACAGGCTCGCCTGGACAGGGCCCTGGGCAGTACGCGCATGCGTTATTTTCTGTCCTACTTCATCATATTCTGTTTCCTGATCACAGGCTTTTTCTACATCGTCCGAACCCAGCTTGCAAAGCTTTATCTGGAACAGCTCACAATCTCCTCCGAGCAACAGCTGCATAACGTGCGACAGACCCTGGCAGATGAATTTAATACCATGAACACGGTCAACGACAGCATAAAAGACAATATCAACATTATATTTACGAAATACAGCACGGATGAGGGGCGCCAATACCTTGCCTACAAGGAGATGATAAAGTACACCCCGGGCCGTCCCTATATAAAATCCATTGTCTATCTGAACAAGAACCATGGGATCGTCACATCCTCCCAGGCCATTACGGAATATAAGGAGGGCGTTTTCCACATGCTGACGCCCGACCGCTTTGTCTTTGACCCGGCGCCCTATCTGGACAGCAGACAGAATCAGCTGCTGTATCTGCAGGCCGACGGCGAGAAGCAGCTGATCTATTTCCCTGTAAACAGCTCTTACTCCAACGCCCTCACCTACTTTCTGGTGGATATGCGGGAGATAGAGCGGCTCTGTCAGGAAGCTTCCTCCAGCGAAATGCCCGTGATCGCGCTGCTGGATTCCGAGAAAAATATCATAGCAGGACAGAATACAGAGCAGCTTGCGCCCTATATGGACGCTTTCGAGTCAAAGGACGGCGTCTATCCCATTGACAACAACACCTCCCTGTGCGTCAGCGGCGGTTTGAGCAACGGGTTTCTGATGCTCTCCCTGATTTCCAACCGGGTGTTGCTTCAGCAGGTGAGTTCCGCCTTTCGGACAGCCTATCTGATTCTCTTTGTCCTGGGACTTTTGGGATTTTTGCTGCTTCTTTTGTCCATGAGAAGTACCTATCTGCCCCTGCATAAGCTGACCCAGAAGATCGTGGCATCTCCGGACAAGCGCCAGAGCTATCTGGAACAGCTGGACCAGACCTTTGCGGATTCCAATCTCCAAAACCGCCAGCTGCAGGACAAACTGAAGAAATATAAGCTCTCTATCCAGAATCCATACTGGACAATATCATCACCTCAAACCATGCCACTGCCGGCTGGAGGGAGCTTCCGGACATCGACCGCCTCTTCGGCGCGGACTCCGATGTGCTGCTCTTTGCGGTGAAGATGAAATCCCCCAGAGCCCCTTTCCCCTGCGGCAAGATTGTGGAGTTTTTCTGCCGCTCCCTGAATGTGGAGGATTCCTGCGTTATTCTGGAGACTGCCGGGGATACGGCTATACTGCTGATCAATTACTCCGGTCCCGAGCCCAATAAGGACGAGGTGCTCAAGCTCCTCCTGTCAGACCTCCGGCAGGAAAAGGGCTATCTTTCCTCCTTAAGCGAATGCTCCGACTCTCCGCTGGACATCCCCTCTCTGTACGAGCAGGCCATTCAGGCCAGCAGCCTTTGGGGGCAGATGTCTGTGGTAACCTACCATGAGGCATCCCCGCTGCTGACCGGCGGTTCTGCCTTAGTCTATCCCAATGATCTGCTGGGCAGCCTGTCGTCCTCTCTGCAGAATTACCAGTTTGAAGAGGCCGACGGCTATATAGGGGAATTGCTCCGCATCATAGACCAGTCAGAGTCCATGGACAGACAGATTCCGGACTTTTTTGCCCACTGTATTCTCATTGACCTGCTGGCGGTCATAGCCAATGCCATGGAGCACTCGGACATCCGCTTCAAGTCCTACAGCAATCTCTATTTTGAGGCGCTGTATCTGTGCCGCAGCTGTTCCTACGGGGAAAATGCCGCCGCCATCCAGGCCAATATCCGGAAACTGACAGATTTCTTCCGGGAACAATGGACTGCCAAATCCGCCAGCTCTTTCCACTTAAAGGACCAGATGGAGAAGAATTTCACCCGGCCGGACTTTTCCATCAATCAGCTTGCGGAACAGTTTCATGTGAGCATTGCCTATATCAGCTATCTGGTAAAAAAGGAAGTGAATCAGAACTTTTCCGATTACATATGGAAGCTGCGCCTTGACAGAGCCAGAGAATTGCTCCTGAACACAGATCAATCCATTGATGAGATCAGCGTAGCGGTAGGGTATCTGAATACCTCCAGCTTCCGCCGCAAGTTCAAGCAGGATACGGGTCTGACACCCTCTCAGTACCGGAGCCAGGCAGGGGGGGCACAGCAGTAGCATCTGCCTGGCCCCCCGGGAATCACCTGCTCTCTCTGCTCAGCCCTTTACGGAGCCGATCATCACGCCCTTGACAAAGTACTTCTGGATAAAAGGATAAATACACAGCACAGGCACCGTGGACACAATGATCACGCTGTATTTCAAAGTCTGCGCCAGCTGCGCCTTGGCGGCCACCGTGGCCATATCCATACTTGACGTATTGTTCAGCGTCAGCTTAGTGGACATCAGAATATCCCTGAGGAAAGACTGCAGGGGCAGCAGATTCTCGTCGTAGATATAGATCAGCGCCGAGTAGAAATCATTCCAGTGTCCCACCGCGTAGTACAGTCCGATTACGGCCAGAATGGGTTTGGACAGGGGCAGCACCACCCGCACCAGATATTGGAAAGAGCTGGCTCCGTCCAGAGTGGCGGCCTCCTGGAGCGAGGGGGGAATGCTGTTCATGAAATAGGTCCTGGTAACGATCATATTGTAGACGGACATGGCTCCGGGTATGATCATGGCCCAGCGGGTATTGATCAGTCCCAGCTTGCTCACCACCAGATAGGTGGGAATCAGGCCGCCGGAAAAATACATGGTGATCAGCAGCAGGACCATGACAAAATGTCTGGGCATAAAATCTTTCCGGGAAAGAGGATATGCGCCGCACACTGTCATGATAAGGTTGACCAGGGTTCCCACTACGGTATAGAATATGGTATTGGCATATCCGATCCAGATCCGCTCATACTTCAGCAGCTCCTCATAGGAAACCAATGTAAAGCCTTTGGGCCACAGCACTACGTTTCCCAGCCACACCTGATTGGGGTCGCTGAAAGAGGCAATCACCACGAACCAGAGAGGCCAGATAAAGACCACCAGCAGCATGATCATGATCAACAGATTGACGATATCGAATACCTTGTCGGAGTAGGATCTCCTGTCTCCCGATTTTCTCCACTTCATTTCTATCTCCTCCTTGCTTAAAACAGACTTTCGCCCGCGAACTTCTTGCTCAACTGATTGGAGCCAACCACCAAAATCAGGCTGATCACAGAGTTGAACAGGCCTACCGCAGTGGAATAGCCATAGTCGGAATGAATCAAACCTACCTCATAGACATAAGTGGAGATAACGGACGCGGCGCTCCTGTTTAAAGAGTTCTGCAGCAGATATACTTTCTCAAAGCCAACGCCCAGAAGTCCTCCCATCTGGAGGATGAGCAGCATGAGTATCGTAGGCTTAATGGAGGGCAGATCCACATGGATCATCCGCTGGATTTTGGTGGCGCCGTCCACGATGGCCGCCTCGTGCATCTCATAGTCCACTCCGGCCAGGGCGGATATGTAGATGATGGAGCTCCAGCCCATGCCCTGCCATATACCGCTCCACACATAAATGTGTTTGAACCATTCTGCCTTTGCCAGAAAATTGACAGGTTCCAGGCCGAAGAATCCCCGGAATACATTGAAAATACTGGAATCCTGGGACATGAAGATGGTAATCATACCGCAGATGACCACGGTGGAGATAAAGTACGGCGCATAGGATACCATCTGTATTACCTTTTTCAGCTTTGTGTGGCGCAGGTAATTCAGCATCAGGGCAAAGATGATGGGGATGGGGAAGCCGGCTAACATGCCGTAGACGCTTAGGCCTATGGTATTCATGAGCAGGCGTTCAAAATCGTAGGCGCTGAAGAAACGCTGAAAATGTTCAAATCCCACCCAGGGACTTCCCAGGATTCCCTTTTTGATCTGGTAATCTTTAAAGGCCAGCAGGACGCCGTACATAGGGACATAGGAAAAAATAACATAATAGAGCACCACCGGTGTGATCATCAGGTAGAGGATCCAGTGTTTCTTTATGTTTTTCAGCAGCCGGACTCCGAAAGATTCCTTTTTTTTCTGTATAATCATGGATGATTCTTGCTCCTTTCAAAAAGGCGGCAAAGAATCGCTGCCGACTCTTCGCCGCCGGGCTTCCTGTGACAGGCACAGTCTCCGCCGCTACATTCACAAAAGGTTAGCGACCCATAGCCGCATCATAAGCCTCTTTATAGATTGCTTCCAGACGCTCCAGGCCCATCTCTTTGAGCTTGCCGATATATTCCTCCCAGCTGTCCTCCAGATTCAGCTCTCCGGTGACCACGAAAGCCATGTACTCATCCACATAGGGGTTAATGTCTGCGCCGATGGTGGACATCTCTTTCTGCTGATCGTCCGTATAGGTCAGCTTGGGCCAGGGCACCTGACCGTGCTCGATGAGTTTCAGTCTCTGCTGGTTCAGGTAGACTTCGTCCGGGTCCACATTGGCGGACATGCTTTCCATCCACGCTCTGGGCTGTACGGAGGGGTGAGCCTGGCCGCCGCCCTGGATGGCCGAGCTGGCACGGACGGTGGTAATATCCTCGCCGTGTCCCTTGTCAAGGAGCCATTCCCATTCTCCCTGGTCGTTGTACTGATAAGTCTCGCCTTCCACGCCCATCCAGGCCAGCTTACCGCCCTCTTCCGTATAGAACTGATCGGCCCAGGCCACCACTACCTCGGGACGCTCGCATTTATCGGAGATAGCCAGAGTGCCGCCGGAGATGCCGGGGCTCAGATCCAGGCAGTCGTCCCAGGGAGTCAGCGCAATATAATCCTCGTCATGGTCACGTCCTACGGTCAGGAACGCGCCTGCGTCAAAGAAAGAACCCAACACATCCCCGGACTGGCCGATGGGCGCCTGCTCATCATGGGACGTGGTAAAGCTGTTCTTGTACATCAGTCCCTCCTGGTACAGCTTTGTGGCATACGCCAGGAATTCCTTATACTCTTCCGTAGCCGGCACATAGCGCAGCTCGCCGTCTATGATGCCGTCTTTCCCCGTATTGGGAAAATCCGCGTACTGCAGCAGGAAGAAAGGATTCAGCCAGGAATTGCAGAACAGAGGAATCTCATCGTCGGGATCTCCGTTTCCGTTGGCATCCTGCTCCTTGAATGCTTTCAGCACTTCGTACAGCTCATCGAAGCTGGTGGGCTCCTTTAAGCCCAGATTGTCCATCCACTTTTTGTTGATCCAGTAGGCCGGTCTGCTTACACCGGGCAGGTCCACCTGGGGCAGGCCGTAGATATGGCCGTCGGAAGCGGTAATATACTGCCATCCGTCTCTTTCGTCCAGCAGAGCCGTCAGGTTGGGTGCATATGTTCTGATCAGATCCTCCAGGGGGATCACGATACCCTGCTTTCCGTATTTGTCGGCATCTAAATTATTCTTTATGAAGATATCGGGATAGTTGTTTCCGTTGATCATGGTGCTGAGCTTCTCGGCCAGCTCCGAATGCAGTACATTGGTAAAGTCTATCTGGATATTGGTATTCTCCAGGGATTTCTGCATGGCGATATTGTCCGTCATGGTATAGTCGCCGTTCATTCCTGCCACTGCGGTAAAGGTGACGGGCTCTGCCAGGGGGAAAGTAACGCTTCCTGACACGTCTCCCTCATTCTGATCCGTTCCGGCATCCTCTTGCTTGCTTTCTTCTTTATTGGAAGAATTGTTTTGTTCAGAACCGGTCGAGGGCTTATCCCCGCCGCCGCAGCCGGCCAGGAGCGTAAGGGACATCGCCGCGGCCAATGTAAGTGCGATCACTTTTTTCAGTTTCATAATAGCCTCCTTATGTTTTTGTTTGTTGATTCTGTCAGATCAGCGCTTTTCTGTAAACCTGATTACATTGTATATTTTGCCTGTTTTTTTGGCAAGAAGCAGTATTTCACTGCCAGAATTGTACAAATGAAATAACGTTTGCCCTGCAGAATAAGGTAGGAAAACAAGGCGTTTTTATGGGAATCATACATTTCTATCATGGGAAAATTGAAGAAATGTATTCCTGCACGCTGACTGTGACATATGGTAAAGAGAACTTACATATGTGAAATTGCACACATACGATTGTATGGGTTATCGTTCAAGGGTAGTTCCGCCAAGTGTTTTCGTGCGCATTTTGCACGAGCAATCCCAAGCAATCGTTTCGATTGCATTGACAGCAGGCGCATGCAGGAAGAAAAGCTGTGTCTGTCGATTGTAATTCGGCCTGTGATATGATATGCTGTATAGGAATAAAACAAATGAGAGGCAAGTATGAAAACATTTGAAATCAGAGATAACTTTTACCTGGACGGGGAGCCCGTCCGGATCATTTCCGGCGCCATCCACTATTTCCGGATCGTCCCGGAATACTGGCAGGACAGGCTGGAGAAGCTCAAGGCCATGGGCTGCAATACCGTGGAGACCTATATTCCCTGGAATCTCCATGAGCGGGAGAAAGGGAAATTCTCCTTTGAGGGAATCCTGGATATAGAACGGTTTATGGGACTGGCCCGCGATCTGGGTCTGCATGTGATCTTGCGCCCCTCGCCCTATATCTGCGCGGAGTGGGAGTTCGGCGGCCTGCCCGCCTGGCTCCTCAGGGAGGACAGCATGCGCCTGCGGGTAAACTATGGTCCTTTCCTGCGCCATGTGGAGGAGTATTATAAGGTACTGCTGCCGAAGCTGGTCCCCTGGCAGTGCACCAAGGGCGGTCCGGTGATTTTGATGCAGGTGGAGAATGAATACGGGTACTATGCCAACGACAGGACATATATGGAGGAGATCAGGCGCCTGATGCGGGAGGGCGGCGTGGAGGTGCCCCTGGTGACCTCGGACGGGCCTTACCCGGAGAGCCTGAATGCCGGGAGGCTTCCCGGGGCGCTGCCTACGGGGAACTTCGGCTCCAGGACCAGGGAGCGCTTCGAGACGCTTCAGAAGTACACGGAGGGAGGGCCCCTGATGTGCACGGAGTTCTGGGTGGGATGGTTCGACCACTGGGGCAACGGCGGGCATATGCGGGGCAATCTGGAGGAGAGCGTAAAGGATCTGGACGAAATGCTGGAGATGGGGCATGTGAATATCTACATGTTCGAGGGCGGCACCAATTTCGGCTTTATGAACGGCTCCAATTACTATGACAGGCTGACCCCGGACGTGACTTCCTACGACTATGACGCCGTGCTGACCGAGGACGGCCGGATCACGGAGAAGTACCGCAGATACAGGGAGGTCATCGGGAAGCATGCGCCTCTGCCGGAGGTGACGTTTACTGCGCGGATCGAAAGGAAAGCTTACGGAAAGCTGGAGGCCTGTGAGCGGGTGAGCCTGGTGTCCACGCTGGATACCCTCAGCCGGGGCGTGGAGAGCATGTGGCCTCAGTCTATGGAACGGCTGGGCCAGAACTACGGCTATATCCTCTACCGCACAAAGCTGCACACGGAGGAGAAGCTTGGTAAGATAAAGCTCTGGGGCGCCAATGACAGGGCGAATATCCTGCTGGATGATGAGCCGGTTCTGACTTTGTATGACAGGGAACTGCTGGAGGAGCGGGAAGTGAACCGGGAGCTGCCCGCCGGGAAAGAGGCCAGGCTGGACATCCTTGTGGAGAACATGGGCAGAGTGAACTTCGGCCCTTACATGGAGATACAGCGCAAGGGAATCGACCAGTGCGTGCAGATCAACGGACACATGCACAACCACTGGGAGCAGTATCCGCTGCCTTTGGACAATGTGGAGAAGATCGACTTTGACCGGGAATATCTGCCCGGGACACCGGCGTTTTACCGCTTTGTCTTCACGGTGGAGGAAATCGGGGATACTTTCCTGGACTTTGGGGGCTGGGGCAAGGGATGCGCCTTTGTGAACGGCTTTCATATAGGAAGATTCTGGGAGATCGGACCCCAAAAGCGCCTCTATATCCCTGGGCCGCTGTTAAGGCTCGGGGAGAACGAGATGATCCTCTTTGAGACGGAGGGGAAAGCGCCCGGCACTGTGTCGCTGGAAGAGGAGCCGGATGTGGGCTGAGCGGCCTTTGGCAGGATCCGGTATTTCGAGACGGCAGCGGCCCCTGGGCCGCAAACCGCCGCATGATTAGGGGACGATATATGAAAAAGGTCTATTTAGAGCTTTTAAGGATAATCGCAATCTTCTTTGTGCTGTTCAACCATACGAGGTCGTTTGGGTATTCCCTTTACGCAAATACGGATCAACCGTTTTCCTACTGGGGCTCATTGACGCTGTCCATTCTGTGCAAGGTTGCGGTTCCCGTATTCTTTATGGTGTCTGGGGCGGTGCTGCTGGGCAGACAGGAGAGTCTGGGGGAGCTGTTCCGAAAGCGCGTCCTGCGGTTTCTGATCGTTATTCTGCTGTTTACGTTTCTGCAGTATTGCCGGATTGTCCGCGTGCACCCGGAAAACGGATTTCAGATAGGCACATGGCTGCTGTACTGTTACTGCGGAAATATTATAGAGCCCTATTGGTTCCTGAAATCCTATCTCTCCATGCTGCTGATCCTACCCTTTCTCAGGATTGTGGCAGAGGGGATGAGAGAAAGGGATTATAAGTACCTGTTCGGCATCGGCGCATTTACCACAGCGGTGGGCCTGGTCCGCATCTATACAGGGTATGCGCTGAACCTGACATTTCCTTTTCACGGGGATATCCTCCTTTATCCGCTGACGGGGTATTTTCTGGCAAACAAAATGCAGGACGGCAGACTGGGCTTTCTGCGGGATAAAAGGATCACAGGCGCTCTCTTTGCGGGCGTGCTGGCCCTGGCGGTTCTGCAGGCGGATCTGTATTTTAAGACAAAGGGGAATTACACGGAGGATTTCCATGCGGTGTTCGTGTGGATTCTGGCCGGGCTGCTGTTTTTATTTGTAAAGGAAATAAGGATAAGGGGAGACAGGACCCGGAAGATGATCCTGGCAATGGGGAGCTGCACCTTTGGGGTGTACCTGATCGAGGATGTGGTGAGGAATCAGCTGCAGGGTATGGTTCCGTTTCTGTCTTCATACATGAATCCTCTGTTGGCCTGCATCCTGTTTGTGGCTGCCTGCACCGCCGCAGCCATGGCCGTGATTTATCTTGTGAAGAAGATACCGTATATAGACAGATTGATTTGAAAGTGGGGGACATATGGACGATAAAATGAGGATGCATTGGTCCGCGCGTTCGGTTGCGGCCATTGTCATAGGGAATGTTTTGTATGCGCTGACGGTGAAAGTGTTTCTGCTGCCGGCCAATCTCACCAGCGGCGGAGCCACGGGCATTGCGCTGGCAGGCCATTATCTGACCGGCGCGCCGGTATCCGTGCTTCTGTTTCTGGTGAATCTGAGCATGCTGCTGTTGGGGCTGGTGGTGCTGGGAAAGGCTTTTGCCATGACGACGCTGTTTAGCACTTTCCTGATTCCGGCGGCGCTGGAGGTGTTTGACAGGCTTTTGGGAGATTTTGTGCTGACGGAGGATATTCTGCTGTGTACGCTGTTCGCCGGGCTGGGTGTCGGGTGCTTTTTGGGCATCGTGATCCGGACGGGAGCATCCACAGGCGGTATGGACATTCCGCCCCTGATCTTATATAAATGCTTCCGGATTCCGGTGTCCGTGAGCCTGTATGTCTTTGACGTATGCATTCTGCTGATGCAGGCGCCGTTTCAGAAAGCGGAAAATATTCTGTACGGAATTTTATTCGTGATGACCTCCGCCTTAGCGCTGGACAAGACCATGATGATCGGTACCACCCAGACGGAGGTGAAGATCATGAGCAATCAGTCCGAGGCCATCAGGGACGCTATCCTAAAGCAGCTGGACAGGGGCGTGACCCTGCTGAATGCGGAGGGCGGGTATCTGCATGACAAGAACCAGATGGTATTCAGCGTGATCTCCAACAGAGAGCTGTTCAAGCTGGAGAAAATCGTCCACGACATCGACCCCTCCTGCTTTATGGTGGTCACCAGGGTCAGCGAGGTGAAAGGGCGGGGTTTTTCTATGGACAAGCATGCGCTCTGATTTAAGAGGGCATTGTTAAAAAAATCACAGGAGGAAAAGAAAATGGCGCTATTACATGTAAACTGTTTTTCGGATGTGCTGGGAATGTGCGTGAACATGGACGTGATACTGCCCCAGGAGACCCGGGGACAGATCGGCATGGAGGGGAAAGGGGCGGACGGAAAGTGCAGGACGCTCTATCTGCTTCACGGTATGAGCGACGACCAGACCATCTGGCAGAGGCGGACCTCCGTCGAGCGGTATGCCAGCAAGCTGGGAATCGCCGTGGTGATGCCCACTACCCATCTGGCCTTTTATACGGACACCACCTACGGAATGAAGTACTGGACCTATATCTCCGAGGAACTGCCTCAAATCTGCAGGGGATTCTTCCCGCAGATGTCCGAAAAGAGGGAGGACACCTTGGCGGCGGGTCTGTCCATGGGCGGTTACGGCGCGTGGAAGCTGGGACTGGGGGCCGGCGAGACGTTCGGAGCCGCGGCCTCTCTGTCCGGCGCGCTGGACATGGTGGAGGATTACCGCAGGAATGTAGAGGCGGCGGAGGATGCTGAGAGGCTGGCCCTGTTTCGGGGGATTTTCGGCTCGGCGGACGACCTGGAGGGTTCGGACAACGATCTGCTTGCCCTGGCAGAGCGGAATGTGGCGGAGAAGAAACCGCTGGCCAGGCTCTATGCCTGGTGCGGCACGGAGGATTTCCTGTATCAGGGGAATCTGAAAGCCTGGGACCATGTGAAAAAGCTGGGATACGATTTGACCTGCCGGGAAACAGCGGGAGATCACCAGTGGAAATACTGGGACGAGAAGATCCAGGACGTGCTGCGGTGGTGGCTGGAGACGGATTTGGATCTGCGCTGACAGGAAGGAAAGAAGCCTCCCGGGGCCGGGACAGGGCCTCTCAGGTCCCAGACCCCGGGGACAGCGGGTTTGCAGGCAGCTATAGGGATATGAACGAGGGAAAGCCGGACAATGAGCGCTGACATTGTCCGGCTTTCCCACCGCCTATGCCCTGCGTATTTACCGGACGTCCGCGGGAGCCGCCACGGTGCTGCGCACCACCAGAGAGACGTCAGAGAGGATTTTCACAGGATTTCCGGTAAATTTCCCCTGGAGCAGGCTTAGGAGGAGATAGGCGGTGTTGGCTCCGATTTCCGTGAAGTCCTGCCGGACCGTGGTCAGCTCTCTGGCCACATCCGGGGAGGCGGTCCAGTCGTCGAATCCCATGACAGACACGTCCTCCGGTATGCGCAGCCCTCTCTCCCGCAGATTGCGGATCATCTTCACTGCCAGCCTGTCGTTGCAGCAGAAGATGGCAGTGACTTCCCCGGCTCTGATCTGCACTGCCAGAGCGTCGTAGTCTATATTCATGATCAGGCTTTCCTCCGATATGGCATGCCCGGCCTTGCGCATCATGCTGCAGAAACCGTCGTAGCGCTCCTGCTCGGACTGGAGGAAGAAAAGGTATCCGGCAAACCATATCTTTTTATGCCCGTGTTCCAAGAGCAGCCGGGCGGCCATGGCTCCCCCGTCGTAATTATTGCAGCCGGAGTAATAGCAGGTATAGCCCGGATCATAGCGGTCCAGGAGCACGAAAGGAATCTTTCTCTCCTCCAGGTACCGATAGTTTTCGATGCTCTTTGCAGGGTCAAAGGAGTAGAGGAGCAGACCCTCCACATTCAGGTTCAGCATTTTGCGGATTGCCCCTGCCTCCTGGACAGGATCCGTGTCAATCCACTCCACGATAAGGGAATAGTCGAAAGCGGAGGCCATTGTCTGGGCGCCCCGGATGATCTGAATATAGGAGCTGTCGTTGTGGTCCTCGGAATACAGGATCAGGGCGATCAGGCGGCTGGCAGGCTCGGCGCTTACCGGAGAGGTGACGAAAGTCCCCTTATGCTTGAGCCTTTTGATATATCCCTCCTCGGCCAGTTCCGTCAGAGCCCTGCGGACAGTGATGGTGCTGACATTATAGATGACGGCGTACTCCGCCTCCGTGGGGAGCTTTTCGTCAACGGCCAATGTACCGTCCTCGATCTGTTGTTTTATGGATTGTTTCACAATGGCATATTTTGCTGCTTTCGATTCCATTTTCTACCTGTGCCTTTCTGTTTGGAATTTACAAACCGGGGGACGTCGGGGGAGGCGGGATGCATCCCCGGTCTCTCTAAGACGAGATTGTATACAAACTATATTAAAGTATACATTATTAAAATGCAAAAAACAAGGTAATTTACTGTAAAATTATTGACTGGCATTAAAATATGTGTTATAAATAAGATAAAATATACAATAATATATGATATAAAGAGTTCATATGCAAATATTCTTGAAAAAGGAGGTACAAAATGTATTCTTTTGAGAAGAAAACCATTGAAAGGATGGAGAAATTCGCATCCAGGCTGCACGAAAAGTATTACAGGCAGCTGCAGACGCTTTCCGCCAGCGCATACGTGACCAAAGAGCCGGTGCCCTTTGCGGAGAGATTGTCCGGGGAGGAGAAGAAGCTGGCGGTGGGAGATCACTGGGGGGATCTGTTTGACTGTGCCTGGATCCATTTTACCGGGGAGATTCCGGAGGGCTTTTGCCGGGAGGAGCTGGTGCTTTTGCTGGATGTCAGCGGAGAGGGGCTGTGCTGCGACAGGGAGGGAAATCCTGTGATCGGGCTGACCCACGGCAGCGTGGTCTGGGAGTACGGCTCCGTTCGCAAGCGCGTGGTGCCATTGACGCTTCTGCCGGAGGGGGACGGCACCGTGGACGTATGGGTGGATGCCGGGTGCAATGATCTGTTCGGCAATTATGTGGAGAGCGGGAATCTGAAAGAGGCCGGCATTGCGAAATGCTACCCTCAGCTGCGGGCCCTGTACTATGATGTGTTCGTGCTGAAAGAGGCTTTCGAGAACCTGCCCCAGGGACCCAGGCGGTCTGCCATACTGAAATGCGTCAATGACGCCATGAATGTCATGTACGACTATACCGAGGAAGAGGCCGTAAAGGCCCGGGAGATCCTTGGAAAGGAGCTGGGCAAGCAGGGGGGAACGCCGTCTCTGACTGTGGACTTCATCGGCCATGCCCATATCGACCTTGCCTGGCTGTGGCCCATCCGGGAGACCATCCGCAAAGGCGCAAGGACATTTGCCACTGTGGACAAAATGATGGATCGGTTTGAGGACTACCGCTTTGGCTTCAGCCAGCCCCAGCTGCTGGAGTGGATGAAGAAATACTATCCGTCCATATTTGAAGCCATGAAGAAGCGTGTGGCAGAGGGCAAGGTGGAAGTACAGGGAGGCATGTGGGTGGAAGCCGACACGAACCTGGCGGGGGGAGAGTCCCTGGTGCGCCAGATTCTCTACGGAACCCGGTTCTGGAGAGAGGAGTTCGGCCAGGAGGTGGACAATGTATGGCTGCCCGACGTATTCGGCTACTCCGCGGCTCTGCCTCAGATCATGGCAAAGAGCGGCATGAAATATTTCATGACCCAGAAGCTGTCATGGAATGAACATAATGACTTCCCCTACCACACTTTCCGGTGGAGAGGGCTGGACGGCTCCGAGGTGCTGGCCCATATGCTTCCGGAGGAGACTTACAACAGCCAGGCCTCCGCGGCCAGCATCCGTACCATAGAGAGGAAGTACCATGAAAAGGGCGTCTGTGAGGAGGCGCTGGCCCTGTTCGGCATCGGGGACGGCGGCGGAGGTCCCGGGACCTATCATCTGGAGAAGCTGGACCGCCTGAAGAATTTTGAGGGATTTTCTCCCGCCAGACAGCGCTTTGCCAGGGATTTCTTCCATGACATCGATCACGACAGGGAGGAATACCCCTGCTGGAGCGGCGAGCTGTATCTGGAGAAGCACCGCGGCACCTACACTACCCAGGCCAGGAACAAGAAATACAACCGCCTGATGGAGCAGGCGCTGCGGGAGCTGGAGTACGCCTCCGTCCTGGGGATGCTCTACGCGGGAGAGGCATACCCCAAGGAGGAGCTGGACGAAATCTGGAAAGAGATGCTCCTGTTCCAGTTCCACGACATCATTCCGGGTTCTTCCATCAAGCGGGTTTACGATGAGTGTATCCCCCGCTACCAGGCCATGTACGATAGGGTGCGGCAGGAGACGGAGAGGATGTACGCTTCCGTGCTGCAGGGGACTAAGGCCGTGAACAGCCTTTCCTTTGGGAGAGAGGAGTATGTGGAGCATGAGGGCACATGGTATCTGGCAGATCTGCCTGCCATGGGATGCGCTGCCCTGACGCAGAAAGCCGAGGCCGGCCACGGGCTGTCCGTGGGAGCGGACTATATCGCCAACGAAAAGCTCCGCGTGACCTTTGACGAAAAGGGACATATCAGCTCTGTCTGGGACAGGGAGAATGAAAGGGAAGCGCTGGCGCCCGGAGCGGCGGCGAACATTCTGCAGGTGTACGACGACGAGGACGGCAACGCATGGGATATCGAGGTGTTCTATGACGAGAAAGCGCCCAGGGAATTTACACTGGTATCCCAGAGGACAGCCGTCGAGGGTGTGGACGCCGTGATGTATCAGGAGTATACTTACGGGAATTCCAGGCTGACCCAGAGAATCTTCCTGCGCCAGGGCAGAGGATATGTGGAGTTTGACACCCATGCGGACTGGCATGAGAGACACCGCATGCTGCGGACCCAGTTCCCGGTGGACGTGATGACCGATGAGGTGACCTGCGACATTCAGTTCGGGAGCCTGCGCCGCCCCACCACCAAGAACACCTCCTGGGACAGAGCCAGATTCGAGATCTGCGCCCATAAGTGGGTGGATCTGTCCAGGGATGACTACGGCGTGGCGCTGATGAACGACTGCAAATACGGCCACAAGGTATTCGGCAATGTGCTGGATCTGGCGCTGCTTCGCAGCAGTGATTCCCCCGGAAAGCAGGCGGACGAGGGAGAGCATGACTTCCGCTATGGGCTGTATCCTCATGCGGGGAATGATCGGGCGGCGAAAGTGGAGCAGACAGCGCTTGCATTCAACCATCCCGTGAAAGTATATGAGGGCACGGGAGCCGGCAGGCTGCCGGATAGCTTCCTGTCCCTGGACCGGGCGGGCGTAGAGATCACCGCGGTAAAGCGCGCCGAAGACGGAAATGCCGTCATTCTCAGGCTCAACGAGCGAAACGGCGTGAATACGGCCGTGACGCTGCAGCTGCCCGAGGCGGTGAAAGGCGCGTTCGCCTGCAACCTGATGGAACAGGAGCGGGAGGCGCTTGCCATGACAGGCGGCGGGCTTGCGCTTAGGCTGAAGCCTTTTGAGATTGTGACCATCGGGCTGGAAGTCTGATGGGAAGAGGACTTGTACTGATATAGAGACAGCTTTGAAAGCAAAGCGAGACAGACGCACGGCGGCAGGGAGAGATTCCTGCCGCCGATTTTGTAGGTTTTACGCCCGTCTTATGAAAGCAATGGCACCGCGAATTCTCAATTTTGATCCGTAATAAAGAGTCCCGAATTCATTCGTTCATACCCTCCCCGGATTGCTGTATGATTACAGAGCAAAAGAAAGTTATTTTTGCCTTGGTAGGATTTGGCTGTGAAAGAAAGGGACAGGATATAGTTTATGAGGTTATGAATATACAGCAAAATATTACACCTTATCGGTTTGACATGTAAGGCTGGTGCCGCAGAGAGTCTTGAAATTGCAATGGAATGGGCTGTAAAGAATCGGGAACAGTCAGCGGCCATAGTGGAGATACTATTCAGAATCTGTAATCAGTAGGTGATATTCTTTGAGTAGTTCCTGCTGGAATGCATGGTCGGTGGTGGAACGGAAAAAGTCATCTATCCGTCCATCTGAATGAAGAAGTTGTGCAAGCTTATTAATTTGTTCGGTAGCTTGTTCAATCCCTTTTTT
This sequence comes from Lachnospiraceae bacterium, assembly GCA_022799755.1. Lineage (GTDB taxonomy): Bacteria > Bacillota > Clostridia > Lachnospirales > Lachnospiraceae > Acetatifactor. The sequence continues at coordinate 29,579 of JAAWOU010000019.1, forward strand.
ATGCCCCTGTTTATTTCCTTCACGAATGAGAGATGCTTGGTCATGCTCATAACGTTCCCTGGCCTCGCACTGGAGTCGGATCTTTTCCTCTGCAGAGAGCTGGTACATCGTGATGGCAGTATTTTTGATAGTTTCTGAATTTCGAGCCAGCATATGAATCTCCTCCCATGTGGTGGCAGAAAATAGTTTTGCCCACGGATATAGCTCGGAGGAACATACTTCTTCCGAGACATTCTCCAATTGGTTTAAGCATAACATACGAAGCGAGAAGTTTCTAGTAAAAACATGAAGATTTTTTTGATTCATCATCAGATACTCGCTGTAAAATTCGTCTACACCTGGAAAAGGGGGATGGGGCAGTATTCCGATATGTACGGAGGGAAGAATCTGGTCGTAATCAGCGCCTTTGCTCAGATTAGAAAAGAGCCTGCACAGATAGAGAAGGGAACGATTTGGCCAGAAAGCAAGAGACCCCATCTGCATCTCCAGATTAATAAGCCTGTTATTGTTTAGGAGAATTCGGATATCCATGATGACGGTTTTGGATCCAAAGGATTCTCCTAAAATGATAGGATTTATGATGACACAGGAAGAGATATCTTTATAAGGAATATCAAGGAGTGCAGCGATTAGGTGCTTTAGGCCATTATTATTTTCTTGCAGGACGGCCCGGAACATATAATCATTGGTCAGGGAATAGGGAAGTTTGCCGGATGCTGGGAAAACGGAAAGTTCAGAGTTTTTAAGAGGTTGATTGTGTGGCATAAAGAATCTCCTTTCGAAAAGATGATAAAATAGTGTAGAAATAAGCTGATGACAATCAAAGAATAGCGCTTTGAAATCTAGTAAAATAGATAATATGATAATAACATAGGTATTGGTAAAGATGCAATATGTATTATGCGTCCAAACGCGCTAAAATCCCCGAATTGACGGACAGGAAAAGACGTGGTAAACTGTACAGATATAGGGGGTATCAATATGGAAAATCATCAGTACGTCAATACCATCGTGGGAGCCGTTGCGGACATTCCGGACTGCTATACCGGCTCAATCCCCGCAGGCGGGGGCAAAACCTATCCGGGAGCCTGCGCCCCCTGGGGCGCCGTCCAGTTCAGTCCTGACACCGTCACCGGCGGCGACAACGGCCCCGGGTACAGCTACCGCAATACTGCCATTGAAGGCTTTGGCATCAACCATCTTTCCGGCATCGGCTGGTATGGGGATCTGGGGAATTTCCAGGTCATGCCGGTGGTCGGAGAGGTGCCTTTCCACAGCGCCTTAAACGCCCACTGCAGATACTGCCCGGGGACGCCCGGCCGGGAATCGGAATTTTCTCATGACACCGAACTGACCCAGGCGGGGCACTATGGTGTGACGCTGTCGAGGTATCACATCCGGGTGGAAACAACGGCTTCCACTCACTGCGGCATTATGCGGATGGTTTTCCCCGAGACGGACAAAGCCCGGGTCCTGATCGACCTGGCCCGGCGCATCGGGGGATATTCGGAATGGCAAGAAATTCGGGTGGTGGATAAGCAGACCATTGAGGGGAGCATATACTGTCCGTATACTGCAGGAGGCTGGGGCCACGGAGACGGCCATGTGACCTACACACTGCATTTTTACGCCAAGTTCAGCCGTCCCTTTGAAAAGCACGGTGTGTGGGAAAGCGGGAAAGATCTGGGACCCAGGACGGACTACAGGGGGGAAACCAGCGGCTTTTACGCGGAATACGCCGCCGAAGAGGGAGAGGAAATCCTCTTGAAAGCGGGTATTTCCTATGTGAGTATCGAAAACGCCAGAGAGAACCTGGAGACGGAGGCTCCCCACTGGGACTTTGACCGGTATGTGAGGGAGGTGCAGGAGGCATGGGACGTTCAGCTTTCGGCAGTACAGGCCTCAGGGCTGGAAAAGGACAAAGAGAAATTCTATACCTGTCTGTACCATGTGTTTCTGGACCCGCGCATTTACACGGACTGCAACGGAGAATTCCTGGCTCCCGACGGAAAAGTCCAAAAGACAGGCGACTACCTGTGCCGCACGGTTTTCAGCGGATGGGACGTGTACCGCAGCGAGTTTCCGCTGCTGACCCTGATCCAGCCCGAGGCGGTCAACGACATGGTCTGTTCCCTGCTCCAGAGTGCGGAACACAACCATGGCCCTTTCCCCAGATGGGAGATGTTCGGCATTGAGACAGGCTGTATGGTGGGGGACCCCGGTGCCATCGTCACGGCGGACGCTTACTGCAAGGGCATCCGCAACTATGACGTTCAGAAAGCCTGGGAAATCTGTCGGGATACGGTTACCGGCAGATATCCGGACCGCAGCGGCAGAGAGGACATGCAGAAATACGGCTACATTCCGGAAGACATTTCCCGGACTTTGGAAAATGCGTTCTGCGATTGGTGCGTCAGCCGGTTTGCCAAAGCGGCTGGGCACATGGAGGATGCGGAAAAGCTGGAAGAGCAGTCCCGTAATTACCGCAATATATTCGATCCGGAGACCGGCTGGGCGCGCCGGAAGGACGCCCGGGGGAACTGGATGGAGACCGGCGGACTTTATGACGAGCGGGGGTGTGTGGAAAGCAATATTTTTCAGCAGAGCTGGTTTGTTCCCCACGATATCCCCGGGCTCATCAAGCTCATGGGCGGGGAGGAGGCATTCTGTGAGCGGCTGGAAAAATTCCTGTCCCAGGCGGACTTTAGCGCCCTGTGGAATGATGATTATAACCATTCCAATGAGCCCTGTCATACCGTGGCCCATCTGTTCAACTACGCCGGGAAACCCTGGCGGACCCAGTACTGGGTGCGGCGGATCCAGAACGAGGCGTATCACGAAGGGCCTTTCGGCTACTGCGGCAACGAGGACGTGGGGCAGATGTCAGCCTGGTTTGTGCTGACGGCCTTGGGCTTCCATTCCACTGTGGCTGCCAGCGGGCGCTTTGACTTAAATACGCCGTATTTTCGGAAGCAGACAGTGAAACTGGAACCGAAATACCACAGCTGTGTCGTTTCCAACACGCTGACCATTGAAACGGACTGCGATCCCGGGGAAAACTGGTACATCCGGGGCGTCACTTTAAACGGGAAGCCTGTGGAGCGTCCCTTTGTCACTTACCAGGAGCTGACGGCAGGGGGCGTGCTTCGGTATGAGCTGTCGGCCGAACCCGTTGGCTGGCTTTCCTGAGAAATATCAATAGCAAATTTAAAACAGTGTCTGCCCATGTCCGGGTGCCGGGCGGGGCAGACACGGAACCGGAAATAGAGGAGGAAAACAAATGCAGTTTGATCTGACTGCCTCCATGATGTGTGCCAATTACGGCAATCTGGAGCGGGAAGTAAAGAATCTGGAAGAGGGTGGTATCGACTCTTTCCATATCGATATCATGGACGGACGCTATGTGCCGAATTTCGCCATGTCCCTGAACGACATGGCCTACATTGCATCCGCCTCAAAAAAGCCCATGGATGTACATCTGATGATCGAGCATCCCAACAATAATATAGAAATCTTCTTGCACAAATTGCGCAGGGGGGACACGGTCTACATCCATCCGGAGGCGGAATATCATCCCTCCACCACCCTCCAGAAGATCATCGATGCGGGAATGATCCCCGGCATTGCCATTAATCCGGGGACCAGCATAGAGAATGTATACGAGATGCTGCGGATTGTGAAAAAGGTTCTCGTGATGTCGGTAAACCCAGGCAACGCAGGACAAATGTATCTTCCCTATGTGGGGGAGAAGATCGCGAGGCTGCTTTCCATGAAGCACAGCATGGGCTTCAAAGCATACTGGGACGGAGCCTGCAGTGCGGATAAGATACAAAAGTTTGCCCCTATGGGAATGGACGGTTTTGTGCTGGGCACCACCATGCTCTTCGGCAAGGGCAGGCCCTATGGGGAGGTCATTGCGGAAATACGGAGTATGGGATTTGACAGCCGCCGGCATTCATAGACAGGCATCTGGGGATGCTGACCGGCGCAGGCGCCCCATCCGTTTCGGTCTGCGTATTCCTCCGACTTACGGAGAATCGTCTGGTTGATTTGAATTGACAAATGTGAGTCTGACTATCAGTCAGACTCTTTTGACTTTAATGGATTATTATATTTTGGATCATTTTACAATAGAGGATTTGCAGGAGCGCTTTGGGAGTTTGGTATTCGGATGCCAAGAAATGCTATTAGATTATTAAATTGTTTCTGCGATTATGCTAGGTGCATCACCTCGGCTTCAAGCTTCTTTAATTCATCGAATGATAATGCTGGCACACATAAACCAATTTCCTCCAGTGACAACTTTCCCATTTTTATCAACCTTTCGGCTGTTTCTCTGTCTTTATCGCGAGTAATCTTATCAGTAAGAGTATTTTCCACATCTTTCCAATATGTTTTCATTATCTGCTCATCATTAAATAAACTCATCATAATCGTCACTACCTCCACTTCTCTGTTCATCAGATATTCTTTTAAGACGTTCCTATTCTTGCAAATACGGATTGTTTCTCTAACTGTCGACTCTCGTTCTGAAGCTCTCGCAACGAGGAAAGATGATCAGAGGCAATGCCTCACAATCTCCAACCTGCCGTCCTCCAGCCTGCTCCATCTGACGGAGATGGTGCCGGCCGCGGTTCGGACGGAGCCCTCCGCCCACCGGAGCCTGGCCGGGGCCGCGGGCTCCAGGAAATAGTCCGCGAAGCCGCAGCTGCCCTCCCGCTGCCGGATTCCCAGAATCTCCGTGAAGAGCAGCTTTACCACGCTGCCGAACATAGGGTGGCTGTGGGAAGCATGTCCGTCCCAGGACTCCCAGAGCGTGGTGGCCCCTGCCTCCATCATATGTCCAAAGGAGGTGGGGCCGGCAGTCATCAGCCGGAGAGCCAGGTCCGCCTGGCCCTGCGCAAAAAGCTGCTCCAGCAGGACGGGCGTGCCGAAAATGCCGGTGTCCAAAGCCCCTGCTGTCCGGTATCTGGCTGCCAGATTCTCCTTTGTGCGCGCATCCCCCAGTCCCAGGTTCAGGGCAAAGGCATTTGCACCGCCCCTGCCGCCGCAGAAATCTCCGGTGGACCGGTCGAAATAGGCGCGCATCATGGCCTCCCGGCAGACACGGATGCGCTCCTCCAGCCAGAGAGGCTGGCTTCGGTGCAGGATTTCACCCATCTGCCGGAATGCATGCATGCCCAAAATATAATAATAGGTATTGACATATTCCACGGGGAGCATCCCCTCCCGTGCAGGCGGCGCGCACCATTCGCCCAGACACCAGCCGCCCTCTTCCTCCCGGACAATCAGCCCGTCAAGGCAGCGGGAGTCCATGTACTCCAGCCACCGCAGTACGGCGGGATATCCCGATTCTATCAGCCCGGCATCGCCGTATATCCGGTAATAGGCCATGGGGACGATATAGACCGCTCCGCCCCAGCCGCCGGGGCCTCCGCCTCCGCCCAGGAAAGGCGCGGTGTGAGGGATATGTCCGGTGTCCGCGCCCTGGCTGTCCAGAATATCCTGATACCACTTCTCGTAAAGCTTTCTTGTGTCCATAGTCAGCATGGCAGTCTCGCAGGTCAGCTGCCCGTCCCCGGTGTAGCCCAGCCGCTCCCTGTGGGGGCAGTCGGAGGGAATACATCCGTGATAATTGTTCTGCTGGGTCCGGATATAGGCATCGTAGAGCCAGTTCAGCACAGGGTCGGAGCAGCGGAAAGAGGAAGTGACGGCGATGTCCGTGCACACCTGGGAGGCGGACAGCACTTCCCCCGGTCCCTCCACCTGAAAATAGCGGAAGCCGTGCCAGGTAAAGGCCGGGTGGGCCGTTACGGGGGCGGCGCCGCACAGATAGACATCCTCCTGGATCTGGGATTCTCCGCCGGCGGAAGCAAAGTCCAGGCCGTGCCCCTGGCTGTCCAGCTCTTCCGCATGTCTTACGGTAACGGCTTCTCCGGGCCGGCCACAGCACCTTACGGTAACCCATCCGGCAATATTCTCGCCGCAGTCGTACAGCTTTCTGTCCTTATCCTGAGAGAGGAGGACGGGAGACAGGGTGCGCAGAACCCTGTCCGGGGGACAGTCCTGCCTGGTCAGCAGGGTTTCGGGGGCGTGTGAGGGCCTGGCCGGCTGCCAGCCGGACAGATCGGCTTTCGGGGTGCACCAGTCCTCCCGCAGCAGCCGAAAGTCATGGGTCTCCCCATAGAAGAGATTGTTCTCCAAAAGCCAGCTGGGCTTCCACAGGGTCCGGGGATCGCTCTTTAACACCAGGACTTCGCCGTCCTGCCCTGTGAGGGTGAGCTCAAACATAAGCTTCGGGAACCCGAAGAGAAAGCTCCCCTCCGCAGTCCGCCGGGTCTGATGGTACCAGCCGTTGCCCAGATGGAAGCCCATGACATTCAGCCCCCGGGTCAGATAAGGCAGAAGATCATATTCCAGATAGAGGCTGCGGTACGCGGTGCGCTCTTCCCAGACAGGATAGGTGGTATCGCATCCCAAAGTGGAGGAATAGCAGGTCATGGCAGGGGCGAATTCGGTGTCGTCTATCCGCCTGCCGTTCACATACAGGTGGAAATAGCCCAGACCGCATACCCGCAGCTTTGCGCCGGCGGGAAGGCATGTGAGGGAAAAGTCTCTCCGAAAGAGGGGGGATTCACAGGAATTGTCGCCCTGAATCCAATGTGTGTCTCGCATAGTGGGCACCTCCGTTGTTGGTTGCATCGAATGAGTGTATTCCGAAATCGATAAATGTATATTAAAGTATATATATTATCCTGCAAAAGTCAAGGGACTTTCCGGCGCAATCCAGGGAAAATCCTGATAAATAAAAACATTGTATACAATATAGAATATTTTATTGACATTAATAAGATATTAAAGTATAATAAAATATAAATTAAAGTATATAAATAACGGAGGAAAGGAACAGCCATGAAAAAAGTACTGATTTTAGGAGATTCCATCTCCATGGGATACCGGGAACATGTCAGGGAAGCGCTGCAGGGCAGGGCCGAAGTGGTATACAGCGAGGGAAACGGGTGCTTCAGCAAATGGACGCTGTGGCTGGTGAACAACTGGATCCGGGTAAACGGCGCGCCGGATATCGTCCACTGGAACAACGGTATCTGGGATATGATGGACGAGCCTCCGCTTCAGGGCAATTTTTCCTCACCGGAGGAGTATCTCCACAATCTGTCCCGGATCATTCAGGTGCTGCGCACAGCCGGGGTGCGCCACATCATTTTTGCCACCACCACCTATCCCCATCCGAAGAAAGAGGGACTGGACGCCGGGACAGTGACCAGGTACAACGCCTTTGCCCGCACATTGATGGAGCAGGAGGGGATCGCGGTCAACGACCTGGGAGCTCTGATTCGGGAAAATATCGCCGGGTATGTGTGCGGGGATTATCTGCATCTGACCCATGAGGGATACCTGGCATGCGCGGCAAAGGTGACGGAGGCGATAGAAGCCTATCTGTGAGAAGACCGAAAAGGACAGAGAGACACGGAGCGGCCGGTGGGTGAAGACGCCTGGGCCTATCTGTGAAAAGGCTGAAAGGGAAGATTCGGAATGGGTGTAAAGGAGTCAAAATATCTGCAGGTAAAGCAGTCTGTCAGAGGACAGATAGAAAACGGCATATTGAAGCCTGACGATAAACTGCCCACAGAGGCGGAATACGCAGCGCTCTATAACGTAAGCGGCATCACCATCAGGAGAGCGCTGACGGAGCTGGCGGAGGAGGGGTATATCAGGAGGCTGAAGCACAAGGGGACCTTTGTGTCCTCTGCCGGGGGAAGCGCCGGGGGGAGCCGTCTGATCGCACTGATTTTTTATGTGGAGAACCACGATGACAGCTCCTATATCAGGATTATCAAAGGCGCACAGAATATGGCCTCCGCCTGCGGGTACTCTTTGATCGTGGAGTGGAGCGACAGAGATGTGAGTCATGAAGCGGATATCATGAAGAAAATGCTGGACATGAATGTGGAGGGTTTTCTCATTTACCCCTACGACCCTGTGAAAAGCGTGGGCAATTACAGATGGCTGGAGGAGAAAGGGCTCCCCTTTGTGCTTCTGGACCGGTATGATATCAATTACCCCTGCTACTTTTCCGGCTGCAACAATTACGACGGGGCTGCCATCGGCACCAAGATGCTGCTGGAGAAGAAACACAGGAAGATAAGGTTTGTGGGTTACGAATATTTCCTGAAGTCCGAACAGGAGCGCTTCGAGGGGTTCTGCGACACCATGAGGCGGGAGGGAGCGGAAGCGGCGGAGGATTATCTGATACTGGACGCGGATTACGACATGCTGGCGGGGCAGATTAAGAGAGGGGAGATCACGGCGCTGTTCTGCTGCAACGACAGGCTGGCGGTAAAGGTTCTGCGGGAGCTGCGGGAGAGAGGGATACGGATACCGGAGGATGTATCGGTCATGGGATTCGATGACTGGAAAGGGATGTCGGACATGGCGGACCTGACTACACTCAGGCAGGATTTCGACCAGGTGGGCGCCAATGCGGCGTATCTTCTCCTGAGCGTGATACAGGGAAAGCTCCAGGGGAACCCGGTCAAGCTGCTCTCGGACGTGTCTCTGGTGATGCGGGGGTCTGTGAGGGATGCGTGCGGAGAAGCTCTGAGCGGCTGAGAGGGGCATGGTGCCTTTTGGGCACGCCGGTTAAGAAGTGCTAAGCTGCAGGACAGGAATCCTCAGGTTCCGGGGAGCGGTTTGCGCCGCCCCGGGCGGGATGTTTGAGAGATGGGTTTTACGGTAGAGAGGAGAGCATTATGGGAGTGAGAGAACTGAGGGAGGCATTTGAGAGGACGTATGTGCACAGGGAGAGCGCGGTGCTGCGGTTTCTGGGGGTGGACGGATGGGATGTATACAATTGCAGCATTCCTTTCCGGGCCGGGGGAAAGCGGTATCTGTTCGGCCGGGTGGAGAGGCGCGGAGAATGGATGAGATCTTTTGTGCGTCTGTTTGAGGAATGCGGCCCGGACCAGTGGAGACTGGCGCCGGATTCCATGATTTACCAGCTGGAGGATCCCTATATTGCCCAAATCGGCGGGGAATTTGTGCTGGGCGGAACCCATGTGCGGATGGGCGCAGGCAAGCTGGATACCTACTACGGGTATTTTTACCGGGGAAAAGAGATCCGGGATCTGTACTATTTTACCACGGGTCCTGACTATATGAAAGACATCCGGCTGGTTGAGCTTGCGGACGGGAAGATAGGCGTGTTTTCCAGGCCCAGGAATGAGGAAATCATGGCCAGGTACGGCTCGGAATCCATGCTGGGATTTACGGTCATTGACTCGCTGGATCAGCTGAGCGCGGAGGCGGTGGAGAAAGCGCCGTACATTCCCGGCCTGTTTGGGGAGGGAGAGTGGGGCGGATGCAACCAGGCCTATCTGCTGGAGAGCGGAAAAATAGGGGTCATCGGACACGGAAGCTATCCCGGGGAAAAGGACAGAGAGCCTGTGGCAGTTTATATGAATATATCCTTTGTGATGGACCCCAGGAGCAGAGCCGTGGAAGATTTACGGGTCATCGGCACCAGGGACTCCTATCCCCAGGGCCCTGCGAAGATGCCCAACCTGACGGACTGCGCCTTTACCTCCGGGATCGTCATGCGCAAGGACGGCATGGCGGATCTCTACAGCGGCATCGGGGACTGCATGGAGGGGCGTGTGGTCATTCCGTATCCCTTTGAGGGACATGGGGCCATTGTGAATGCGAAAGATTTCTGAGGACAGGCAGAATTTGGATGGATGCACAGGAGTCTGTTCGTGGTATTGTAGTAGAAAGCGGAGTATGCAGAGAAAAAATTGTACAAATTGATAAAAGTGCTTGACATTACGGATGCATTAAACTATAATTTAATATATAGTTAAAGTATATTAAATTATAAAATAATATATAGAAAAAGGAGAGTGTAAAGGATGAAGCAAAATGTAGCCGTACAGGGAACGCCTAAGCGCAGCCTGAAGACGAGAGCTTGGCGGCAGAGATATTTGTTTTTGATGGTACTGCCCGGCTTTTTGATAGTACTGGTATTCAGCTATTTTCCCATGTACGGAATCCTGATTGCCTTTGAAAACTATTCGGTGAATAAAGGGATTCTGGGAAGCGAGTGGGTGGGATTCAAGCATTTTATGGATTTCTTTACGAATCCCATGGCGTTTCGGGTGGTCAAGAATACTTTGATACTGGGGGTCTACAATTTGCTGTGGTCATTCCCCATACCCATTGTGCTGGCGGTTCTCTTTAATGAGATCAAGAATCAGAAGTTCAAAAAGCTGGTGCAGACGGTGTCCTATTTCCCTTATTTCCTGTCCACCGTGATCGTGGCCGGCATGCTCCTCTCGTTCTGTTCCAGGGAGGGCCTGTTCAACCAGATCAGAGCGCTGGCAGGGCTTGAGCCCATTCTTTTCCTGCAGGATCCGGGGAGCTTTCGGACGCTGTTCATCGGCTCCGGCATCTGGCAGGGAGCCGGATACGGTACGATCCTCTACCTGGCGGCCATCAGCAATATCGATCCCAGCCTGTATGACGTGGCTTCCATCGACGGCGCCAGCAGATTCCAGAAAATCAGGCACATTACCCTGCCGGCCCTGCGCCCTACCATAACGATTATGCTGATCATGGCCGTGGGCGGCATACTGGGGTCGGACTTCCAGAAGATTATGCTGCTGTACACGCCCCAGACCTATCCCGTAGCCGACGTGATCGGCACCTATACATACAGAGAGGGTATCGCGGGGGCCAGATTCGAGTATACCACGGCCATTGGCCTGTTCAATTCGCTGATTTCGTTCGTCCTGCTGGCCATAGCCAATCTGATCAGCAGGAAAGCGTCGGATACCAGTTTGTGGTAAGGAGGTCAGATATGGTTCATAAGAGGACAATACAAAGAAGCAGGGGAGACAGGATTTTTGATGTGGTCAACACGCTGATCATGCTGGGTATCATAGTGGTGGTGGTGTTTCCGGTGCTGAATGTGATCGCCATATCTTTCAGCAACGCAGAGCATGTAGCCAGGGCGGATGTGACGATTTTCCCCAAGGGCTTTAACGTGCAGGCATATTCTTACATATTGAGGGATCCCCAGGTGTGGAGAGGGTATCTGAATTCCATAGGGTACTGTGTGGGCTTCACGGTGTGCAATCTGCTGTTCACCAGCCTGTTCGCCTATCCGCTGACACACAATGACTTTTTGGGAAAGAAGTTCTGTACCATATTCCTGACCATTACCATGTTCTTCGGCGGCGGGATGATTCCCACTTATCTGCTGATGCGCAGCCTCCATCTGATTGACAATCCGCTGGTGCTGATCATCCCGGGATGTGTGGGCGCGTACAATGTGTTCGTGTTCCGTACTTTCTTCAACAATATTCCGTCGGAGCTCTCGGAATCCGCCAAGATGGACGGGGCCAACGACTTTACCATACTGTTCCGCATCGTGCTGCCTCTGTCCAAGGCCCTGCTTGCTACTTTCGGGCTCTTCGCCATCGTCGGCATGTGGAACAACTGGTTCTCGGCCCTGCTCTATCTGGACGACACGAACAAATATCCGGTGCAGATGATTCTGCGGCAGTATCTGTATGTGCTTGATACGGTAAACCTGCAGCAGCGCGCCGGTATGGGCGGCGGGTATATCAATCCGACGCTGCTCCAGCAGATATCGCCCAAGGGCGTCAGGATGGCCATGGTGGTGGTAACCATGTTCCCGATTATGATGATCTACCCGTTTTTCCAGAAATACTTTGTCAAGGGCGTGATGATCGGCGCCGTGAAAGGATGAGAGATCCCTGAAACAATTCCCTTAAGGAAATGGGGATTGACATAAAAGCACACAGAAAATTTATCAAAGGAGGCCAAAATGAAAAAGAAGAGTTTTAAGAAAATGACGGCTGCTTTCGCTGCGGGGGCCATGTGCATCGGAATGCTCGGCGGCTGCGGGGGCAGTGGAGATTCGGAAAATAACAGCTCCCAGGCCGGGGGGGCGGATTCTTCGGAAGCCGGCAGCTCCAATGAGGAGAGCCAGGCCCAGGGAGAGAGCGGCAAGGACAAGCTCGTGCTGACCATTACCATCGAGGGCACTGCAGGCAGCCACGAGTCGCCCGTGAATGATGCCTTTGAGGCATTGATGAGCGAGAAGCTGGGCAGAGAGATCGAGCTGAACTACAATCTGATCTCCGGAGGAGAATACGGCACTAAGGCACAGCAGAAGTTTGCCACGGGAGACATAGGGGATATTATCCAAATTCCTTTCCTGTTCGATTACTCTAAGGCGGCTTCCGAAGGGATGCTGCTAGACATATCCAAGTATGAGGAGCAGTTCCCCAATTTCTTCCATTACATGGATCAGACCAGTGCGGGCATTGCCAGCGTCACCATGGCGGACGGAGCAATTTACGCCATCCCCGGAATCGGACTTCCCAGGTTCCCCGAGGACCACGGAATGCTTCCCTACAATGTGTCTACTTACCGTTATGACATATTCGAAAAGCTGGACATCAAGATTCCTGAGACCATTGACGAAGTCTATGAAGCGGCAAAGCGTATCAAGGAGGAGTATCCGGATACATATCCGATCAACAGCCGGTGGAAAGACCTGCGCTCTCTGTATGCGGCCAACCATACCTCCAATGATATCTACTGGAACGGCGAGGAGTATGTGATGGGCCTGTTTGATGAGGGATATAAGGACGCCATCGCTTTCGCGAACAAGCTCTATTCCGAGGGGCTGTTGGATCCGGAGTACATCAGCGATGACGATGATATGCTTAAGAGCAAGGAGATGACGGACAAAACGTTCATCGTGCTGGGCGACTGGTTCACCACACCCGGTGAGTTCACCCGCTTGAGCACCACAGGACAGATTTTTGCCGCTACTCTGTGGCCTGCCAATCCCAAATACGGGGAAGTGGCATGGCAGAGCATTCAGCCGGTAAACGAGATTGCCACCAACATATTCGCCAACTATGCGGTAAACGCCAATGTGGCGGATCCGGAGGGAACCATCGAATTCCTGAATCATATATTTGACGACGACGTTGTAAGACTGCTGACATGGGGTATCGAGGGGGAGAGCTACAATCTGGATGCGGACGGGAACCCTGTCTTTGTGGACGAGATCCTCAATGCCACCGATCCCTGGGCTGCTGCGGATGCCTACGGCATGCGCGCCAGCAAGAATATGCGCCCCGGCTTCCAGCTGATGGACGACAGCAAGGCCTATGTGGCGCTGGCAGCGGACGACTGGCTCTACTATGAGGGAGAGCTGCATCAGGAGCCTATTGAGCAGTCGGAGTATTATCTCAGCTTCCCTTATCCCGAGAATGACTACATCCCTCCTTACTACAAGGAGCCGGTGCTGACCTTTACGGATGAGGAGAGCCAGGAGAACGGCCAGATCATGACCATTTACCAGACAATTCGGGATGAGTGGCAGGCAGCGCTGGTATCCGGCACGAAGAGCATGGATGAATGGGACGATTACATGGAAGCGCTGAAATCCGGCGCGGATATTGACAAGCTGCTGGAGAATTACAATGCCGCGGCGAAGAGATATCTGGACATTGCGAACAAATAAAGCAGTGACGGAACAGGCAGCTGCGGCAACGGGCATAAAAGCCCGAGATCTCTACAAAACTGCATAAAGCTGCATAAAACCGCACAGGAGAATACCCTGCCGACAGGATGCCAGATCCTGCCGGCGGGGTATTGCAAATTTAAAACAGTGTTTGCCCCGCACAGTACCCCAGAGGATTTACGGACGCATTGCCTTTGCGGCCGGAAATTCTCTGCCCATGTCTGGGTGCCGGGCGGGGCAGACACGGAACTGAAATAGGAGGGAATATGGCAACCTTATATTTTGTAGACGGCTATCACGGAGGCATAAGAGGCCATATGCCTGAGGGCTCATGGCAGGATATCCTAAGCGCCATGGAGCGCTGGCCGGAATGGAAGATCAGCCTGGAGATAGAGCCGGAATCCTGGGAATATCTGCGCCGCAGTGACCTGGGGACCTACCGCAGGCTGCAGCGATTCGTCTCGGCCCCGGAATCCGCGGGCCGGGTGGAATTCATCAGCGGAAGCTACGCCCAGCCTTTCTGCTGGGCCGTCAATGGGGAGAGCAATATCAGACAGCTTCTCTGGGGCCGGGAGATGATCAGACGGCATTTCCCGGGAGTCTGCATCGACACCTATGCGGTCCAGGAGCCCTGCTTTACCTCTGCCCTGCCCCAGATATTGCTGCAGATGGGATACCGGCGGATGAGCCTGAAGAATCCCACGGCCTGGGGCGGATATATGGCTAAAATGCCCGGGGAAATCCTGTGGCTGAAAGGGCCGGACGGCTCGGCCATCCCCACGGTGCCCCGCTATGAATGCGAGGAGCTGATCAGCTGCAATGCCACGGACGGCTCGGGCTATGATTACGAGCTGATCGGGAAATTTGCGGATAAATGCGCGGCCGGCGGCATTGCGGCCCCTGCGGGCATGTGCCTGCAGGATCTGGGCTGGTCGTCGGCGCCTCTGGTGCGGGACATCGATGTGGAATATGTGACCTGGAGGGAGTATTTTGAACGCTTCGGGGACCGGATCCGGGGGGAGGTTTCGTTCTCGCAGGATGATGTCCGCGTGTCCCTGCCCTGGGGCAACCGGATCTTCGGCGATATGCTGCGGAAAGTCCGCCGGACGGAAAATAAGATTCTGCAGGCGGAGAAGCTGCTTGCCATGGCGTGGACAGAAAACCCTGACGCCGGGAAGCGCTTTATGCAGAGTAAGGATATGCTGGACATGGCCTGGAAACTTTTGATGCAGGCCCAGCATCACGACGGATATATCTGTGCCACCTGCGGAGAGGGAGACAGGCAGTGGGGATACCGCTCCGGCAAGCTGGCGCTTACGGCGGCGGAGCTTCTGGACGAGGTCATGGCCGCGGCCCAGGAAGAGATAACCGGAAAAGAGGAGGCGGCAAGCGGCGGCTCCTCGGAGATATGGCTCAGAGTGGCGAACACCGTGGGGAGCCGGCGCAGCGCCCAGGCACAGGTCAGCCTGGGGCTGGAACCGGGCGTCCGGGATATGCGGGTCTTAGCCCCGGCGGGCAATGAGGTGCCCAGCCAGTATCAGGTCACGCGCAGCTACGCGGACGGCGGAATCGGGGCGGTGAACTTGCGGTTTGCCGCGGATATGGAAGGAATCGGCTATCAGAGCTTCCGGGTGGAGACCCTTTCGGAGAGCGGTCCGGCCGGAAAAGGGATTGCTTCAAAAGGGATACAGAATGTGATAGAGGTACGGACAGACTGTCTGCACCTGGTGTTTGATCTGGCAAAGGGCGGTTCGCTGGTGCGCTTTCTCCACAGACAGACAGGGCGGGACTATGCGGCAGGGGTACAGGGCATGGGAAGCCTCAGGGGGTATTCCATAAAGGAGGAGGCGTTTATAGGCAATGGGGATGTGCCTGCGGAATGCGAGATTCTGGAAAACGGGCCGCTGTGCTGTAAATTACGGTTCAAAGGAAGCTTTCACGGAATCGGATTCACCCAGACGGTGACGGTCAGAGAGGGGGATCCCTGTGCGGACTTTGAGGTGAAAGTGCATTTCGAGAAGAAGACGGATGTGGGATTCCCCTACGAGCCCGGGGAAGAGGAGCGCTTCCTGGGGACACGCCGTTCCTCCTGCAGAGAGGACTATAAGATGGGAATACAGCTTCCCCAGGCAGGCGGCAGGGTAAGGCTGTGGAAGAGCGCGGCATTCGATGTCTGTGAGAGCAAGTTTACGGATACCCGCTTCGACTCCTGGGAGACCATCAAACACAATGTGATCAATGGGTACGTGGACTTATATCAGGAGGACAGCGACACAGGACTGGCGGTGTTCTGCGACAGACTCAACGGCTACAGCCTGGTGGACAACCGGTTTGCCCTGACTTGTGCCTTTGGCTATCACGGCAATTTCTGGTGGGGGTATCAGCCTGCGGAGGGAGACTATACGCTTTCGTATTCCCTGATGCCCCATGCCGGAAACTGGGAGGCAGGGGCGGTTGCCTTTGCGGACAGCTGTCTGCGGGAGCCCCTGCTGGTCCAGAGACTGGCGCAAAGGCCCGAGAGGATGAAGCGGACGCTGCTGTGTGCGGAGGGTGCCTCGGTTGAGGTAGTGACGCTGCTGACAGACGGGGATGCCTGCTACGCAAGGCTGTTCCACCCGGGGAGCCGTGAACAGGCGCTGAAGCTGGGGGGAGACCTGGCAGAGCGGATCCGGGGCTGCGTGGATCTGGAAAAGGAGGCGGTGGAGAGGCCCGCGGACCGGATGGGCGGGTTTGAAATCAGGACGCTGTGCATTACTGCTCACGGGCAGCCGGGGAAATAAAACTGTATAATAGCAAATATTTTTGTTGACACATGGATATACTTTGTATATACTGATGCTAAAGGTATATCTATCATATATGCTGACAAATGAGAACAAAGCAAAATGCGAAGAGAAAACCGGCGAAGACGTAATAGTAAGGGAAAATAATATGAACGAAACTATGATAAGAGAACAGCGAAAAGAAAGAGCGGATGCATTTTCAACACAAACAATTATAAGGAGATGGGGGAATAGTCAGGGAATCAGGTTATCAAAAGAAGTACTATCACAAATGAATTTAAAAGAAGACGACACTATAGGAATCAGTATATATGACGGGAAAATGACGATTGAAAAGGTCAATAAGCCTAAATACCTTAATTTGGCGGAAAGGTTGGAAGCATTCTACAAAAGACCGATTGATGAGATTTATGTCGAAAGCACGCAGGAGGTTGATGTAGGTGATCCGAAAGGTAATGAGATTTGGTAACTTATAAACAAGGTGACATAATCGTTATGGACTTTAACCCTCAAAAGGGTCATGAACAGAGCGGAAGAAGACCGGCACTTGTCTTGAGCAATGATATTTTGAATCATCACAGTTCATTGGCATTTGTTTGTCCGATCACTAACACAAATAAAAAACATCCGTTTCATATAGAATTGGATGAGCGGACGCAGACAACAGGCGTAATATTGTGTGACCAGGCAAAAATGTTGGACGTCGGTGCGAGAAATGCTCAGTTTAAAGAAGAATGTCCGGAGGATTTATGGAACGAAGCAAAGGAACTGATCATTAGTTTTTTATAGGGAACAAAAAATAGTGAATTTTTAAAAGCATTTGGAGAATATGGATCCGGATGCTTTTATTATATGTACAGTCATCGCTGTGCTGCGCCCCGCTTAATATTCTCTAAAGATTTCTTAAAGATATGAAAAAACGTATTGAGTCGCAGTCAAAACTTTGCTATATTTTTATATGGCTTTCGGAGAGAGACGCAAGAATATTGACGGATATGCGCGCGAAAGCACGGAGGGGGTATAAGTTTTGAAAAAATTGCGGAAAATATTGGATGCACTGATCCCGCGCTATGGCCGAATCCCATTGATCGTGGCCGTGGCCTGGAACATGACGGTATATTTCGGCTCCCGGCTTATCGCCGGAGACTGGCCCCACCATAATATCGAGGGAGAGCTGGATAAGCTGATACCTCTTGTACCCTGGACGGTGGCGATCTATCTGGGCTGTTATCTGTTCTGGATCGTGAATTATATCCTTATCGCCAGGCAGGGGAAGCGGGAGGTCTGCCAGTTCTTCGCGGCGGATTTTCTGTCCAGGGCAGTGTGCCTTGCTTTTTACCTGCTGTACCCCACCACCAATACCAGGCCTGTGGTGGAGCCGGAGGGCCTGTGGAACCAGGTGGTGATCGGCCTTTACGCCACGGATGCGGCAGACAATCTCTTTCCCTCCATCCACTGTCTGGTAAGCTGGTTCTGCTATATCGGACTGCGGGGGAAAAACAGCGTACCTAAGTGGTACCGAGTGCTTTCCTGTCTGCTGGCTCTGGCAGTCTGTATTTCCACCCTGACCACCAGGCAGCATGTGATAGCGGACGTTGCAGGGGGGATTGCCCTGGCGGAGATTTGCCTTTTCATCGGGAAAAAAGCAAGGGTATGGAGCGTATACGAAAGGATTCTGAATAAAATGAACCGGAGGTTTAGCCTGGAGGGAGAAGATTCGTGCGGTCAAAGAAAAAAATAATCGGGAATGGCATTTTTCTGGCTTTGGTCTTTGCATTTACCATCTACGGCGTCTTTCATGGGGAGGATCTGGAGTCCATGGCGGATGCCATCAGAGAGGCGGACATCAAATGGCTGATTTCCGGGGCTGCCCTGGTTCTCTTCTTCATCTGGGGGGAGTCCGTCATTCTCTGGTACATGCTGAAATCCTTTGGAATTCGCCTGAAAAGAAGAATATGCTTTCTGTTTTCCTCCGCAGGCTTCTTTTTCAGCTGTATCACCCCATCGGCCAGCGGCGGGCAGCCCGCCCAGGTATATTTCATGAAAAAGGAAAAGATTTCCATTCCCGTGGCTACGGTGATATTGATGGTGGTGACCATTACATATAAGCTGGTATTGGTGGCCATCGGGCTTGGAATCGTCTGCTTCGGACATGGATTTCTCCACCGGTATCTGGAGGGAATCCTCCCGGTCTTTTATCTGGGGCTGGGACTGAACGTTTTCTGCGTCACTTTTATGACCGTGCTGGTGTTCCATCCGATGCTGACGGAGTTCATTCTGCAAAAAGGGCTTGTAGTGCTGGAGCGGCTGCGGTTTGTAAGGCATAAAAAGGAGCGGGGCAGGAAGTTAAGCGAGTCCATGGAGGTCTATCGGGGCACCGCGCTGTACTTAAGAAAGCATATTCATGTGCTCCTCTGGGTGATGCTGATTACATTTGTCCAGCGTCTGGCGCTGTTTATGGTGACATGGACGGTGTATAGGGCCTTTGGCATGCAGGGCACGTCCATGGGGGATGTGGTGCTTTTACAGGCAGTGATATCCGTGTCCGTGGATATGCTGCCGCTTCCGGGCGGCATGGGCATCAGCGAGGCTTTGTTTATGGACATATTCGCTCCGGTGTTTGGGACGGTGCTTTTGCCGGCCATGGTTCTTTCCAGGGGGATGGGATACTATGGGGAGCTTCTGATCAGTGCGTTTTTTACGGTGGCAGCGCAGCTGTACTATACGTTCCGGCGGGAGCGCTGAAACCGTTCTGGGGTATGGACATAAAAAAGAGCCGGGGATAAAGAATTGGATAATAAAAATGGCATAAAATGTTGATAAATTTCTATGAAAAAGACTAAGATATAAAAAGAAATCTGTCGATATAAACTTTGGACTGTTTTTATTTGTCCTATAATTGGCCTGCGGCACATATCTTGATATGGCAGAATGACCTTATCGGAGATTGGAAGCGGCCGCCTGGCCATTATGCCATGATTGAACAATAATGATTCTATAAGACTTTGGGAACTGGGGACGGAATGTGAGGAGGGGTTCTTTTGATAGGTTTTTACGATTACACGGTGATACTCACCTACATCAGTTTTATATCCGCGGTGGCAGGCATTTTCAGCGCCAGCACCATGAATCTGCGGTGGGCGATTTTCTTTCTGGCTTTTTCGGGGCTGTGCGACATGTTCGACGGGAAGATTGCCAGGACCAAGAAGAACCGGACGGATGATGAAAAGAACTTCGGGATACAGATTGATTCTTTGTGTGATATCGTCTGCTTTGGCGTGCTGCCCATCGTGATTTGCTATAAGCTGGGAATGGACCGGATCTGGAGCATGGCCATTCTGGCGCTGTACGGACTGGCCGGTCTGATCCGCCTGGGGTATTTCAATGTGATGGAGGCAAAGCGCCAGGCCGAGGAAGGGGGGGCACGAAAGTATTATCAGGGGCTGCCCATCACCTCCATGGCCATTGCGCTGCCGCTTCTGTTTGTGGTGTCGCCCCTGTTCCCCAGCCATATGGCATTTGTGGTGTCGCTGCATGTGGTGGTGGCGCTGGTGGGACTTTTGTTTATATTAAATTTCAGGCTTCGGAAGCCGTCTGTGAAAGAGGTGCTCTTTATCGTAGCCGCGGTGACGCTGGCGGTATTGGTGATCCTTTTTGCGTGGCATAGCTGGCGGAGTCTGCTCAAGGGGATTTGATAAAGGAGGCGGCTATGAGTCTGGTGGTGGACAGAAAAGGGAATATTGTGGAGAAAGAGCAGGACAGGATTTTGAAAGGGCTCTATGGGACTGTGCCGGGGCGTTTTCTTCTGAAGCTTTTGGTGTCTCCTGCAGTGTCAAAGCTGACCGGGGCTTTTTTGGATTCGGGCCTTTCCAGGGCGCTGATCCCCGGGTTCGTCCGCAGGCATTCCATTGACATGGCGCAGTGCGAGTCCAGGGAATATCAGTCCTACAACGACTTTTTTACGCGGAAGCTGGCGAAAGGCGCGCGTACTTTGGATGCCTGTCCCGGGGCGCTTGTCAGCCCCTGCGACAGCAGGGTAAGCGTGTATCCCATCGACGGCGAAAGCGGTTTTCCCATAAAAAATACGCGCTACACCGTAGACAGTCTGCTGCGCAGCCACAGACTGGCGGCAGAGTTCATGGGAGGCTATGTGTGGGTGTTTCGGCTGTGCGTGGAGGACTACCACCGTTACATCTATGTGGACGATGGCAGGGTGGGGGAGGCTGTGCGGATTCCGGGGGTGCTTCATACGGTGAATCCGGTGGCAGGCGACAGATACCCTGTCTATAAGGAGAACACCAGGGAATACTGTCTTTTCCGCTCCAGGCAATTTGGCAGGATGGTTCAGATGGAAGTGGGGGCCATGCTGGTAGGGAAGATTCGGAACCATGACAGGGGCCGGCGGGTGCGCCGGGGCTGGGAGAAAGGCAGGTTTGAATACGGCGGCTCCACGGTGATCCTGATTACGGGAAAGGATAAAGTCCTGCCGGACGCGGATATCCGGAGCAACTCCCGCCTGGGCATCGAAACGAAAGTGCGGCTGGGCGAACGGGTGGGCGCAAAGCCCCTGGGTTGACGAAAATCAATAGTCCGCGAACATGTCCTGAGCATAGCTTGCCGGTGGCAGGGACCATGGAAGAGGAGCATTCCATGGAAGAGGAGCATTCCATGGAAGAGGAGCATTCCGATGAACAATATCTGCCGTGACATTTTCAGAGCCATCCACGAGGGAAAATGGCTGCAGATCGAGTACAGGAACAGAGAAAGCCAGGTCACGAAATACTCTATTCTGACCTCTCAGATCGTGGAGGGGTCTTATCAGCCTGTCAATGAGGAACTGGTGGAGGACATCAGCCTGAATTCCCACAGATACAAATCCCTCTTCGACAATTCTCCCAACCTGAAAATCCTGAATTACCTGGAAATATGCAACCGCATGGACACGGTGCCCTACCATTCGGACTTTGCTTTGGTCCGCTATCTGGACAGGGAGAGCTTCCAGGGGGAGGGCTATGCGCTGGACGGGGAACAGTTCCGCACCATAGTCCGGAATTTCCAGAGGAGGACGGAAAAAGAAAAGGAAAAAGCCACCAGGCTTTCCATCCAGCAGCTTGCCATGAACGTGCTCAGCATCCACACCGCAAGAGGACTCTACGTGCTGGCCTGCCGCAAACTCCAGCTGGACGTGAAAAACCGCCTCCTGCGGCCGGAGGAGGACATCACCATCTGCACCGAGTACAGCTATGGGGAGGTAAAGGAGAATATCCGCAGATACCTGGATGGGGACGAATACGAGCTGCTAAAGGATTTCGAGAAGAACCAGGAGAAGATCAAGGACTGTATCATGCGCCGCAGCGGCCGGGTAATGGGGGTGGACGACATGCCCTACGTCATCGGCATGGGGATGGATATTGCCCTGGATCTTCACTCGGAATACCAGGCCATCATAAAGATGTACGACGAGGACAGGAGCACGGTGCCCCTGAAAGCTTTTTTCGGGGATCTGCTGGACAGGCCTCTGCGCAGGAAGAACTATCCCCTGGCCTTGATCAGCCGCCAGACCAATCTGGATCAGCTCCTGGCCATCCACAATGCCATGAAGTACCCCCTGGCCTATATCCAGGGGCCGCCGGGCACCGGGAAGACCAACACCATTCTCAATACCATAGTAACCGCCTTTTTCAACGAAAAAACGGTACTTTTCGCCTCTTATAACAACCACCCGATCAATACGGTATTCGAAAAGCTGACGGATTTAAGATACCAGGGGAAGCGGATTCCATTCCCTGTCCTGCGGCTGGGAAATGTGGACAAGGTTCGGGAGTCCATAAAGTATATCCGAAACCTGTACGAGCAAGTTCAGGGCATAATGGTATTTGAGGGCACCCTGGACCGGAGGAAAGGGGACAGAGCCAACCGTGCGAAGAACCTGTCCAACCTGCTGCGCAGATATGAGGAAGTGCTGGACTTAAAGGAGCGCAGCGAGACCCTGAACCGTCTGCTTGAGTACCAGAGCCGGGTGCAGATGTCCATGGAGATGCTGCCCTTTCAGGCGGACCTCCAGGGCAGACAGCTTGGACAGGTGCAGAAGCGGATCGGACAGATGGGGGAGATCACGGACGGGGATGCCCTGGCCCTGCTGGACGACGATCAGGAGGAGCTGTGCAAATACCTCTATTACACTTCGGCGCGTTATCTCAAAAAAATGGATGATAAAAAATATGCGGGGTTGCGAAAGATTCTGTTCGATACGGAGGAAGAACAGCAGACCGCCGCTTTTTCCAAATACCTGACAGAGACTGCAAACGTGAAAAAACTCCAGGAAATCTTTCCCATTATCATAACTACCTGCATCTCCGCTCACAGGCTGGGGGAGCCGGGGCCCATGTTCGACATGGTCATCATGGACGAGGCCAGCCAGTGCAACACGGCGGTGTCTCTGGTGCCCATCCTGCGGGGGGAGAGCCTGATGCTGGTGGGGGATCCCCAGCAGCTCAACCC